>CALJHL010000206.1 GCA_938075435.1 uncultured Thalassotalea sp. | reverse complement strand
ATCGATTTAGACACGGAATTGGTTGAGTTATTTAAACACCCAGAAAAATATTTAAGCGCCAGTCTTGCCGATAAAATCGACGCTTTAACCGAGCAAAGTTTACTCGACCGGCGAGTCACTATTTTAAATCAAGATGCCTTTTTAGCCATCGACAATTTATTAGCTAACGGCCAAGTTTTTGATGCCATCATTGTTGACTTACCCGATCCTAGCCACCCCGACCTAAATAAGCTTTATTCGGTCAACTTTTATGCCCGACTTAAGCATTTATTAGCTGGTGATGGCCTAATGATGGTGCAATCTACAAGCCCGTATCATGCTAAAAATGCGTTTATTGCCGTCGGTAAAACCATTAAAGCCGCTGGCTTTGATGGGGTAGAACAACTACACGACAATGTCCCAAGTTTTGGTGAATGGGGTTGGACCATTGCCAATAAAATGGGTGCAGCGCCACTGCAAAGATTAAATAATTTAACAAACTTGACGGTTGCCCACCCTTGGCTAAATCTTAATATGATCAAATCAGCATTTATTTTTCCAAAAGATTATTATAAAGATCAGCAACAGATAAAAATAAATTATTTAGGCTCGCACCAGATTTATCAGTACCACCAGCAAGCTTGGAAAAACCAGCAAGGTCTAAATAATGCAAATTTACAAAATTAACCTTTGACATATTATGTCAGTGTGCTAAATTTACAACCAATGACATAATATGTCTTAGTCAATTAATAGCAAAGTGTCTAAGCAATGTCTAGAAACCATAAGGATAACCATGAACATACATAAGATTGCACATCACCTTAATGGCTTGACCGATAATTCAGATACTGGATTGTTGTTTGATTGCCAACCAATTTCTGGTGAAGTTGATGTATTACAAATCACCCTAAGTGGCCGTGAGGAGTTACCTGTATTTGTCTCGGTAACCGATGACCAGGTTATTTGCATCACTTACCTGTGGGGTGAAGAAGAAGTCAAAAGTGAACAACGAGTTGCAATGCTAGAAGCAATGTTGGAAATGAATATACCGATGCCATTATCGTCGTTTTCTAAAATAGCAGACAAGTATGTGATCTTTGGTGCCTTAGCAATAAGTTCAACATTTAGTGATATAGAGCACGAGTTGGCAGTATTAAGCAATAATGCTATCGAAGTTATCGATGACATGGGCGAATTCCTAATTTAGTAGGATTGAAGGAGAAATTATGAGTATTTTTAAGAAAATTATGACCGCGATCCGTGGCGGAGCTACTGAAATTGGTGAAGGCATTGTCGATGCGAATGCTACCCGAATTTTCGAGCAAGAAATTCGAGATGCCGAAAATCACTTAACCAAAGCGAAACGAGATCTTACTTCGGTTATGGCCCAACAAATGGCCTCAAGTAGAGACGTTGATCGTCTAAAACGTGACATAAGTGAACATGAAGGTTATGTGGCACAGGCATTAGAAAAGAGTAATGACGCATTGGCGCTACAAGTCGCTGAAAAAATTGCTAGTTTAGAATCTGAGTTAGAAGCTCAGCAACAATCTCTAGACAGTTTTTCCACTAATGCCAACCGTTTAAAAGAATTAGTAAAGAAAAGTGAACGTCAAGTTGCTGAACATAAGCGTCAATTATCTATGGTTAAAACCACCGAAAGCGTGCAAAAAGCAACGTCGGCGATTACCGATAATTTTGCCTCGAGTAACTCGAAATTGTTAAGTGCTAAAGATTCATTAGAACGCATTAAAGCCAAACAACAAAAATTTGACGACCAATTAAAAGCGGCTGAAGTATTAGACGCTGAAGATTCCGATAATTCATTGGCAGCACAACTTAAAGAAGCTGGTATAGGTAGTCAAGACAACAGTGCGAACTCTGTTCTTGAACGCATTAAAGCCAAACAAAAATAGTTGTTATATAAGACGTTAGCATCTGCCTAGCGTCTTTTTTTTCATGTGTTGAGATGATTTATGAGCTTTTTTAAGAAATTATTTAATAAAGAAAGTGCTAATGTTCGCCACCTTAAGCATCCTCAAGATCTTATGGTTAAAGACATTATTGTTATTTCTGATAGCTTTGCCCTACCCGAGCAACTTCGCCAACAACAATTCCAAGTGTCGGCCATCAATAGCTATGAATTCGAACATAAGGTAATTACCGAATGGGTATTAACCGGTAACAGTGATGTCGAATTATTTTTAAGCTTGGACGTTGACGATAAAACCTTGCTAAAAATATCCTTAAAACTATCGGAAGATGAAGTGGCAAGCTTGTTTAATTTAGACGAATTTGCTGAAATCTTTGAGCCTCCGGGTACGGCATTATTAACTCGGAATGGCAATACCGATGTCGATCAAAAATGGAGCTGTGAGCAATACCGGCAAACAGTATTTGCTAAAGTTGGCTATTTTCATCGCCAAGACTACCGTCTTACTTCGCCAAGTGAATTTGAAGGCAAAGATGCCGGAGAGCCACTTGAGTTATTTAGTTTAACTGGCAATGATGATCAATACTCTGTCGATGTTGAAGTCTGGCAAGATGGTGATACCGATGTATTTTTAAATTATTACCGACCCTTGTCTGATATTAGCGATTTATTTCCTGGGAGCTAACATGACTAACAGAAAATTACCTCAAGGATGGCAATCGAGTGTAAAAGCACTCAAGGCAGTGCAAGTAGCGTTTGATATGGATGAACGAGTCCAAAAGGAAATTCGCAAAGCTGCGGTGGAGGCAAATTTAAGCCCTTCTGAGCAAATTCGGCTGATACTTGGCTTACCTATTAATAAAAAGCCAAAACGGCCACGACTCACCGTTTCTCTTAATCACAATGACTATCAATTACTGGGGGCAAAGTACAATATTGATCCTCAGCAGCAACTTGAAATAAAGCGTAAGTTGATGGACGATTTAGTGCAATTTGCGGCCGAACATTAAATCGAGACACTTTAGCTCTACCTAAAGTCAGCATACGCCAATTCTCGCCATTATTTTTATTCAACCATAGTCTCGCATATAAAGATTAAGTGTTTGCTTAGCAGCTATGTTTAATAACGTATAACAACGTTTAACAACCAAAAAAAAAGCTAACGTAATCGTTAGCTTTTTTATTGAAGTAGCGAAATGCTACATCATGATACGCATACCAATCTCGAAACTAAATTCACGATCAACTATGCCGTTACCGTAGTCAATTTCTGGGTTAATACCCCAACCTGGTTTAGCATAGATCATCGGACCAAAATAGCCAGTTCCAAATTCAGGCGCGATCCAGAAAGAAAAATGAGACTTTTCAAAATCGTATACTGGTTGCATCTCTGTTAACGTGTACAGTTTGTACTTTTCATTAATAGGGATCATAAAGAACCAACGGCCCTTATACATACTCACATCGTCAACGTCTTCACAAACACCAAATTCATTACAGGTTTCGCCTTTGTAGTAATCAAACTCGTAAAAATGCATCATTGCCATAAACGCACCTGGCATTGGTAGCATGTCAAGATCCATGATGTTGGCCACCAAAGGCGCAAATGTCGCTCTATCATTACCCAGTGCATCTTCAGTATGAGTAGGGAACCAAAGCTCAGCACCAGCTAGCCATTGCATGCCACCGGCTTTGCCTAGCATGGTAAGCATTCTTACATTAAGATCACCGACACCATTAACTTTACTTGGGCCGCCGTCATACAAATCGGCATCTGAAATATCTAATTGACTAAATAACGGGACTTCATAGGTTAATGCTAAACCGGGGGCGAGTTTGCTCATCCCAAAGGCGGTAGTAACATTACTCACCGTACCATCTTTTAATTCAGTGGTACGCCAGTAAGGCATAAATTTATCACTAAAATCACGAGGGTCGGTACCGGTTGCATCTACAACTTCACCTTCCGCTAACTCAATAGTCTTTTTAGCAGCATAAAGACTGCCACTGCCTAAGGTTAATAACAGCGCAACGCCGATTAGGCCGATTTTTTTATTTATATTCATTTTCATTCCCCTGAAAAATACTTAAAGACACAAAGTTAGCTTATAAAAGATAACTCCATAAAAGAGATCTATTTGAAATATAAGCATTATTTGAATGCTAATAATATAATATTTTTAGAAATTTGCAAACTAAAAGGTTAATAAACAGTTATTTTGGTGAACTTTTTATAAATACTGTAAATGAATGTCTTCAATAAAATCAAATAATTGAATAGATTAGTCTGAATAAGCCACGGCAAGATCATTATAAATTGAACTTTTTACTTTAGTCACGATCAGATCTCAATATAATACATTGAGGTAATTAACATGAGCGCGACTTTCTTGACACACTTTGATTCGGTTTCTGACCCACGCATAGAACGTTGTAAA
>CALJHL010000205.1 GCA_938075435.1 uncultured Thalassotalea sp. | reverse complement strand
AGGTATTGTAAAAAATTTTCGTCAAAAAGAATTTGCCCGCATGGGTTTTTCTGAAATAAAATTTGTACGAGAAGAACAATAAAACTGAAAAGGCTGCAGATGCAGCCTTTTTATCATTTAGGTATCATTGTTTCGAATACTAAAATCTAGTCTTTCTTGGCTTTTTCCCGATAAGCTTCCCCTTCAACCATCCATTTTGCCGCTGGCGCGCCTTTTAAGTAATGATCAAAGTATTGTTTCATCTTGATAGTGTAATCCACTTTATTCGGATATTTTTTAAGATGATGCGGTTCACCTTCGTACTGCAGTAAAATAACCTCTTTTTCTAGACGGCGCATTGCTAAATACATTTCGATACCTTGCTGCCAAGGTACGGCATCATCAATATCGCCAAATTGCATTAATAATGGTGTATTGATGCGGTCGGCAAAAAACACCGGTGAATTTTCAATGTATAAATCACGGCGTTCAAACATGCTAGCGCCAATTCGAGATTGACCTTGTTCGTATTGAAATTGCCTCGCTAAGCCAGTGCCTAAACGTATACCAGAATATGCGCTGGTCATATTAGCCACCGGAGCACCAGATACCGCCGCGGCAAACATATTCGTTTGGGTAATTGAGAATAAGGTTTGGTATCCGCTCCAACTATGACCATGTAATCCTATGGCATCTTTGTCGGCAATGCCCATATCTATTATTTTTTGGATCCCCGGTAAAATTGACTTATTGGTGGAGTGTCCTGGGGTGCCTACTTCAAAATTAACGTCTGGCAAGAACACCGCATAACCATTGGACGTATAAAATGGGAAGTTTGGGCGATGATTTACTCGCATCGCATTAAACTCGTACATGCGTTGCGAAAATTTTCGGTAGTAGTAAACCACTACCGGATATTTTACCCCTGGTACGTAATTAGCCGGCTTAATCAATATGCCTTGATGGGGTTCGTTCATGCTTGATTGCCATTCAATTAGCTCTGGTTCACCCCATAAAAACTGCTGTTTTTGTGGGTTAACATCGGTGAGTTTTGTGCCGGTTGCAGGGTTTAAATCAGACACCCATAAATCTGGGAACTCGTTAAAATCTTCACGGGTAAACAGCAGTTTATCGGCATCTTTAGCCTTAGCGATAAATTTAAATTTTTTATTTTCTTCAACTAATTTGGTTAAAGCTTGCTGCTTTAGATCGAGTTGATAAAAACCATAGTTTTTCAATTCGTCGTTATAGCTGGTTAATAATAAGGTTTGCTCAGCGCCTATGTATGACTGTTCTTTATCTAAATCATTAATTCGAAATTGTAAAGAATTTGGGCGACCAACTTCACAGGTTAAACATTTGCTGGTTTTACCGTCAATTTTTAGTAACCAAATATCAAATTTATCGTAAACTAAAATACCTTGATCATCTTCTAACCAACCAGCAATACCATAGCTTGGAGTCTTACTCGGATAATCATGATTTTCATCAGCAAAACTAACCGCTAACTCTTTGGTTAAGTTGGTTTTATCTTGACTTTCTCGGTCGTATAACCAAAAGTCTTGGTTTTCATAATAAACCGCGTATTGGCCCGACTCACTTAATTTAATCGGACTAGAGGTGCTTAACTTTTTGGCAATCAGAGATTTTTTGCCTGACTCTAAATCGACGATGTAAAAATCACTTAGGAAGCCTTGCCATGTTCTCAACTTTCGGTACGGTAAATCCGTGCTCGCTAGCACTGCATTTTTGTTATCCGTGGCTGTTACATTGATTAATTGTTTATTAGCAAGCCGGACTAAGTTATTGTCATCCAGGTGATAAACGGCGGTATATAACAGCTTTTTATCTTTACCAAATTGGTATTTTTCGTTGGTTTTTATTAGTGGGTCTTCGCCATGCCAAATTTTTAAATTTCGGGCTGCAGTTAACTTGTCGGTATTATATAAATCCGCTTGCGATTCAGGTTTCGAGTCGATTAATTTGACCGTTTCCTTATTAACTTTAAAGCCGAAGAACAAACGGTCATCATCTTTACTCCACGTAAGTTTGTTGAAGTCGCTGACAAACCAAGCGGTATCATTGGCTTTGATAACCTCGATTTTATTCTTTTTTGCTTGCCATATTTTAATTTGATGTTGGCGAACATCAATTTTTTCACTAAACTTCCCTTGGCCAAAGGCTAGACGGGTGCCGGCATTATTCCAACTAAAGTTATTGAACGCGGCCAAGTCGTTATTAATTATTGTGGTATTTTTTTGATTTTTTAGATTAATCGCATTAAGGGCGTTAGTCTCGCCATTAGCAGTTGAAACACTGTAAACGAAAATCGGTTTTTCAGGAGAAAAAGTAAAACTGTCGACATCATTAATAAGTTGTTGTTCAAAATTTTCTAAGTTAATCAGAGTTAATGACTGTTCGATCCGTTTTTTATTATACAGTTTAACTTTATTGGCACTTGCTTCGGCGCTTACTAACTCTGGCGTCTCAGTTGTTTCAGGAGTGCTTAAAGATTTTTTTTCTTGCTCGCTGGCTATTTGATCTGTTTCAATTTCTTTAGTATCACTTTCTGTTTGCTTAACATCGGCTTGTAAAAACGCTAAAAAACCGTGCTTGTCACTTAAAGCAAAACTTTCGACATTCAGATACGTAGCTCGTTTACCACTGGTTAATTCGATAACTTCTAAACTATTTTTAAGCTTTTCTTTTTGTTTTTTGTCCGCTTGCTCCATGGTCAAAAGATCGGCGACCATAGTTACCGCAATAAAACGACCATCCTTGCTAAATACTCCAGTGGTTCCAAAATTGACTTGATAGCTGATTTCACCATCAACCGACTGAATGTGGTAGCTGCTATCGCCTCTATCTGGTTGCGCACTATAAGCCAGCCACTTGCCGTCATCACTTAGATGGGGAGAATCAATGGCGCGAAATTTCATAATGTCGCTAACTTGCAATGGCCGTTGTTCGGCAAATGTTGTTGCGCATAAACTGACGCTGATCAGCGCCGCAAAAAAGGCTTTAAAAAGCTTAGAAGTGATCTTGAATGGCATAATATTTTATTGTGATACAGGAATGCACTAATTATCACTGTGTTCCTTATTGCAAGCAATAGCATTGGAGATATTTGACTAATAAATTGCCCTAAATAATAAAAATAATGGCACTTTAAGCGTATATTTACGAAAATGACGGAATCAGCCATTTTATTGTGGAAATATATGCATCAACGTGAACAACTTTTTGGTCAATGGTATCGAACTGACAGTAATGAATTTGAACAATTTAGTGAATTGGCGCAATTAAATAACGATGGCAGTTTCGTTTTTACCTTTTCTACTTATAATCTTGATGGTGGCGTAATTGAAGAGATCACTGAAATGGGGGAGTGGGGGCTAGTAGGCGACGTGCACTTTACCATCACTAAAGAAGAGATTGAAAACAACCAACACTATTTGGCGGATTTAACCGATGCTGACAATTATCAAGCGTACCAAGTAGTGCAGTTAACTGAGGCTTTATTCAGTTATAAGCATTTGGTCACTAAAGAAATATTTGAATTGTATCGTCTAACCACTCAGCCTAACCAAAATTAAAAATAGCTGCTAAACTTTAAATTAAATTACTATTAATAATCACCTGAAGGAGGTGTACATTGTGAATAGAGATTTATCAAAATTCCCTACCGATCCCAATGGTAATATGTTGTGGAATATGGAATCAAGGGGCGATGACTTAGCTCGATCTCGAGAAATCCAATTTTCAGTGATTTTTCCAGATCAAGCAAACGCATTAAAATTTGGACGAGTGTTATTAGCGAATAATCAAAAACTGTCTTTTTGTCCCTACTTGGAAAACCCGGAGCACCCTTGGGAAATTACCGCCTACCCGGAGATGCCTGCCAGTTACGATAATATTATTAGTTATCAAAATTTATTGGAAAATCATGCTCGTAAATTTGATGGTATTTATGATGGGTGGTATTGTCCCCCCCACGAATACTAATTTTAACTGATCTCTTTTGCGCTTTTTGATGGCAAGGGGCTCTTGTAGGTAAATATATGCCCGTAGTAGACTTTTCTAAGTTAAATAAATTATCAGCAAAATCGTTTAATGAGCAAAAAGC
>CALJHL010000204.1 GCA_938075435.1 uncultured Thalassotalea sp. | reverse complement strand
TTAAACACTGCTCAATAATGCGAATACTTTGCCTCATTTCTTCAACCCGCACTCGGCAACGATCATAACTGTCGCCTTTACTGCCTACCGGGATCTCAAAATCAAATTGATCGTAACCACCATAAGGGCGCTGTTTACGTAAATCCCAAGAATAACCAGTAGCACGTAAACCAGGTCCTGTTACGCCCCACTCTATCGCTTCGGCGGTTGAATAGGCGCCAACATCGACGGTACGAGCTTTTATTAAGGTATTTTCCATGACCATTTTTTCGTATTGGTCGAGGCGTTTTGGTAGGTAATTAACATAATCTCGAACTAAACCATCCCAACCTTTAGGCAAGTCTTGAGCGACTCCGCCAATACGAAAGTAACTCGGGTGCATACGGGCACCGGTAATGGCTTCAATAATGCCAAACAGTTTTTCTCGGTCGATAAACATATAAAATATCGGCGATAACGCGCCAATATCTTGAGCAAAAGTGCCATAAAATAATAAATGGCTTAAAATTCTAAACATCTCGGCGGTCATAATGCGAATAACTTTAGCGCGCTCTGGCACGGTTATTCCGGCCAGTTGCTCAACCGCCATCACGTAAGGAAAGTTATTCATAACCCCGCCAAGATAATCAATGCGATCGGTATAAGGAATATAGCTATGCCAAGATTGACGTTCGCCCATTTTTTCTGCGCCGCGATGGTGATAACCAATATCAGGGACGCAATCAATAATTTCTTCACCTTCCATTTGCAAGACAATGCGAAATGCACCATGCACACTCGGGTGATTAGGACCCAGATTTAAAAAGCTAAAGTCACTGGTTTTACTTTGCCGTTTCATACCCCATTCTTCAGGTTTAAACTGCAATTCCTGTTGCTCGATATCTTGTTGGTTATCCGACAGGGTAAAAGGCTCCATTTCGGTAGCTCGCGCCGGATGTTCTTTTAGTAACGGGTGTCCCACCCAAGTTGGCGGCATTAAAATGCGGGTTAAATGTGGGTGCTGCAGAAATTTAATGCCAAACATGTCCCAGACTTCACGTTCATACCAGTTGGCATTGGCCCAAATATCACACACACTGTCGAGGACTTTATCGTCATTGGATAACGCGACTTTTATGCGAACATCGCGATTGCGAAAATAACTGCGCAAATGATATACCAGGGTAAAATCTTGCACTTGCTCGCACAATTTATTTTCCCGCACTCGTTCATCGATAGCGGTTAAATCGAAACAAAAATCAAAACCATTTTGCACTTGGTAGCGTAAAATATGCATCAACATGACTAAGTGGCGCTTATCAATCCAGTAGGTTTCAACCGCATCAATTAATACCTGCGGCTCGAGCGATAAATCACTATTAATTGCCAGGATCTCATCGCTCAGCAAAAAAGCCTCATCAACTTGCCAATCCTTTGAATCTTTTAAAAAATTATTAGCCATTAAATGCTATCCGGTTCATCTAGGTGGGTCACATCAATACGACTTTTCTGCTTAATGTCGCGCAACGACGGCTTAACAATATTACTCGACACTTGTTCGCCAACGGTCCAGCTTAACGGTCGAGGTTGGTTGGCTATTTTGGTTTGCAGTAGTAATAAGCCCTCTAATAAGGCTTCAGGTCTGGGTGGGCAACCGGGCACGTAAACATCGACCGGAATGAATTTATCAACCCCTTGCACCACCGAATAAATATCATACATGCCACCAGAATTAGCACATGACCCCATCGAAATGATCCATTTAGGCTCTAATAATTGATCATAAAGATGACGGATGACTGGGGCCATTTTGCGAAAGCAGGTGCCGGATATCACCATTAAGTCGGCTTGTCGAGGTGTAGCGCGAATGACTTCGGCACCAAATCTGGCAATATCGTGACGGGAGGTAAAACTGGTTGCCATTTCGACATAACAGCAAGATAAACCGAAGTTAAATGGCCAGATTGAATTTTTTCTGCCCCAATTGATCATGTCATCGAGTTTAGCAAAAAGCACATTGCGGTTAAGCTCGTCTTCACTAATGTTTCTCGATGCCAACATTTCTTTATCAATCGCGGCTTTGGTAATTGACCATTGCATATTATTATTTTTCTCCGGTTGGTACAGACTCTCGTAGAGGAAGGTGTTTGCGTTTAATTTCTAGTGCGCCAATTCGCCATACGTAAATAAGCGCAACCAATAAAATACCAATAAATATTGCGGCTTCGATGAAACCAGCGATGCCAACTTCGTCAAAGGCAATTACCCAGGCGAACAGAAATATGGTTTCTAAATCAAAAATTACAAAGAAGATTGCATAGAGGAAAAAATGGTTGGTAAATCGACTTTTGGGTGCATCGACGGAGATGATCCCCGACTCATAGGGTGTATGAGTTTTACGTGCCCGTGTTTTCGGGCCGAGTACATACGAAAGAGCCAACATTATTGCCAGTAAAATTAGCAATAAAATAAAGTAGGCCGCAATGGGCCATAGCTCAGATATTTGATCAGGTAATTGATTTATTGCGCTCACGCAAATCCCCAAGATTACCGATAGACGACAATGCTCATTTAAAGTTAAGCATTCTTACCGTGGTCAGTTGTTGTTAATAATGTTCAAGCATTAGCTCGATATTATTTTTTAGCCATAACAACTGATTAAGTTTTTGTTATTAATACAAATAATAGACAATATTTAAGAAAATGGAAATTAAAAACACAACTAGTTTTATTCTTTTTAAAATCATTTCATTGTCAGGCTGTTATAAACAGCCAATAGCCCTTGAATCGACTGAATTCGTTGATTAATCCATTGATGATATTTAATGGTTTAAGTTAATCTATCGATCTGTCATTATTAGTTTTATACCGTCAAATATTTACTATAACTGCTTTGAGAATTTACATGACCATCAATGAACAACAATTTCATTATCTAGCAACTATGGGGATCAGTGTATGGCAATCTCGAGACGGTATTTATCCAAGCCAAGTTAAAACTGACCATAGCGCTAATCAAGACGGCAATAATGACGTTAACCATGATGTAAAAATCAAGGCGAAAACAGTCGAATCAGAAGCTAGTGTAAACATCGCAGCGGCGAAAGTTAGTGGCTATGATAAAACCAATTTGCTGGCCGATGGATTGTTTCAAGACGTATTAATTGCTCTGGGTGTTAGCGTAACCGATGTTAATTTTAATCATGATAAAATCACCATTAATACCCTAGAGTGGCAATTTAATGACCAGCCTTGCTGCCAACTCAACGAGCAAGTATTAAGCACCCCCAACCTTGAAAAAATAGCGCAAAATAGTGAATTAAAAAGGCAGTTATGGACCTTGTTATGTCAACATCTTGCGGCGATAGAGTCTGAAAATCCAGCAACCGATAACGCCGTTCATTAACATGTCTAATCATAGTTTACGCAACTTTACTAAGCAGGACAGTGACAGTATTTATGCCATTGAAATTGCTGCAAATCCATTCCCCTGGACGTTAAAAACCTTGCAAAGCTGTATTGGTGGTCGCTATATCACCCGGCAAATAAAAATCAATAAACAAGCGGTTGGCTTTTATGTTGGTGACTTAGTCATTGATGAATTAACGTTAATGGAAATTTGCGTGCACCCAGATTTTCAAGGTCAAGGTCTAGGACAAATTTTACTTAATGATTTTTTAGCAAAAGCCAAAGAAAATAAAGTGGTTACTTGTCATTTAGAAGTACGAGCTAAAAATACCGCCGCGCAAATGTTGTATATGAAAAACGGTTTCATCCAAGTCCACCGTCGTACCGGTTATTATCCTGCGGCAATGGGGTATGAAGATGCCTTAGTGATGAGTTTATCGCTTAGCTAACAAATATAACCGGCAAAAGTAAAATTAATGTATTTTTTCATCACAAATCCTGCCTTAATTACTGATTAAATACATCTATTTCTGTATAATATCGCACTTTTATGCCTGTTCGATTTATAAACACAGGCAACGTTGCATAATTTTTATTAGTGAGTAATTGTAAAACATGACAATTCAACAGCAGGAAGTCAACAAACGCCGGACTTTTGCCATAATTAGTCACCCTGATGCGGGTAAGACTACCATCACCGAAAAAGTATTACTTTTTGGTCAAGCTTTACAAAAAGCCGGTACCGTAAAAGGTAAAAAATCAGGACAACATGCTAAATCTGATTGGATGGAAATGGAAAAGGACCGTGGTATTTCAATTACTACCTCGGTAATGCAATTTCCATACGATGGCTGTTTAGTTAATTTATTAGATACTCCTGGTCATGAAGATTTTTCTGAAGATACCTATCGTACTCTTACCGCCGTAGACTCTTGTTTAATGGTTATTGACGTTGCAAAAGGGGTTGAAGACCGAACCATTAAATTAATGGAAGTCACTCGGTTGCGTGATACCCCGATTATTACTTTTATGAATAAAATGGACCGTGATGTACGTGATCCGGTTGAAGTAATGGATGAAGTTGAAGATATTTTAAAAATAAAATGTTCACCAATTACTTGGCCTATTGGCATGGGTAAAGAATTTAAAGGTGTCTACAACATTTTAACTGATGAAATATTCTTATATCAAACGGGTCAAGGTCATACTATCCAAGAACGCGTTGTCATTAAAGGCATTGATAATCCAGAATTAGATAAAGTTCTCGGTGGTTACGCTGAAGATTTACGCGAAGAGTTAGAATTGGTGGTAGGCGCTTGTCACGACTTTAATCTTCAAGAATTTTTGGCTGGTGAATTAACGCCGGTCTATTTTGGCACGGCTCTAGGTAACTTTGGCGTCGATCATATGCTCGACGGCTTAACCAAATGGGCACCAAAGCCTTTATCTCGTCATACTGATTTGCGAGAAGTAAAAGCAGAAGAAGAAAAATTTTCAGGCTTTGTCTTTAAAATTCAAGCCAATATGGATCCTAAACATCGTGACCGTATTGCTTTTATGCGTATTTGCTCTGGCAAATACAGCAAAGGCATGAAAATGAAACAAGTAAGAATTGGCAAGGACGTTAGGATTGCCGATGCCGTGACGTTTATGGCCGGCGATAGATCAAACGTTGATGAAGCCTTTGCGGGTGACATTATTGGTTTGCATAACCATGGTTCAATTCAAATTGGCGATACGTTTACCGCCGGTGAGAATATGAAATTCAGTGGCATACCAAACTTTGCTCCAGAAATGTTTCGTCGTATTCGGTTACGCGATCCATTAAAAGCTAAGCAATTACAAAAAGGCCTGATCCAACTTTCAGAAGAAGGTGCAGTGCAAGTATTTAGACCAATGAGTAATAACGATATGATCGTTGGCGCTGTTGGTGTACTGCAGTTTGAAGTGGTTGTGCATCGCTTGAAAAATGAGTACAACGTAGATGCTATATACGAGCCGATATCCGTTGCTACGGCCCGTTGGGTTACTTGTTCTGATGAGCGTAAGTTAGCCGAGTTTGAGAAAAAAGCGTACGACAATATAGCTCTAGATGGCGGAAATAATTTGACTTATATCGCGCCGACTATGGTAAATCTAAATCTGATGCACGAACGCTATCCAGATATAGAATTTCACAAAACCCGTGAACACTAAACGATAAGTGCCAGTATATATGCAAGTATAAGCTAAGCTGTACTTGCACATTTACTGTAATGGCCATTAACCAAAAATATAAACTGAATTAGATAAAACATTATGAATATTCGTCATCTGTTAAATGAAAAAGTAAAAACCGCTATGATTGCTGCAGGTTTACCTAGCGATACTAACCCGGCGATAAATGCTTCGACTCGTGCCAATTTTGGTGATTACCAAGCAAATGGAGTAATGGGCGCCGCGAAAAAATTGAAAACCAACCCAAGAGCCTTAGCGCAAACGGTAGTTGAACATCTTGATTTAGATGGCATTGCCGAATTAGTTGAACTAGCTGGCCCAGGTTTTATTAACATTCATTTAAACAAAGCTTGGTTAGCAGAGCAACTCGCTAAAGCCAACAATGATGACAACTTAAATATTGTTCCTAGCGTAACCCCGCAAACAGTTGTGGTTGATTACTCAGCTCCCAATCTTGCTAAAGAAATGCATGTTGGTCATTTACGTTCAACAATTATTGGTGATGCGGTAGTTCGCGCCCTTGAATTTCGTGGCGAAAAGGTCATTCGTCAAAACCATATGGGTGATTGGGGAACTCAATTTGGCATGCTACTTGCGCATTTAAATGACAAACTAGCTAGCAATGAATTGGCCGAAACCGCGCTAGCCGATTTAGAAAACTTTTACCGGGAAGCAAAAATTCGTTTTGACGAAGAAGATGGTTTCGCCGACCGTGCTCGTGACTTTGTCGTTAAACTGCAAGGCGGTGATAAAGATTGTTTAGTACTATGGCAACAATTTATTGATATTTCTGTTCACCATAGTGAAGAAATTTACAAAAAACTTAACGTTACCCTAACCGAAAACGATATTATGGGTGAAAGTTCTTATAACTTTGACTTAGCCAATGTCGTCAGTGAGTTAATGGCAAAAAACATTGCCGTAGAATCCGAGGGTGCGAAAGTAGTTTTTATTGAAGAAATGGCCAATAAAGATGGTGAGCCATCGGTATTGATTGTGCAAAAATCTGGTGGCGGTTATTTATATGCCACTACCGATTTATCGGCGTGTCGATATCGTAGTGGTAAACTTGGTGCCGATCGTATTATCATTTTCACTGATGCTCGACAGTCACTGCACTTTAAACAAGTTGAAATGACCGCTCGTAAGGCCAACTTTTTGCCGGAAACTACCGCTTATCATCATTGTCCATTCGGCATGATGATGGGGAATGACGGCAAGCCTTTTAAAACACGAACCGGTGGTACGGTTAAATTGGCCGAATTACTTGATGAAGCAGTAAGTCGAGCTGAAAATTTAATGGCCGAAAAAATTGCTGATTTTAGCGTTCAAGAACGTAGTGAAATAGCCCGTAAGGTTGGTATTGGCGCAGTAAAGTATGCTGACTTATCTAAAAATAGAACCAGCGATTACGTATTCAACTGGGAAACTATGCTCAGTTTTGAAGGAGCTACAGCTCCTTATTTACAATACGCTTATACCCGTATTAAAAGTATTTTCAGAAAGGCCGATATTAATTTAGACAATGTTAAGCAATCGATGCTCATTGCTGAACCGCAAGAAAAGGCCTTAGCGGTTAAGTTATTACAGTTTGAAGAAGTGCTTGATGCGGTAATAAGTGAATGTACGCCTAATTTATTATGTAATTACCTTTATGAACTCGCCAGCTTATACATGACGTTCTACGAAGCGTGCCCAATTTTAAAAGAGGGTATTAGCAATGAAACAAAAGTAGCTCGTTTACAATTATGTCAACTTATTGCCAAGACCTTAGAGCAAGGCTTAGGTATATTAGGCATTGAAGTAATGGAGCAGATGTAGTTTAATAATTTTAGTTGTGAGTAAATGCAATGTTAAAACAGCAGCATATTGGCATTGCATATATAGATAACTTAAATTATTCAGGATAAAGCTTTATTTTACGGTAAGTTTAAATAAAGTTTTATCCATGCTGTATTTATAGGATTTATGTACTATCTTTAAAATTGAATTTTGAACATATACACAAGGATGTAAGTAGTGAAAAACTATCAACTCGGAAAATTCTTTCTATTTGGCCTCGTCGGCCTCTTTAGTTTTGCGACGTTAGCGTATTATCTATGGTTTTTTGACGATTTTATGACGGTTTCAGCCTTTAAAGGTATTACTTTATTAATTACCTTTATTTTCACCTCGTTATTTTTTGCCATTTACACCGTTGATTTTCTCAAAAATGATGACCAATGAGTTGCTAAGATAACGATTACTATTTAAAGCAAAAAACATAAAGACTACGTCTGTTATATGCAATTTACTGATAGCCACTGCCATTTAGATTTTATTGAGTTTGACAGTTCGCGACAACAGCTTATTGCGGCTTGTCATGATGCCAACATTCAGCGTTTTATTGTCCCGGGTATAACCGCTAAACGTTGGTCTAGAGTGTTGCAGTTGTGCCAAGAATATCCCTGTGCTAAACCTTGTTTGGGCCTACACCCTTGGTGGATAGATAAAGCCACTCCCGCCGATTTACAACGATTACAACATTACCTCTCCACCGAAAAAGTTTACGCGGTTGGCGAGATAGGTATTGATGGTGCAATTGCAGATATTGAAAAACAAAGTGACTACTTTGCCCAGCAACTGGAAATTGCCAATCAATTTCAATTACCGGTTATTATTCATCACCGTAAAAGCCACCATTTAATTAGGCCACTGCTTAAACAGAGCAAACCGCAACACTCTGGCGTTATCCATGCTTTTTCGGGAAATTATCAACAGGCCAAAGTTTATTTGGATTTAGGATTTAAGCTAGGGATTGGTGGCACCATAAGTTATCAACGGGCAAAAACCACTCGAGCCACGGTAGCGAAGTTGCCTTTAGAAAGCATATTACTGGAAACCGACGCACCAGCGATGCCATTGCAAGGGTTTCAGGGAGAAATCAATTCACCATTGCAAATCAATAATGTTTTTACCCATCTATGTAGGTTGCGCAGTGAACCTGCACATCAGATAGCCGAGCAAATTGAGAACAATGTAGAACAATTATTTGGATTTTCCTAATCGCATTCCTTGGCGAGAAAATCGGCTAAAGCCGCGCGTCAGCAAGAAACCAGCAAAAATCGCTATCAATAACATGATCCGCTGAATTTCAAATTGAGACTTATTTTGCTGCTGTAACGAGTTGAGTAAACTGTCTTTTACGATAAATAACCGCAAATAACCATGCAATTTTTCATCGCGGATTTCCTGAATAAATGCAATGTGTTTGCTAGAATTATCAATGCTACTAGGATCAATACCATACAGTTGCTTAATGCTACTGTTTGCAGATGAATGCGCAATTAACTGCCCCGCTTTATCATAAATTTGTGCTTCGGCGACAACGTCTGAAATCGCTAAACTTTCCACAAACACTTGCAGTTGTTGGCGATTTTTAGTTATTAATAATGACTTGCTAGTGTTAACCGCTTGAGCAACAAATTGTTTTGAAATCACCTGAAAATGTTGTTCCATACTTTCAGTACTGTCATCAACACTAAGTACTGAAATATTTAATATCAACAAGATCAAAATGATGGCAACACCAATTTGTAATAATTTATTGTAGACCGAGGTTACTTGCGGGTATATAAGTTCGTTTAAATCCGTCATTTTTTAAAAAAATTAATGAAATATCTATACACTATAGAGGGTTATTTGCCATTATAGAACCAATTTTTTATTCCTATGCCATTTTCATAACAAAATGGTATTAAAACAACATCAGGAAATGACCGTGTTAGCTAACTATTTACCCTTTACAGCCAATAATTTACCACTTTCAATTAGCGATTTTATCAAAACCAATGGCATTAAATTACCAATTAAGATGGCTTTTACACAACAGCAACTTTCCTTTGATTCATGCCCTAGCGAACAATTAAATACGGCTGTTGAATTAGTACTTATGGACGGCTCTAATATTGGTCAATTAATTAACATTGCCAATACCATCAATGGTCAAATAACAGGTCTCAGTCGTTGTAATAAGCGAGCTGGCACCATTAGTTACCGCTTTAGTTTAGAAACTACAGATATTGAACAATGTAAGAATAAAATTAATGAACTAGCCATTGCCCACCAATTCGAAGCCGCGGTAATTGCCAATGCTCCAGAGTTAGCGATACCGGGATTATTGGTAATGGATATGGATTCCACCACCATTGAAATTGAATGTATTGATGAAATTGCCAAGCTCGCCGGTGTTGGCGAACAAGTCAGTGCGGTAACAGAGCGCGCCATGCAAGGTGAGTTAGATTTTGCCGAAAGCCTTCGAGAACGAGTCGGCACACTAAAAGGTGCACCTGAGTCTATTTTAGCTCAGGTCGCTGATAACCTACCGTTAATGCCAGGTCTTGAGGTGCTGATTAAAGAGCTCCATAAATACCAATGGAAAGTGGCCGTTGCCTCTGGTGGTTTTACCTACTTTACTGAAATTTTAAAAAAACAATTGAACCTTGATGCCACCCAAGCAAATGTTCTTGAAATTTGCAACGGCAGGTTAACAGGTAAAGTTGTTGGTGATATCACCGATGCACAAGTAAAGGCTGATACCCTATTAAGATTAGCGTCTGAATTTAATACCGCAAAGGGTCAAACCATTGCGATAGGTGATGGCGCCAATGATTTAGCCATGTTAGCAGTAGCAAGTCTTGGCGTTGCATATAAAGCTAAGCCCTTGGTTTTACAACAAGCACAAACTAGCATTAATTTTTCGGGTTTAGACTGTTTATTACATTGGCTTAAATAATTACCCCGCTTGTTCTAATCGTGTCTGCTGGTAATTAAAAAACTTACAGCAGACAATATTTGCTAATGAACTTGCCAGCTCATTAGCAAATCAATATACTGTATAAACATACATAACAATATTTTATAGTTAAACTCTATGGCAAAAACTAAAACGAAAACGAAAATCTCTTTTGTCTGTAGCGATTGTGGTGCCGACTTTCCCCGTTGGCAGGGACAATGCACTGACTGTAAAGAATGGAATACCATTAAAGAGTTTAAAGAAGCTGCGGTTGCAACTAAAGCAGTAGCAAGTTTAAATCGTGGCTACTCAGTTCAAGGCAGTGGCATTGAAAAGCTTAGCGATGTTTCCGAACAAAAATTAACCCGCTACAAAACCGGTAGCCCAGAATTAGACAGGGTGTTGGGGGAAGGCCTAGTACAAGGTTCGGTGGTGTTGTTATCGGGTGCTCCCGGCGCTGGTAAGTCAACCTTACTGATTGAAGTTATCTCTAACTTATCAAAGCTCGCCCCTGCCCTCTATGTTTCTGGTGAAGAAAGTAAAACCCAAATAAAAGATCGCGGCGAACGCTTAGCATTAGATTTATCAAATATTGATATTATGACGTCTGGCAATATCGAACTAATTTGCCAAACCATGCTAGAGCATGGTCATAAATTTGCAATTATTGATAGTATTCAAACCATGTTTTTAGACAGCATTGATGGTTCACCCGGCAATGTTACCCAAGTTAGAGAATGTGCGGCTTATTTAAATCGTACCGCGAAAGAGCATGGAATCACCCTTATTTTGGTGGTTCATGAATCAAAATCTGGCGCGGTAGCCGGTCCTCAAACCCTGTCTCACATTGGTGATACCACCCTTAAGTTAAGCCGAGAATCCGACAGCAAATACCGCACTCTTCGCGCCCTAAAAAATCGCTTTGGCAGCGCCGATGAAATTGGCACCTTTGCGATGATGCCTAATGGCATAAAATCGGTCACCAATCCTTCGGCGATATTTTTACAACAAGCGATTGAAGCATCTGGCAATATTGCCTATGCCTCATTCGAGGGTGGCCGAACACTATTAGTGAATATGCAGGCACTGGTCGATACCAGTATGGCTGAGCACCCACAAAGAGCTGTAGTTGGCGTCGATCCCAGACGTTTATCGATGTTATTAGCGGTTGTTAATAAGCGCATGAATATTAATGTTAATGATCAAGACATCTATATAAATGTGGTCGGCGGTTTAAAATTACATGATGAAACCGGCAGTGATTTACCGATGATTTTGGCAATACTGTCGTCGTTTAGAAACACAACGTTACCGGCAACAACCATCGCTCTTGGTGAAGTTGGCTTAGGTGGTGAAATACGCGGTGTACCAATGGGACAAGAACGAATTAAAGAAGCGATCAGAAATGGTTTTCAGACCATTATCGTACCAAGAAAAAATTACCCAAGCGAATCACTTAATGCCAAGGCAAACATCATTGCAGTAGATAATGTTAATGATCTAATGCAATTTTTCTAGCGTATTAGTTTTGTTTGTTGGCATTTGTATTACCACTCAAAATAAATGCCAATACACTAAATTAACCGCATAACAGGTAAATTAAAGGCAAGCTTATTTACTGCGTAAATCGCTGATCAAAGTGTTCAGCCAACGTTGTTCATTAATAAATTGCCAACTCCAGCTTTTATACTTTTCGCCGATACCTTTATCAAGAATTTGTTGGTCGGTGGCGCCGTTACCGATCGCCTCCGCCACCATATTCAGTGAATACTCAAGCATAGCAATAAACTCGTTTAAACCAGCCATATCCGATAGCTGACCATGACCAGGGATTATTTTAATATCATTTGGGTAATGTTTTGCTATTGCTTTTATATTGGCTAAATAGCCTTTAACGCTACCACCGGCTTTTAAATCAATATAGGGAAAGCGCCCTTGAAAGAATAAGTCGCCCATGTGCAATACTTTAGCGTTATTAAAATAAACCACGCTGTCACCATCGGTATGACCTTTAGGGTAATGGCTAAGGGTAACTTCTTCATTGCCTAAATGTATGCTTACTCCTTGTTCGTAGGTAACGACCGGTAAATCAGCAACCGGCTTGTTATTATCTTCGGCAACTCTTTTACGGACATTAACATGAGCAAATATTGGTGCTTGTTGACCAAAATGGCCATTACCGCCGGTATGATCGCCATGGTAGTGAGTATTGACGATGTATTTAAGTGGCACATCTTTGATGTTTTTCATTGCCTGTTCAATTTTAGTCGCTAACGGCGCGAATTGATCATCAATGAGTATCAAACCATCATTGGTTGCTAACACGCCAATGTTACCACCAGAACCGGCCAGCATGTAAACGCCTCCAGCTACAGGTTGAGCTTTAATTTCAATTGTTGAAAAATCTCTAGCTGCCTGTAAAGGTGAAGCAAAGCTTAAAAGTACAACGAGTAAGCAGGGTATTTTTTTCATAGGGTGATCTTTTTAAAATTAAGGACAGTTATAAATATGGCCATAAAACATAAAAAAATCAAAATAAAATGTTATTTATATAATAAAAATAACGTCTTACAAAGGTAAGCTTAATTGTGGAGTGTATAATATTGGTTGTTTTTCGGGTGCAAAGCCAACCGTTAATCCGATCAATCGCACTTTTTTGCCATTCCCTCTAGATACAGCTTCTTCAAGCAAAGGCTTAAATAAATCGACATTCAGACTGCTTTGGCTTTGCTCCACCGTAGTTTGGCTAAAATCAGCAAATTTAACTTTAATGCCTTGCTTAACAATATCTAAATTTTTAACCTTAGCAAGCCGGGTTAAAAATTTAGGTAACAAACCATCTATAACTTCTAGGCAGCCATTTACTTGTTCAATATCTTCATTAAGCGTTGTTTCAATCGCTAACGACTTTCTAATTCGGCTGGTTTCAACGTCTCGAGTATCAATGCCGAAAGCTCGATTAAATATAACAGGACCAAATTTCCCCATCAGTTTTTCCATTGTAACTGGGTCAGTCTTTCTTACATCGGCGCAAGTAAATAAGCCATGAGCATTTAATTTATCTAATGTTTTTGGCCCAACTCCCGGTATTTTTTTTAAATCTAAAGTGTTAACAAATTCATTTACTTTATTGGGAGGTACCACGCATTGACCATTCGGCTTGTTTTCATCTGAGGCAATTTTGGCGATAAATTTATTGGTCGCCACGCCTGCAGAAGCTGTTAAGTTAAGTTCTTGGAAAATTTCAGTTCTAATTTTTTCAGCAATTAAAGTTGCACTGCCATTACACTGTGAGCAATCGGTCACATCAAGATACGCCTCATCTAATGACAGAGGCTCAATTTTATCGGTATAACGAGAAAATATTTCTCTAATATGTGTAGAAGCTTCTCTATAGGCAGACATGCGCCCAGGGACAAGTTCTAGATGCGGGCATAACTGTAATGCTCGACCAACTGGCATAGCGGAGCGCACACCATATTCGCGGGCAAGATAGTTACAGGTAGCCGTTACGCTGCGCGGGCCTTTACCAGCTATCGCAATTGGAATATTAGCCAAGTCAGGGTTATCACGCATTTCCACCGCGGCAAAAAAACAATCCATGTCGATATGAATTATTTTTCGCAATTTAGCCACCATAACTAAGATTTATCCTACTATATAAAAGAAATGTATTTTTATTTAGCTTGCTCATTACTCGCTCCTCAAATACCCAAATAAGACCGCATCAAATACACTGTATATAAGACCAGTATAAAATAATAAATTGTTAATTACAATTTAGGCCTTTAAATTTTAATTTGAGCTTACGATATAAGCGACTATTACTGGCTTTTGCTTAAATAAACAACTATATGTTTATTTAGACAATAACAATGAGAGTTGATGATGAAAGTTTATATAAAGTTGATAACGACGGTACTGTTTTTTTTACTTTTAGGTTGTCAAAGCCCTAAAACGACAGTAGATTTTGATACCTCTACAAACTTCAAGCAATTTTCTAGTTACCAATTTGAGCCGACCACTGAAGCGACTGTCGAGGTTGATCAATTAACCTATGATCGTATTCAAAATGCAATAACAGCAGAACTTGCCCAAAAACCGGTTCGCTATAGTGACAATAATGCCGATCTACAAATCAGTTTTTTCACCGTGGTTGAACAAAAACAAAACAACTCTTCGTTTAGTATTGGTTTAGGGGGGAGTAGCCGCAGTGGTAGCTCTGCAACCGGGGTCGGACTCGGCACAACCATTCCTATTGATGGCGACATTAATCTATATACCAAGATTGTTATCGACATAAAACATCAAGGCAAAGTAATTTGGCGTGGTTCTGATGGTTTTGAAGCGGAACAAGATATTAGCCCCGAAGAACGTACTAAGGCAATAAATAACGTAGTGGCAATTATACTTAGCCAATACCCTCCGAATAGCCAATAACGGCAGCTTTAAAGCTTGCTAACAAAAACGGAGCCAAAAGGCCCCGTTAGTATTGGTGTTTGTTGCAACTAAATGTTTTTTACATCAATGCTATTTTCATTTAGTGCGGCTTGGCGTTCACGCTCTTGCCGTTTTTCACAAGGATTATCGCAATTGCAGGCTTTCTCAATGCCAACACTGCCTAATCCGCCGCAACTGCCTGCTAAGGTTTTTTGTTGAACAATATAGCCAATTGCCATGGCTAAAAACATGGCAATGAAAAAGCCAAACGTTAATATAAATACTGACATCACTTATCTCTTTTTACTTAGCAATAAACACTTTAAATTGCTCGGTTGCTTGTTCGGCAAAACCTTGTTCGGTTTTGCTAATTAAATACACTGCTAAATTATTGGCTTGCGCAAAGGCATAGCCCTTTTCAGGTCCCATCACTTCAATCGCGGTGGCAAGGCCATCTGCGGTCATAGAAGAAGGATGTATCACAGTAACCGAAACCAGCTTATGATTTATCGGCCAGCCAGACTCAGGATCTATGGTATGAGAATATCGTACACCATCTTCTTCAAAATAATTTCGATAATCACCTGAAGTGGCAACCGCATTATTACCAGGTATTATAACCTTTTGTACGGCTCTTATACCAGCAATAGGTTTTTCAACCGCTATTACCCATGGACTATCATCAAGCCTATGGCCATTGATCCGCATTTCTCCACCAATATCAACAATGTAGCGGTTAAAGCCGTGCTGCTCTAATAGCTCAGCGACCTTGTCTACAGCATAGCCTTTGGCGATTGCAGATAAGTCGATGTAAACTTGCGGATCAGTCTTTAATAATTTACCGTCAGAAAATTGAATTTTTTCAATGCCAATGTGTTGTTGGGTTAAATCAATTAATTGTTGTGATGGTACCTTTTCGGCTCTATTCCCAGGGCCAAAACTCCACAGGTTAACAAGTGGCCCAACAGTTACGTCAAGCGCTCCTTGAGTTAGCTCAGCGAGACGAATGGATTCAAGCATTACCTCAGCA
>CALJHL010000203.1 GCA_938075435.1 uncultured Thalassotalea sp. | reverse complement strand
TTAGCGGCAACCATGGCGGGAATTAACGCCTGGGTAATTAACATTTGCGCGTTTAAATTAACTTGCATTACATCTTGCCAAGTTTGCTGATTAATTTGGGTGAAAGGTGTTAACTCCCCCAAGATAGATGCATTTAATAACGCCCCATCCAAACTTGAAAATTGATCGGTAATGGTCGATACCATATCTTTATAATGCTGTGCGGTTGCGCCTTTCATATCTAAGGGCACAATGGCTGGCTCGGGGTAACCGGCTTTAATAATCTCATCGTATACATGTTCGAGTTTACTCACTGTTCTTCCTAACAGGATCACAGTCGCACCATATTTGGCGTAATGAATCGCTGCAGTTTTACCAATACCGTCGCCAGCACCAGTCACTAAAATGGTTTTATTGGCTAGGCAATTTTCAGTTGCTTTAAATTTGAACATGTTATTTTACATTGCTTATAAATTTGCCACTATTCTACCTTTACCGGCTTGAGCTTTGAAGGTTAATTAGTTAAAAAAAGGATATTTGTGACAAAAAGTAAAAAAAATGTAGATCCACAATAGATCTTAGGCTAAATTATATTTTATATGTTTAACTGGTCTTACATGTTAAACAAATACACACAATCTGCATTATAACAATGAATTACAGCAGATATATGGGTTTCTTGGGGAGAAAAAATGAATAAGTTATTAATTAGCCTTGCGATTGTAAGCGCTTTAGGTCTGAGTGGTTGTGATGATGAAACCATCGCTGACATAGAAAAGGAAAATGCCGAATCGAGTCCATTAACGCCAACTTCAAGAGTGGCTTTTGACCCAACTAATGGCGTTTTATCTTTTCCTAATGATCTGCTGTTTAGCGGTACCAAAGATTTTACTTTAAATTTACCGGTGGATGATGCGACTGATTTTTCTGACCCATTAGTGGCAGCAAATGCCCTAGATGGCTGGTCTACTCATCAACCGTTTGTAATAAATATTGATTTTGCTGAGGGCATTACCTTAGATGCCGCATCGGTATTTAGTCCTGAGTCGGTGATTATTCACGAAGCCGTAATGGGCGCTAATCAAACCGATGCCGATTGTGCGGCTTTACCGCCTCAACTTGCCTGTAAAGGCGTGGCTCCTTTGGTGTTTGGTGTTGATTTTATCGCCAAAGCTAGCGGTGATAATATTGCCATCGTACCGTTAAAACCGTTAAAACCCAAAACCGCTTATATTCTTACCTTAACCGATAATTTAACGGATACGGCTGGTATGGCTATAGACTCATCAGTGGTTTATACATTAGTGCGTCAAGACATTACTGAAAAACCATTACTAGATCCCGCCCAAAATGGTTTACAAGCAGTCATTAATAGTTACGAAAACATAGCCACCGACTTTGGCGTAGATAGTGATGAAATTATTTATACCATGGCGATGACCACACAATCGATTAACGATGTGTTGAAGGTAAGCAAACAATTGATTTTAGCTGACTTAGCCACTCAAGACCTAGAAGTTGCACCTTATGTTGGTGTGCAAAACTTAGGTTATACCGCTTTTGATGCCATGGTTGGCGCCGGCCAATTAGATCCTGAAAATCCGGCGTCGGCAATTTTTAGCGCCGCCAAGGTATATGGCGGTATGGTTAACAATGTCCGTTATTATTCTGGGGTACCAACGGCAGAAAACCCAACGGCACCAATTAATCAACCTTGGCAAGCTGCCTGTGATTCGGGCGCTACTTTAGCGGGACTTGCCGCTACTAACCCAGAATTAATTCCACCAGGACCAATCAGTGAAAATGATGGTTATTGTATGGCATTTGGTTTACGTGACATCGGCGTTGATGTCGATCGCCACTTAACTAAATTCAACCCAGTACCAAAACTTATCGAGCAGCAAGATATCGAAATGATGATGACTGTGCCTGATGAAGCAACGGTAAATGCCATTCGCGCTAGTTTGCAACTGGATCCGATCAGCAAACCAGAAAATGGTTGGCCAATTGTGATGTTGCAGCATGGTTTTGGTGGTGAAAAAGAACAAATGTTAGCGATGACTGGAATGTTGAGCATTAATGGTTTTGCTACGGCGGCCATCGATCACCCGCTACACGGTAGTCGAGGGTATGGCGAGTTAAGTGCCTCGTTAAATCCTGCGGTTTATTTAAACTTGGCATCTTTATTAAATGGTCGAGATAATTTACGTCAAAGTGTGACCGATACTTTAGCACTGCGTGCTGCGTTAAATTCAATTAATACCGCAGAAGGTCCTTTTACTGAAGTCGATGGCAGTGATGTTTACTATGCGGGTATTTCGTTAGGGGGCATTACCGGTCATAACTTCCTGTCTATAGCAAACACATCGTTAGGCGGCGAACATGCTATTTATGATCCAATGTTCAAAGTAAATGCTTCATTATTGTCAGTACCAGGTGGTGGCATTGCCAATTTCTTATTTGAATCCGCTGCTTTTGGACCTTTTGTTAAAGGCTCTCTTGCCTACGCTGGCTCTGAAGAGTTTCAACAATTCGCCGACGCCGCTGGTTTACAAGATGATTTAGCCACTGCGTGGACTATATTTGAAGCCAATGCGACCGAAGAGCAGCTGGCTGCGTTTAATAGCTCTTTCACTCTGTTTACTTTTGCTGCGCAATCAGTCATTGATTCTGCCGACCCAATTAACTTTACCGAAATGTTAAAAGCCAATGACGCTAATATTTTAGTGCATACGGTGGTGGGTAATGGCACTGATAACCTAGAAGATCAGGTGATCCCGACTACAACGTTAAGCTCACCACTGTCGGGTACTGATCCGTTGGTTGATTTACTCGATTTAGAAGTAACGTCTGGAGTATTGATGGACCAAGCTGGCGTATCTGGAGCGGTTAAATTTGTTAATGGTAAGCACAGCTCTTTACT
>CALJHL010000202.1 GCA_938075435.1 uncultured Thalassotalea sp. | reverse complement strand
GTAATGATTTGTGGTAATGCTTGGTAATCTGACAAACACACTTGCAGGCTTAAATAATTGCCATTATCTGGTTTCGAAACTTCTAGCCAACCACTACAGTTCGCTAAATTAATGGTTCGTTGATAGGTGGTCGTTACTGTTTCAATATCTGCAATTAATCGGCTTTTAAAAAATGCCAAGATTAATGGCCAGTTGAGTTCACCTTGGTAATTAAGCTTTATTGATAGTCTATCGACAAGGGGAGATTTAGTACTGTTGCGAATTTTTGTCGGCGTTAAGCCATACTGCGATTTTAATTGTTCATTAAAACTACGCACACTATTAAAGCCACTTATTACTGCAACATCACTGCAAGCTAATTTAGTCGACATCAACAACTGACGGGCTTTAATTTGCCGTTGTTGATCGATAAACGACTTTGGTCCTAAACCTAAGCTGTGTTTAAAAAGTCGTTGCAGTTGCCGTTCACTTAATTTTAGAAATTCAGCCAACTGCAGCACATTCATTTGTGGTTGGTAGCTTAGCTGATTTAGGGCAAGCTCCAATTGTGAAGGTAATTTTTGCCCTGGAGCTAATTCTGGTTTGCAGCGTTTACAAGGTTGATAGCCATTAAATTCGGCATGGGCGGCGCTTTGATAATAGCGGACATTTTCCTCTTTGGCAGGGCCAGCAGGACATGTTGGCCGACAATATATTCCCGTGGTGAGTACCGCAGTGTAAAATTGGCCGTCAAAACGAGGGTCGCGCGATAATCTAGCTTGTTTACAAATCGCCGCATCTAGGGGCATTAGCAATACCTAATTTAAATTCAATATTGCTATCATACGGTAATAAATGCCGTTATTCTCGCGAAAACCCGACATTATTCAATTTTAGTTATATTAGGTTTTAATATTACCAGCTGCGTACCCAACCAGTATCAATATGGACAAAACCCGAATTTGGATAATAACCAACGCCACCTAATTTTAACGATTTTGCGGTATCACGGATTAACTCTAAGTCGACCCCCGGAATGGCAAAATCAATGGCCATGCCTTTCATATGAAAGCTTTTTTTAGCCACACCACTACTGCGTTTAGCTAACATTGCATTGGTTTTTTCCGAGCGAAAGCCAGAAATAATGTGAATTTCTTTATCAGTAGCTAAACGTTGTTGAATGTTGTGTAAAAAGTCGTATAAACGACGATCCATTGGCGCCGATTCATCTTGGCGATGATCGCGTAAATTGTGCTCAAAAGAGTTTACCACATCGTTTTGAAAGTTATTATTAGCCCAATAAATGCCTTGGCATCGTTCACCCGTGTGGCGATTATAGAGTGCTAATTGTTTAACGGTATCTTGGCCTAAGCTTGCGTGAGCTGTAGTAGAAATTAGTGGTGTTGTTGCGCCAAGGGCGACTACACCACTGACTTTACGAAAAAATTGTCGACGATTACTGCAAACTAAGCCCATACAACCTCTCAGTGTTAAAAATACCAATGATTGAATTAGCCTAAGGCCGGCTAATTTGGTATTTAATTTTTCAAAAACTATAAATCAATAGGCAAAGATACCTGTTTGCTAATTAATTTGCAATAGTACAAATAATGACCAGGGTGCAACGAGGTTAAGGGCTGTAGCTAAGTAACTAGCAGTAAAGCATATTTTTAATTTAATGGATTTTAAATAAAACGTAAGAATTTGTACGCTTCAGAATAAAAACGACTATAAAGCCCCATTTTCAGTTAATAGTTGATAAATTCGTTCGGCTAATTTTTGATAGCCTAATTCGTTAAGGTGCACCGAATCTGACTTTAAACTTGGACTTTTTAATAATGAGGCAATAATAGCGTCAGCAAACACCAGTTGATATTGGCTCGCCAATTGTGCATAAAAATCGGCACTAGAAGAAAATAAACTCTTTTTGGGTACGCCAATTAATACGACTTCAATATTATGTGCTTGGGCGTATTCAATCATTTGCCCAAGATTACGTTTTGTCTGCTGCAAATCATGATTACGTAAAATATCATTGCCGCCTTCAAGTAAAATTATCATGTCGGGTGAATGCTCTGTTATTAACTGTGGTAATCGCAATAAGCCCTGTGCCGATAACTCTCCTGAAACCCCAGCATTAATCACTTCTAACCCCGATAGCTCTGCCAGTACACTTGGGTAGCTAAATTGCTCGGCAACGCCTTTACCTATGGTTAAACTGTCACCAAACGCTAATATTTTGGCCGAGTAAGCTAACGGCTTTAACTGTGGGTCGCTACAACTTTGTAGACCGATGATAAATAGCAGGAGAGAAAGGGATTTACAAAATTTCATTACGCCTCGCAGGGTATAGTTAATTGAAATAATAAATAAAATAAGTTTTTACAATTTAGCTGAGATCTTATTGCTGTTTTTCTTCATACTTGCATTTGTAACTTAAATTAGTAACTTAATTTTTACAACTGCTTTTAAATCGATGAGAAATAATATGAATAAAACAATAGTGATCACCGGTGCCAATCGTGGTATCGGCTTAGCATTTGCCACGTTATACCAAGCCAGAGGGGACAAGGTTATTGCTCTATGTCGCAATAGTTCTAGCGAACTTGACGCGTTAAACGTTCGAGTTATTACTGACATCGATGTTGCAACCGACGCCGGTCTGGAAAAAATGCAGCAGCAGTTAGAAGGTACTCACATCGATATCTTATTGAATAATGCTGGCATATTACGCGATGAAACTTTAGACGATTTAAATACTCAAACTATACAGCAGCAGTTTTTGGTGAATGCCTTAGCACCTCTGCAAGTATGTCAAAAGTTACAGAAACAACTCGATGCGGGCAGTAAAGTGGTGTTAATTACTTCTCGAATGGGCTCAATCGCTGACAATACTTCCGGTGGTCGTTATGGCTATAGAATGTCAAAAGCGGCTTTAAATGCTGCGGGCATGTCGTTAGCCAATGACTTTGGTCAACGGCAAATACCGGTGGGTATTTATCATCCCGGTTATGTACAAACGGATATGGTTAATCACAGTGGTGATATCGCCGCAACTACCGCGGCAAGTCGGTTAATTGCCTTAATTGATGATTTAGCAATGGCAAATAGTGGTGTATTTTATCATTCCAATGGTGAAGTTCTACCCTGGTGACAATTGCTCAAGTAAACAGTAATCAAGCACAAGCTAGCTAAATAGAATAATTAAATGAGAAATGTAATGAATAAAATTATACCAAAGACTAAAGCGTTATTAACTGTCGTAGGACTAAGCTTTATGTCGTTAAGCTTAATGAGCTATGCGCAAGCTAAAACATCATTTAATTTTACCAATAAAGAAATCCAAGCGCCGTTTGTTATTTCTCAAGATGCGATTACTGCTAACTTATTAGAAAATCCGGGTAAAGAAATAGTCTTGATTGGTGAAAAAAATAATAAGCCGCAATTGGCATTGTTTGCATTTGATGAGATTGAACAAGAGTATCAATTATTCCTGCATATTGAGTTGCCAAAAACAGTGTTTAGTTATGATGTCAGTGATGATGATAAACCCGGTTTACAGTCGCTGTACTTTTTAAGTACCGACAAAGTGTTAAAATTTAACGCCGAGCCAGGGCAGCATTTAAATGATTTGGTATCGGTAAGTTCTATCTATGTTAATCATGACGCTGCTTACTTAAAAAAATCAGACTTCATAATCGACATAAATGAAGATGGCATCGACGATGTCATATTAGCGGATTTTCAGAGTTTAAACCTGTATTTAAACCAAGGCAATGCCGGCTTTACCACGCAAAAATTGCCAGTACTTCCTACCGTCGAAATATTTTCTTCAAGGGTTAGTTACACTGAGCGTCCTTATTATTTAATTGATATGAATTTTGATTATAAAAAAGACATTGTTTTTGCTGCTAATGGTGAACTGCAAATATTTAAACAACAACCACAAGGCTTTGCACAAAGCCCTACTCAAATAAAGATAAACCAATCGATTAGCGCATTGAACTGGTGGGATGCAAGAGGCGCCGATGGTGATAACTTGGACCAAAGTAATTTAAAGCACCGCACCGTAGAAAATATTAAAGATATAAACAACGATAATTTACCTGACATGATAGTGCAATTTACCCAAAGTTCTGGGGTGTTAGATAAGAGTAATGATTTTGAGATTTATTTAGGCAAAATTTCTAAAGGCATGCTTACTTATTCTGAGCAGGCGAATAGTTTGGTTCAATCTGACGGAACGCTAACCGACTTAAATTTTATTGATGTCAATAACGATAAACGCCAAGAAATCATGACGTCTTCATTTGATATTTCAGTGGGACAAATTATTAGTGCATTGCTAACTGGTAGTGTTGAACAACAGGTACTGATATTTTCGCTTGATTCTAAAGACAGATATCAACAACGGATCAGTAAAGAAGTGGAACTAACCTTTAGTTTATCTACCGGTAAAAGCGGTTCGCCGGTGGTTCAAATGGCCGACTTAGACGGTGATGGCGCTAAAGAGTTGATTTTATCTGCTGGTGAAAACGAGTTGAAGATTTACCAAGGAAAAACCCAAGGGGTAT
>CALJHL010000201.1 GCA_938075435.1 uncultured Thalassotalea sp. | reverse complement strand
AATGCGGTATAAAACCACTGAAATTTGCCGGAGCAGAGGCAATGACATCATGAATGGTATCTATTGAAACCACAAAACCCAAACCATTACTGCCGCCTGATATTGATAAAATGTGACTAACTATGCCAATAATTTCGCCGTTTAGATTAAATAATGGCCCACCAGAATTACCCTTGTTAATTGACGCATCGGTTTGTAAAAAACGCGGTACTATGTCGGTGCCAGGGATTTGCTCTTTATCATGTACGCCACTTAAGTAACCCACCGATAAACTATGACTGACACCAAGAGGAGCGCCAATGACAATAACTTGTTCGCCTATGGAGTAGTCGGAAGATTTTGCCAGTGGTAGCGGTTCAATATTACTAGGAACTTTTCCTGCTTGGATCATTGCTAAATCGATTAACGAATCAACCCAAACTACATGGCCACTGGTTTTACTGCCGTCGTTAAATATAACTTCTATTTTGGTGGCTCGGTCTACCACATGGGCGGCGGTTAATATCCGCCCTTTGTTAGTGACTAAGGCGCCTGAGCCTAGCGAGGTTTGGGTAGAGGCTTTATAACTAACTTGTCCAGCCTTTGGCGGTGCTACTGCCGTCACGTGTAATTCGACCACACCAGGGTTAACTTGATTAAAAATCTGCTTTACTGAATTCTCTGCCAATGCAGTCAGGGGCAGTAACGTTAATAAGCTAGTGATAATAATTCGAAACATAGTTAACCTAATTTGTAATATAAAAGTTAAGTTTACGGACTTAGTGCTATATTTCAAATGATTATTTTAATAATATTGTTATTAAATAAAGAGGGTAAAAATAAAGATACAAACCAAAAAAACCTTGTTTTTAGACAAGGTTTTTAGCGGATTCTTTTCGAACAAAAAAGACGCGATTATTTAGCCGCTTTTTTTCTGGCTTTCTTCGCTTTGGCTGCTTTTTTGGCAACCCGAGCTCTTTTCGTTAAGCCGGCGTTTTTCTTAACCTTGGTTTTATTGCGCTTTACAGGCACTCTTGCTTCTTTATGCTGTGGACGCAATTCTTCAATAACTCGACGGGCGAGGCGCTCATCAATGTAGCGTTCGATTTTAGCTAGAGAAAGCATTTCATGAGCTTCGACTAGAGATATTGCCGTGCCTTTCTTACCAGCTCTGCCGGTACGGCCGATACGATGAACATAGATATCTGCTTTACGGGGCATATCAAAATTAATGACATGGGTTATATCATCGATATCTAAACCACGGGCAGCAATATCGGTTGCAACTAATATATTAACGTTACCATCTTTAACTCTAGCAACGGCTTTATTTCGTCTGTCTTGCGGCATTTCACCTTCAAGCCAGGCATTGGTTAAATCTTCACTTTGTAATAAACCCGCCAGAGATTGTACCGTTTCGCGTTTATTGGCAAACACAATGGCGCGTTTTACATCATCTTGTTGAAGGATATTAATCAATAATTTTACTTTATGATCAACGTCGTCGGCTAAATGCAACCACTGATGGGTTTTTGCTTTTTCTTTGCGCGAAGGGTCAGACTCTAAAAATACGGGCTCATTTAAGATGTCTTTAGAAAAACGAATAATACCCGCACCCGCTAAGGTGGCAGATAAAAGTAAGGTCTGTTTGCGCCAACGAGCTTCACCAACAATGCGGCTAATGGTATCGGCAAAACCCATATCCAGCATGCGGTCAGCTTCATCTAATACTAATATTTCAATTTCTCGGGCATCAAATTGTTCGGTTTCGATGTAATCCATTAATCGACCAGGTGTGGCGATAAGAATATCGGTGGTCTCAGTTAATATTTCTTTGTGAGAGCCGTAGTTAACGCCACCCGTTATAAGGCCAACCTTAATGTTGGTATAACTGGTTAATAGTTGTGCTTGTTCAAATATTTGGGTTGCTAATTCGCGAGTCGGAGCAAGTACTAACACGCGTGGAAAGCCAGGTTTTGTTCGCGGATAATCTAATAAATGTTGGGCGCAAGGTAAAATAAAAGCTGCGGTTTTACCGGTGCCGGTTGGCGCAGACGCTAATACATCTTTTCCTGCCATTGCTTCAGGTAGAACCAAGCTTTGAATTGAAGTTGGTTTTTTAAAGCCGGCCTTTACAGTCCCGGCAACAAGTTCATCATCGAGATCAAACTGTTTAAACATGGTTTGTGATTACCTTAGAGTTTTATTTTAGAAGCGCTACGCTTACGGTTATGGTCGTATTATAGAGGTTTAACTGTATATTTCCTAAACAAGTTTCTCAGAGCTACGTTTACTGTTATGAATAAATGTTACTAGTCATTATTGCTATTCTGAAGTTAATTCGCTGATTTCTTCAAGGATCTGTGTACACCATTGGTTAATTCGTTGTTCAGACAGTTCATATTGGCTTTCATCATCCAGAGATAAACCAACAAAATAGTCGCCATCAGCAGTTAATGCTTTTGATTGTTCAAATTCATAACCATCATTGGGCCAGTAACCAATCAGAGTTACTCCTAATGGTATAAGTTCATCGTGTAACATACCTAATGCATCTTGAAACCATTGGCCATAACCGACTTGATCGCCTAAGCCAAATAAAGCGATAGTTTTTCCTTGCAGAGCAAGGCTAGAGATATCATCCCAAGTCGATTCCCAATCTTCTTGCAATTCGCCAAAATCCCAAGTGGATATGCCAAAAATAATAATATCGTATGCTAAGCAATCACTAAGATTTACATCTTTTATGTTAAACAATTCAACAATATCTTCACCTATAACTGCTTGGATTTTTTCAGCGGCCATTTCGGTATAACAGGTGGTTGAACCATAAAACAAAGCAATTTTCATTAGGTGTATCTTTGTAAGACTAAATTTTGGGCGATTCTAGCAGATTTAGCTAAGCAAATTAAAGTTTCAGCATAATATATTTGCATCATTAAGCTATAATTAAGGTATTTAGTGATAAATTTGCTTAAATGACCTAATTAAAGGCAAAAAAAAAAGCGCAATAAATAGTTTTACCTTGCAATTAATTAAATTTGTCAGTAATTTTACGCTCATTAAATCGGTCTAGTTTAAAAGGGTACAGGTATTGTAAATATTATGTTGCCAGGTTGCTGCCGATAGTTGTTTAGAGTTTAGGAGTTTATATTATGTTAAAAAAGTTAAGCGTTATAGT
>CALJHL010000200.1 GCA_938075435.1 uncultured Thalassotalea sp. | reverse complement strand
CTTGATATTAGTACTATCGCAGTCAGCCAAATCTATATCAGCAAAAATAAAACCTTCTTCACTGTTTGGCATTTCTGCGAGCACCCGGCCATTAGCTGCTACTATTTGACTATGACCAGCGCCAACTAGGCATTGTTGTGGGCTCTGTTGCGATTGTTGTTGAGATAGTTGTTCAGGTACAAGGCTACCAATTTTATTAGCAGCCACAAAAAATACTTTATTTTCAAATGCTCGTGCAGGCCCATGTAAACTGCTTTGATCCAGTGCGAATGCGTTATTCGAATGACACATTAATTGCACACCATCTAAGGCTAATCTACGTGCTGCCTCAAAGGTCATGTCTTCATTACCGGTTAACAGTCCAAGCTTACCAAACGGCGTTGTTACCACCTCAGCAACTTTACTGGCGCTAATAAAAACATCTTTTTCATAGCCGGTTAATGTTTGTTTATCTTGTTGGTGAATGAGCTTGCCAAGCGGAGAAAATAAGCATGTAGTAATACTAATATTTGATTTATTGAGTGGCAAGTCGCCTAAAAGATCTCGTCGTAACGTAACATTCAGGACAATGTAACAGTTATGTTGTTGTGCTTGCTCGGCTATACGTTGTAAAAAATTGCCATCAGTGGCTAAGGCTTGATCCCAAGCTTGATTATGATCAACGTAGCAACTTTGAGTATTACAAAACTGGGTATTACACAATTCTGGAAGAACGATTATAGAGGGCTTACATACTGCGGCCCCATTTATCATACGAATACAGGTTGCTAGGTTTTCTTGAACATTAAAGGTTGTGGCAAATTGAGAAACGACGACTCGCATGTTTGATGTTATCCATGTAACTAATTGATGGTTCGAATGTAGCAATGGGCAATCATTACCATTTATCGATTAAATTATTAAAGCTCTATATAGGGATATTTTAAAGTATTTTGACTTAATTACGACATATTTAAATTACACTTTTGTAAAATTAACCACCAAATTTTTATTGAGCTATACTTTGGTTAACTAAAGATTTTTTTATTACCTAGGGTAATTATAAGCATCTTTGGGATATTAAATTTTGAGCTTTGGAGGTTCTATGGTTCGCCATTATTATTTAAGTGATGATTTAGATGAATTGGAACAAGTAGAAAAGGAACTTCTAAGTAAAGGGTTCACTACCCCGCAATTACATGTTTTAAGTGAAAATGATGCCGATGTGCAATTACACCACTTACATGAAGTGGAATCGGTTTTGAAAAAAGACGTTGTTCACTCAACCGAAGTTGGTTTTGCCGTAGGCGTAGTGGGTGCAATTCTGGTATTAGTGGTGGCATATCTTATGAATTGGACCGCTAGTGCTGCTGGTTGGATGCCGTTTATCTTCTTATCGATTGTTGTCTTAGGTTTTTGTACTTGGGAAGGTGGCTTTATTGGTATACAACGGCCTAATGTTGAATTTGAACGGTTTCAAAGTATGCTAAAAGAAGGTAAACATATCTTTTTTGTTGATGCCGACCGTGACCAAGAAACAACATTAAATAAACTAATGACCAGACACCCGAAATTAATTATAGAAGGCGTGGGCGAAGCAACACCGGCTTGGGTTGTTCGCAGCCAAGAGAAATATCATAAGTTTATGAAGAGCATGCCATAAATTACTTGCTAATGAATGGCTGTAATACTAAAAGAGCGCTACAGCGTTCTTTTTTATTGGTTAATCAATCTAAGCTATCTATCCATTAATCAAAAGGTTGTGGTGAATTCATCAAAATGAACTATGGTTATAATGATAAGCAAAACCAATCCGTAGTAATGAGTAGTAAGAGATATGGGAGTAATTTAAATCGGTTTTAATAGACCGAGATTATCATTGAAATATTAGTTTCAAAAATCATAATCATCACATTATAAGGATCTCTTAAGCATGGCAATCGCTATTGTTATATTAATTCTGATATTAGTAACTGTGATATTTCATTTTCTTAGCCCATGGTGGTTCACCCCAATTGCTTCCAATTGGACCTCTATCGACACCACCATAAATGTAACACTTTGGGTCACCGGCTTTGTGTTTATCATCGTTAATTTATTTCTTGCCTATGCAGTCTATCGTTTTCGCTATAATAAAAATCGCCGCGCCGACTATGAACCAGAGAATAAAAAATTGGAAGGATGGCTTACTTTAGTTACCACAGTTGGAGTGGCAGCAATGCTTGCACCAGGTTTGGTGGTTTGGGCTGACTTTGTTGCGGTACCTGAAGATGCCGATGAATTTGAAGTAGTCGGTCAACAATGGAGTTGGAGTTTTCGCTTTCCAGGTAAAGACAAGGTATTAGGGAAAGTCGATACTCGGTTAATCAGTGCCGAAAATCCCTTTGGTTTAAGTTTAAGCGATCCCTTTGGCAAAGATGACATCTTGGTTAATTCAAACCAGTTACACCTACCCATTAATCAACCCGTTAAAGTATTACAGCGCTCTAAAGACGTTCTGCACAATTTTGCGGTACCACAATTTCGAGTCAAGATGGACCTAGTACCAGGGTTAACGAGTTACTTTTGGTTTACTCCGACAAAACTTGGGGATTATGAGATTTTTTGTCAAGAATTATGTGGCTTTGCTCATTACTTAATGCGCGGCAAAATAACCGTTGGTAGTTTAGCAGAGCATCAACAGTGGTTGACTCAGTACCCTACTTTTGCACAAACCCAAAACCAGCCAAAGGGCGACTTAATTGCCGGGAAAAAGCATTTTCAAAATTGCGTCGCATGTCATGGTGACCAAGGTGCGGGTAACTCAGCACTGAATTCGCCTCGTATTGCCGGTCTTTCGCAATGGTACATAAAACGCCAGCTTAGTTATTTTAAAGACAAAATACGAGGCAATAAAACCGACGATACCTTTGGCCTGCAAATGGCCAGCATGATGGCAACGTTACCAGACGAAACCGCGATTAATGATGTTGCCGCCTATATTGAAAGCTTAACAACGATAGTAGCCAAGGAAGATCTAACAACCCTTACCAATGCCACTGATTTGAGCAAAGGCAAGGCGCTATATAGTAATTGTCGCTATTGCCACGGTGAAAATGGTCAAGGTAATTATATTCTCAATGCCCCTAATATCGCTGGCCAATATGATTGGTACTTGAAACGACAAATCGCTAATTTTCAAAATCGGTTAAGAGGCACGCATCAAGGTGACTTATACGGCAATCAAATGGTGTTAATGGCTCGTCTTTTACATAGTGAGCAAGATATCGATGATGTCTCGGCTTATATAAGTAATTTACCTACAACCGTTACTAAAACCAGTAATCAACAACAGTTAAAATAACAAGGTAGCCTTCGGCTAAATAGGTTTTTTATGACACATATCGCCATTGCTGAACAACTTGATGATAGTCACGAACCTGGCGGCTTTGTAACTAAGTACATTTGGAGTCAAGATCATAAAGTTATCGCCATCCAATACGCCATAACGGCCATCTTTGTGGGCTTGATTGCCTTAGTCTTGTCAGCAATTATGCGCCTACAACTCGGTTTTCCTGACAGTTTTTCTTTTATTGATCCAAGCTCCTACCTTCAGTTTGTTACTATGCATGGCATGATCATGGTTATTTATTTACTGACGGCGTTATTACTTGGTGGTTTCGGTAATTATTTGATCCCGTTAATGATCGGTGCACGAGACATGGTGTTTCCGTATTTGAATATGCTCAGTTATTGGACTTACCTATTGTCAGTCATCGTGCTGATTTGTAGCTTCTTCGTCACTGGCGGCCCGACTGGTGCTGGTTGGACTCTGTACCCGCCGCAAGCAATTTTACAAGGCACCCCCGGCGCAGACAAAGGCATTATTTTAATGTTAGTGTCGTTAGCTATTTTTATCGTAGCCTTTACCATGGGAGGCTTAAATTATGTAACCACAATATTCCAAGCCAGAGCCAAAGGTATGACGCTAATGCGTATGCCATTGACACTTTGGGGAATTTTAACCGCCACTATTTTAGGTTTACTTGCTTTTCCGGCGCTGTTGGTTAGCGCCATAATGATGCTATTTGATATGTTATTGGCTACTAGCTTTTTTATGCCCGCAATAGTTTCGCTTGGTGACAATCTTGCTTATACCGGTGGCAGCCCAATTTTATTCCAACATTTATTCTGGTTTTTTGGTCATCCAGAAGTATATATCGTCGCCTTACCGGCCTTTGGTATGGTCTCAGATGTTATTGCCACTCATGCCCGTAAAAATATTTTCGGTTATCGAATGATGGTTTGGGCAATAGTTGCCATCGGAGGCTTAAGTTTTGTTGTTTGGGCTCATCATATGTATGTCAGTGGTATGAACCCTTATTTTGGTTTTTTCTTTGCTACCACAACGCTAATCATCGCTATTCCTACTGCTCTGAAAGTCTATAATTGGGTGCTAACCTTGTGGCGTGGCAATATTCATTTAACCGTGCCAATGCTTTTTGCCATCGGTTTTATATTTACCTTCACTCATGGCGGCTTAACGGGTTTATGGTTAGGTAATGTTGTTGTTGATTTACCTCTGTCAGATACCTATTTTGTAGTGGCGCATTTTCATATGGTAATGGGGGTGTCACCGGTAATGGTATTATTTGCTGCTATTTATCATTGGTATCCGAAAATAACTGGCCGTTACTTTCATCAAGGCATGGGGAAATTTCATTTTTGGTTAACCTTTCTAGGTACCTATGCAATTTATTTACCTATGCATTATTTAGGCTTTCTCGGTGTTCCTAGGCGTTACTTTGCCATCGGTGATAGCAACTTTATCCCCGATTCCGCGCAAACTTTAAATGCCAGTATTACCGTGTCGGCCATCATTGTCGGGATTGTACAATTAATATTTATTTATAACGTTATCTGGAGCTTAAAGTACGGCAAAAAAGCCCCCGCAAATCCATGGGGAGCCACATCATTAGAATGGCAAACTCCAGATACACCACCAAAACATGGTAATTGGGGCGCTAAATTACCGGTAGTGCACCGTTGGGCGTATGACTTTAGTGTGCCGGGTGCCGAAAGTGATTTTATCCCGCAAAACATGACCGATAGTGAAGTTACTTGGGTATCGGGCCAACCACCGCAAGATCGGGAGAAAACATAATGGCTATTTTCACGGGTCTTAGAGAAAAACCCTGGTTAAGCCAAACACCTGACTTAGCTAGTGCAGCGAATAATAGCGCTACTAGAAATCCAGGAAAAACTGCACTTAAATTCTTTTTAGCTGTGGTATCTATGCTGTTTTTCTTATTTATCATTACCTTTTTATCGCGTACTCAATTTGCTGACTTTCAAGCTTTAACCGGAAAACCCTGGTTACCTTTAGAAAACTCGACACAATTATGGATAAATACTGGCTATATTTTATTAGCCAGCGTGTGCTTTCAAATTAGCAGCGCATTTAAGCAAGTTAACTACCCGACTAAATTACTAATGATTACTTTGGCGATAGTTTTTAGTGTGCTATTTGTTTTTGGACAACTTGGAGTTTGGCAAACCCTAGCTGCCGATGGTTATTTAATAAATACCAATCCAGCAAACAGCTTCTTTTATTTATTAACTGGCTTGCATGTGATTCATCTACTAGGCGGTGTGCTGGCATTGCTACGATTGCTGTTTCGTTTGGCGTTAACAACTAATCATCAGCAATTCGATGCAAATTTAAAATTAGTTACCTTCTATTGGCATTACTTAATAATTGTTTGGCTTGTATTGTTTGCATTATTAACAAGCTCAACCGAAACATTTAAAACCATCGCTCAATTATGTGGCTTTTAGATAATCATTATGTGGATTAACTATTATGACATCGGATAAACAACAAAGCGAGAAAGGCTGGCAAACAGTTGTAACAGCTTGGTCGGCAGATAAAGAAGTGTTTAACATGCCGTGGGGCAAGTTAATGATGTGGATCTTCTTACTAAGTGACACGTTTATTTTTAGCATTTTTCTGACCGCATACATGAATGTCAGAATGACTACCACCGCAGCATGGCCAAGCTCGAGTGAAGTTTTTGCTTTAACTATTGGCGGCCATCATATCCCGTTAGTGTTAATTGCAATCATGACTTTTATCCTGATCACCAGCAGTGGCACTATGGCGATGGCGGTAAATTTTGCCTATCAGGGAAACAAACGAATAACATTTTGGCTAATGCTGATCACTGCCGCACTCGGTGCTTCTTTTGTCGGTATGCAAGCATTTGAATGGACCAAGCTTATTGTCGAGGAAGGAATTCGGCCATGGGGAAATCCGCTAGGAGCCGAACAATTTGGCGCGATCTTTTTTATGATCACTGGCTTTCACGGTTTACATGTATCTTGTGGGGTAATTTATTTAGCTATTATTGCCAATAAAGTTCGTAAAGGCGATTACGATAAACGCGGCTACCATATTGTTGAAATAACCGGTTTGTATTGGCATTTTGTTGATTTAGTTTGGGTTTTTATCTTTGCATTTTTCTATCTTTGGTAATGGATTTCTTATGAGCAATGACATACAACAACAGCAACAACATCCGATAAGCCTTTATTTAAAAATATGGGGCTTGTTATTTGTTTTAAGCACCCTTTCTTATTTAGTCGACTACTTTGAAGTTCAAGGGATTTTACGCTGGAGCTTAATATTGCTCTTTATGTTTTTAAAAGCGGGGTTAATTATTTCTATTTTTATGCATGTAAATTGGGAAAGCCTAGCAATGAAACTGTTATTGTTTCTGCCCCCAATAGCAATCGCTATTTTAATTAGTCTAATGGCGATCGAAGGCGATTATACCTACCTTAACCGTTTGCTTTTTATTGAGTAAACCCAAATTACAACGAAGTTTAACGAAGACTTATTTATGACAACTTCTAAACTATTGACCACTTTTTCCTT
>CALJHL010000199.1 GCA_938075435.1 uncultured Thalassotalea sp. | reverse complement strand
GTTTGATTGCCGATATTATGGCCGCCGGCGATTTGGATCCTACCTTCGTTATTGGTGGTTTATTAAATAGTGCCGGTACCAATGCCCGTTTAGGTAATAGCCGCTATTTAGTGGCCGAAGCCGATGAAAGTGATGCTTCGTTTTTACATTTACAACCTATGGTCTCGGTGATCACTAATATTGATGCTGATCATATGGAAACCTATGACGGTGATTTCGAAAAGTTAAAAGACACCTACATTGAGTTTTTACATAACTTACCATTTTATGGCTTAGCGGTTATGTGCGTTGATAATGACGTGGTAAGCGAGTTATTACCACGAGTTGGTCGACAAGTTATCACTTATGGTTTTAATAGTGAAGCCGATGTGCGCGCCATTAAATATCAGCAAAAAGGCCAAGTAAGTCGTTTTACTGTCCAACGTAGCGAAAAACCAGAATTAGACATCGTCTTAAATTTGCCGGGCCAGCATAATGTCTTAAACGCCCTTGCGGCAATTGCTGTAGCAACCGAAGAAGGCGTTAGTGACCAAGCTATTTTAGCTGCACTAAGCAAATTTGAAGGTATTGGCCGACGTTTTGAACACTTGACTGATTTAGTGACCGACAAAGGTAAAATTACTGTTATTGATGACTATGGTCATCATCCGAGCGAAGTGGCAGCGACCATTAAAGCAATGCGCAATGGTTGGCCTGAGCGTCGTTTAGTGATGATGTTTCAACCACATCGTTATTCTCGAACTCGCGATTTATTTGAAGATTTCGTGGAAGTACTCAGCGAAGTAGACAGCTTGGTATTACTTGATGTTTACGCTGCAGGCGAAGAAGCCATTACCAATGCCGATTCAAAAACGTTAGCCCGAAGTATTCGTTCTCGTGGCGGTGTTGAACCTATTTATGTCAGTTCTACCGAACAATTGCCGGGCATTATGGCGGCAATATTACATGACGGCGACATGCTTATTACGCAAGGTGCTGGCAATATCGGTACTATTACGCGAGAAATGATCACTGCCAAAGTACTGAATGTAAACACTGGAGGGTCGAATGACTAACCAGCTTTTATCTAATGATGTGCTTAAACAACAATTAAATAATGGCGACATGCTCATTACTCAAGTTGCCGGCAATATCGGCGCGCTATCAATACGAGCACGAGAAATGATCACTGCCAAAGTACTGAATGTAAACACTGGAGGGTCGAATGACTAACCAGCTTTTATCTATTGATGTGCTTAAATCGCAAAAAATCGCAGTGTTATTTGGTGGCGATAGTGCCGAACGTGAGGTGTCACTTGATTCCGGTTCAGCGATATTAACCGGCTTAAGCAATGGCAATTTTAACGCTGTCGGTATTGACACTCAAGGTTTTGATTTAGGCAAGCTAAACGAACAAAACATTGAACGAGTGTTTATTGCGTTGCACGGTCGTGGTGGTGAAGACGGATGTATTCAAGGCGCGCTAGAGTATTTGAATATTCCTTACACCGGCTCTGGCGTATTAGGCTCGGCCTTGTCGATGGATAAAGTGCGTAGCAAACAAATTTTTAAAGCCACCGGCTTACCAACGGCAGACTTTTGTGTGGTTAATCACGATGAGTTTAATCCGCAAACTAGTGCCAAAGTATTAGCTGAGCTGGGCAATAAGGTAATGGTTAAACCGGCCAAAGAAGGTTCAAGTATTGGTATGGCAATCGCCACCAATGTTGAGCAATTAGATGCGGCGCTAAACAACGCCTTTAAATACGACCAACAAATTTTGGTGGAAGCCTGGTTAAGTGGTGCCGAATTTACGGTAGCAATCTTAGGCGATGAGGCTTTACCGGTTATTCAGATGGTAACCCCACATGAATTTTACGATTATCAGGCTAAATATCAAAGTCAAAGCACGCAATATCATTGCCCGTGTAATTTGCCCAACGACGTTGCCAAGCAATTACAAACCTTAGCATTAAAAGCGTTTAAAGCGACCGGTGCTCAAGGTTGGGGACGAGTTGATGCGATGCAAGATGAGCATGGCCAATTTAATTTATTGGAAGTAAACACAGTGCCGGGGATGACAGAAACGTCGTTGGTACCGAAAGCCGCTAAGGTGGCTGGTTATAGTTTTGAACAATTAGTTGCGCGTATATTGCAACTAAGCGCCACGATTACTAAATAGGGTAATGGATAAATAATGAACGCAGCATTAAAAAATAATATTAAAAACGCACCCTTGGCCTTTTGGTCAGGGTTGGTGTTTTTTATTATTGTTTGCGTGTTCTTGATTAGTGCTGGTTGGCAGTCTTATGTGTCGGTGATGCAAGATAAAGCCGTGCCGGTTTCTTCATTGATTATTAACGGTAATACGCCTTACACCCATAATGATGAAATTGTTAGTGCAATAAAGCAGAGCCAGCTACATAACTTTTTCAAATTGGATGTTAATCAGGTTCAACAAAATTTAGAGAATTTACCTTGGGTTTATGCGGCTTCAGTGCGCAAACAATGGCCTAATGAAGTAAGGGTTTATGTAATCGATCAAACCCCAGTTGCCCAGTGGAATGAAGATTTTTTTATTAATGAGCATGGCGTAATTTTTCAAGCGGATAAAAGTCGGGTAGTTAACCAGTTACCAAAATTGTTTGGTCCTGAGGGTAGTGAGCTATTAGCGTTAGAAAACTATAGAAATTTTAATAGTTTACTTACTTATATCAAGGTTGAGGTTGCTGAATTGACCCTTACTGAACGCCACGCTTGGCAATTAACCTTAGTCGATGGCGTGTCACTAAACCTTGGCCGAGAAGACAGAATACAAAGGGTACAGCGCTTTATTAACGCGTATCAACAGATTAAATCGTATGCACAACAGGATATGCAGGTAGATTATATCGACCTGCGCTATGACACCGGAATGGCTGTTGGTTGGAAGCCGGTTATAACAAATAATGAAAAACTAAAAGAGCAAACAAATGCCTAAAGTAGCAGAACGAAATTTAGTTGTAGGTCTAGACATTGGCACATCAAAAATTGTTGCCGTTGTTGGTGAAGTTACTCCTGATAGTGAAATTAATATTATCGGTGTTGGCCATCATGTCGCTCGAGGCATGGACAAAGGCGGAGTTAATGATCTCAATTTGGTGATCCAATCGATTCAACGGGCGATTAACGAAGCAGAATTAATGGCCGATTGCCAAATCAGCTCAGTTTACTTAGGCATTTCTGGTAAGCATATTAGTTGTCAAAACGAAAATGGCATGGTGCCAATTAATGACAATGAAGTGATCCAAGAAGATGTTGATAATGTTATCCACACGGCTCGCTCAGTACCAATGTCAGCGGAACGTCGGATGTTGCATGTATTACCGCAAGAATACAGTGTTGATGTACAAGACGGCATTAAAAGCCCAATTGGCATGTCTGGGGTACGTTTAGAAGCGAAAGTTCATATTGTTACCTGTGCCAATGATATGGCCAAGAATATTGTTAAATGTGTTGAGCGTTGTGAGCTAACCGCCGATCAATTGATTTTTTCAGCACTGGCGTCGAGCTATGCCGTGTTAACCGATGATGAGAAAGAATTAGGCGTGTGTGTGGTTGATATGGGCGCCGGCACCATGGATATCTCAATATTTACGGGTGGGGCATTGCGTCACAGTGCAGTGATCCCGGTTGGTGGCAATCAGGTCACTAGTGATATCGCCAAAATATTTAGAACGCCACTCAGCCATGCCGAAGATATTAAAGTGCAATACGCTTGTGCGTTACGACAAATGGTTAGCATGGAAGAAAACATTGAAGTGCCAAGTGTAGGCGGACGTCCTGCTCGCAGTATGTCTCGACATACTTTAGCGGAAGTTGTAGAGCCTCGTTACCATGAATTGTTCGAGCTAATTCAAGAAGAAATTAAAGACAGCGGTTTGGAAGATCAAATTGCTGCGGGTATTGTCTTAACGGGCGGTACCGCGAAAATGGAAGGCGTCACTGAGTTTGCTGAAGAAGTGTTTCAGATGCCAGTGCGAGTTGGTTGTCCTTTAGAAATTAAAGGGTTAACCGATTATGTGAATGACCCAAGTTACTGCACCGTGATCGGATTACTCCATTATGGTTTAGAAGCAAGTGAGCTTGGCAATACAGATTCAAACTCAGGTGAAGGGGTGGTAAGCATGTTATCACGTCTAAAAAACTGGTTTAAAGGCGAATTTTAATCATTGATTTGGTTGTAAAAATTAAAATAAAAAGTTTTTTGGTGGAACAAAAAATAATTAACGGAGAGAGAAAATGTTTGAATTAATGGAAGACCATAACGAAGAAGCTATCATCAAAGTAATTGGTGTTGGTGGCGGCGGCGGTAACGCAGTTGAGCACATGGTTTCACAAACGATTGAGGGTGTGGAATTTATTACCGCTAATACAGATTCGCAAGCCTTGCGTAATTCATCGGCAACGGTGACGTTACAAATGGGGTGTGATGTCACTAAAGGTCTTGGTGCTGGCGCCAACCCTGAAATTGGCCGTAAAAGTGCTGAAGAAGATAGAGAAACTATTCGTCAAACCTTACAAGGCGCGGATATGATCTTTATTGCAGCTGGCATGGGTGGTGGTACGGGTACTGGTGCTGCTCCGGTTGTTGCTGAAATAGCCAAAGAAATGGGAATATTGACGGTAGCAGTAGTTACTAAACCTTTCCCATTTGAAGGTAAAAAACGGATGAATTATGCCGACCAAGGCATTGAGTTTTTATCTAAAAGTGTTGATTCATTAATAACGATCCCTAATGAAAAATTATTAAAAGTTTTAGGCCCTGGTACTAGCTTGCTAGACGCCTTTAAAGCGGCGAATAACGTCTTACTCGGCGCTGTTCAAGGCATTGCCGAGCTTATTACTCGCCCAGGTTTAATCAACGTCGATTTTGCCGATGTTCGTACCGTTATGTCTGAAATGGGCACTGCGATGATGGGCTCTGGTACCGCGTCTGGTGAAGACCGAGCTGAAGAAGCGGCCGAAGCTGCTATTTCTAGCCCACTATTGGAAGATGTTGATCTGGCTGGCGCGCGTGGTATTTTAGTTAATATTACTGCCGGCATGGATATTTCAATTGATGAGTTCGAAACAGTTGGTAACGCAGTGAAAGCATTTGCATCTGAAAATGCCACTGTTGTTGTTGGTGCTGTTATTGATGCTGATATGACCGATGAGTTACGAGTTACGGTTGTTGCTACTGGTATCGGCCAACAAAAACCTGAAATTTCTATTGTTCCGCCTATGTTTAAACCTGAGCCAATGGTTGTTAATGCGAGTTATGCACCAGCACCAGAGCCAGAAGTAACCACTAATGCTTACGCTGAAGAAAAACCACAGGCGCAAGCCAATGTGGCATCTGAAACTGATTATTTAGACATTCCTGCTTTTTTAAGAAAGCAAGCGGACTAATTGTCGGTCTAGGTATAAGCAATAACAAAAAATAACAAAACTCTATTACTTAATAACGAGTAGGAATGTTAATATTTGGTTAATTAAGCAGGGCAGCTAGCATTATTTAAGTTAGATTTAGTTGCTTAGAGTAGTTACATGCAAGGTTAGATGTATTGCAAAATACAACCGAAAATTTATTTGGTTGCAGATAAGTAGTCGGTTAGGTTTATTTTAAAATACCTAACTTTATCAATAAATAATTGCTAGACCATAGGTCTTAGTTTTTGACTAATAAGGGGATTTTTGCTATATTATGACGCGTTTGTTTTTAGCAGTAACTAAAATCGATAAGCGTTAAGCAAATATTTTTAAGGCGAATTATGATCAGACAACGTACTATCAAACAAAGCGTTTCAGCGACTGGTGTTGGTTTACATAAAGGTGAAAAGGTGCAGCTTACTCTCCGTCCTGCACCGGCAAACAGCGGAATATTATTCCGTCGTGTTGACCTTGACCCGGTTGTTGACATTCAGGCGACTCCTGAAGCTGTGGGCGAAACTACGTTGTGTACCTGTTTAGTTAGCGATGAAGGTGTAAAAATATCCACCGTTGAGCACCTTTTAGCGGCAGTTTCTGGTTTAGGCATCGATAATTTAATTATTGAAATAGATTCGCCTGAGATCCCTATTATGGACGGTAGTGCGCTGCCGTTTGTTTATCTGTTGCAATCAGTTGGTGTCGAAGAAATCGATGCTGCTAAAAAATTCCTACGTATTACCAAACCTATTCGAGTTGAAGAAGGCGATAAATGGGCTGAGTTTAAACCGCATGAAGGTTTTAAAGTAAACCTTGCTATCGAATTCGATCACCCGGTTATTGCCAACACTACCCAAGCAATGTCTATGGACTTTTCCAGTAGTTCGTTTATTAAAGAAATTAGTCGTGCTCGTACCTTTGGTTTTATGAAAGACATCGAATTTTTACGTTCGCATAACCTAGCGTTAGGTGGCAGTTTAGAAAACGCTATCGTGCTTGATGAATACCGCATGCTTAATAAAGATGAACTTCGTTACGACGATGAATTTGTAAAGCATAAAATACTCGACGCTATTGGCGATTTGTATATGGGCGGTGTTAGTATTTTAGGCGAACTAAATGCCTTTAAATCTGGACATGGTTTAAACAACGTATTGTTACGCGAAGTATTTAAGCAAGTTGATTGTTGGGAATGGGTAACGTTTAAAGATGAAACACCATCACCTATAACGTACCAAGATCCAGTGTTGGCATAATCGCTAACATAGATAACTAAAAAGGAGCTGAAGCTCCTTTTTTTGTGTCCAGAATAAAACAGGAACGAGGAACGAGGAACGAGGTGCTAGGGGCAAGTTCAAGATCTGGAAGTGATATATGTTCGGTGTATCTTTATAAGCCTGAACAAAGATTCGGTACGAGGTACGAAGTGCTAAGTACTAGGTGCAGGTTTGGGAAATAGATATGGAATAATATGTAGGGGCAATTTTTATAAATTACCTAAAACCTTAACTCTACCCGAAACTAGAAAATCAGCCTCGTTCCTCTTTTTTACCTCGTTCCTTTTTTATAAGTGTGTGACCAAATAAAACCGTTATAGATGTGTGACCAGATAAAAAATCCCGAAACTAGAAAATCAGCCTAGTTCCTCGTTCCTCTTTTTTACCTCGTTCCTTTTTTTAATCCCTATTCGCATGCTTGGCCAACCGTTTAATAACTTCCTTCAATCCCGGAGGGGCATTTTCGGCAACTGAGTTTAATTGTTCTGCAGTCGATTGCGACATAAATTTTTTCGGCTTTTCAACAACCTTTGCAACCGCCCGGCGATTGCCATTAGGATTAACCTTTATCTCTATTTTGCAAAAGATACCTTGGGTTTGTGTTGCAAGCTGTTGTGTTATATTGTTACGCTCAAACTGTAGACGTTGGCCCCAAACGGGTGATTTAGCTTCAATAACCACTAAATCTTGTCTACAATTGGCGATTTGCCAGGCATTTTCTGGTAAGTCAGGGCAGGTTTGTCGTACAATGTCTGTCAAAATTTTAAGCGATTGTGCTTTATTAGAGAAATCGGCTAGGGAGCCACTTGTCTTTTTTAACAAGTTGGTCATGTCTTCAGGAGCTTTGACAATGCGTTTCATAAGAAAGTATTCAAACCTTTTGCCTATTTCTAGCAAATATTAAGTAAATAAATGAGTTTAACAGTGTTATACCGCGGACAAAATGTTCGCTATTCTTTAAAGTTGAGCAAACCACGCTGGCTAACTATTGTAACAGGCTTTGCCGTGCTTTCAGGTTTTATTATCCATATGGCAATGGCACCTGAGGTGATCCCGGCACATTTACAAGTAACTAATAGCGAATCGCAGCTACCACAACAAGTTGCCAAACAATCGGCGCAACTGACTAACGAACAAATTACCGCGTTAACAATGAAGCTTGCTGATTTGCAAAGTAACGTTTTGCGTTTAAACGCCCTAGGTGAACGTTTGGCCGACGAAGCAAAAATTCCTAAAACAGAGTTCAATATGCAAGCCTTGCCTTCTTCAGGTGGTCCAGAACTATTGGGTGAAGCAATCAGTGTAATGAGCCACTCCCAGTTAAGCAGTGACATTGCCGATTTAGCGAATAATATTAAATATAAAGAAAAACAATTAAAAATGCTTGAATCTTTAGCACTTGGTCACCACATACAAAATAACAGTTATTTATCTGGGCGACCTATCGGTAAAGGTTGGTTGTCTTCATATTACGGGGTGCGTAAAGATCCCTTTAATGGTAAACCAGCCATGCACAAGGGTGTAGACTTCGCTGGTAAAGAAGATTCAGTCGTAATTGCCACCGGTTCTGGGGTAGTAAGTTGGTCTGGAACACGGCACGGTTATGGAAATTTAATAGAAATTGATCATGGTGCTGGCATTAAAACCAGATATGGGCATAATAAGGCGCTATTAACACAGGTTGGTGATGTAGTTGCTAAAGGTCAGGTCATTGCTCGAATGGGTAGTACCGGACGTTCAACCGGGCCACACGTGCATTACGAGATTTTAAAAAATGGTAGACAAATAAATCCTATAAAATACGTGAATCGAAAATCTAAGAATTAGCAATAACAGTAATAACAGCAAAAGCTAAGCTCACCGATAGTCTAATTATCAACCTAAGAGTTGATGTTTTTTTAGCTGAAACAAATTTCAGGGAAATGGTTTAAATATAATGTTTGTAAATTTAATGACAAAGTTGTTTGGTAGTCGTAACGATCGATTACTAAAACAAATGAATAAAGACGTAAAAGTAATCGCCGCTCTTGAACCTACTATCCAAGCCTACAGCGACGAAGAGTTAAAAGCCAAAACTACCGAGTTTAAAGAACGCTTAACAACAGGTGAAAGTATTCGCGATATTTTACCTGAGGCGTTTGCAGTTGTTCGAGAAGCCAGTGTCCGAGTATTTGGTATGCGTCACTTTGACGTGCAAATGATTGGTGGCATGGTTTTACATGACGGTAAAATTTCTGAAATGCGTACCGGTGAAGGTAAAACCTTAACCGCAACTGTGTCAGCTTACTTAAATGGTTTAACTGGTAAAGGTGTGCACATCATTACCGTTAATGACTACTTAGCGAAACGTGATGCCGATTGGGCTCGTCCTTTATTTGAATTCTTAGATATGACGGTTGGCTGTAATATTCCTAATATTAGCCAAGAAGAAAAACAACAGGCTTATCAAGCAGACATTACTTACGGTACCAATAATGAGTTTGGTTTCGATTACCTGCGCGACAACATGGCGTTCTCGCCAGAGCAAAGAGTACAACGACCGTTACATTACGCCATTATCGATGAAGTCGATTCAATCCTTATTGATGAAGCACGTACGCCGTTAGTTATTTCTGGCCAAGCCGAAGACAGCTCTGAATTATACCGTTTGGTTGATTCATTAGTGCCAATGCTTAACCAACAAGAAGCCGAAGACGAAGAAGGTGTCGACAGCACTGGCGATTACACGATTGATGAAAAATCAAAGCAAGTGTACTTAACCGAAGGTGGTCAGGTTCGCGTTGAAGAAGTATTAACCGAACGTGGCTTGATCCAGCCGGGTGATTCATTA
>CALJHL010000198.1 GCA_938075435.1 uncultured Thalassotalea sp. | reverse complement strand
CCTTCAGGTCCATGCTACAATTACCAATAAAAAGAGAATGGTTCAGCGCAATACTGCTACCAAAATTAACATGACAATAAAAAATTTATTACTCACCTCAGCAATATTGATGTTTAACAACTCAGTATTTGCAGAACAATCTACTGATCCAACCGCAGCGGCAACACCAGAGTGTTACCATTTTACCGATGAAGTCCCAGCAGAAGAATACATTGGCCTACCAGAGTGTGATATTTCGCCATCGGTGATCACGGGGTCTATTGAAGTTGGTGCATTTTTTAATACTGGTGAGTTAAACTCTGCTATCGGTAAAGCTCGTGCCGATCTTGTTCAAGAAGTAGGTAAATTAAAAACCAACTGGATATTCGATTTTTTTGGTCGTAAATCAGAAAAAGAAGACGATATTACTGGCGATAAAGAATACGAAACTACCGATCAAAAATGGTCAACATCTATTCAAAGTAACTATACCCTAGAAGAAGGTGGTAAAAATTACATCTTTGGTTTTGGCTCGTATGAAGATGACCGTTTCAATGGTTTCGATTATCAAACTTCAGTCGCTGGTGGTTGGGGTCGTCGCTGGTATGAAAGTGAAAAATCATATTTTGATGCGGAAGTAGGACCGGGTTTAAAAGTTGATAAAGTTGCCGCCACAGAGGAAGACTCAAGTGATACTCAAACAGCAGCTATCGTTCGTAGCGCTGCGACTTATGAAAGACGTTTTTTTGAAACCATGCAATTTAAGCAAACATTAAGTGCTGAAATAGCTACTGAGTCTGGTGAAAATAGTAAATTTAAATCGGTATCTTCTATTACCACCAAATTAATATCAGCATTAGCTTTAAAATTTGCCTTCACTGTCGACCACAATACCGAAGTGGAAAGTGGTATTGAAAAAACCCGCACAGAAACATCTCTAACCTTAGTTTACAGTATCTAAACTACAGAGAAATTCTAATACCCATTAAAAGGCTCGGAAACGAGCCTTTTAAAATTTATATAGTCAAACCATTAAAATTCATGTAATTTATACTTTACTTAAAAGGTATTTACTTTATGAATATAGCTAACATCGATTTAAACTTATTAGTCGCTTTTGACGTGCTGTTAAGAGAAAAAAATGTTACCCGTGCCGCCGGGCAGTTAAACATCACTCAGCCAGCAATGAGCAATAGCCTAAAAAGGTTAAGAACTCTCCTTAATGATCCCGTTTTAGTCAGAACCTCCGAAGGCATGGTTGCGACCGAACGTGCGAATCAATTAGTACCCACTGTTAGTAATATACTTCGAGAATTAAAAGAAGCATTACAGAAAGTTGAGGAATTTGAAGCATACACCAGTAATCGGGTTTTTAGGTTAATGGCCAGTGATTACGCAGCTTCTACGCTACTACCTCCGTTGCTTGAAAAGATAAATAAAATAGCCCCAAATATTACCATTGACATTATGACTCCCAGCGATGTCACCTTTCATGATGTGGAAGATGGAAAAATAGATATGGCAATTAATTTATTTAATCAATTACCGCAATCTTTTCATCAAAAAGTATTATGGCATGACAGCTTTTCTTGCTTAACCCGAAGCTCAAACCCTATCTTAACAACGTTTAACTTGGAAAGTTATTTAGCAAGTAAGCATGTATGGGTGTCGAAAACAGGCTTTGGTGTCGGCTTAGGAATGAACCCCAAAGAAGTACAAAAATTAGGCTGGGTTGATGAAGCGCTGGCAAAGCTAGACAAGCGAAGGGATATAAAAATATTTACTCGTAACTATCATTTAGCCATGCAGCTTGCCCATGACGACCAAATTATTGCTACCCTACCCAAAAAAGCGGCAATGCTACATAAAGATGACCCAGGGTATGCCATATTGGAACCGCCATTTGCAATACCTGATCTCGAACTAAAAATGATCTGGTCACCGTTATTGCACCATGAACCAAGTCATATTTGGTTTAGAAACTTAGTAGTAGAAACTGCGCAGCAATGTTGATAGTTGTAAAAATATCCGTACTGATTAAAAAAATAAAAAACGGCCTTAAGGCCGTTTTTTGCACTGCTATACAACTAAGGTGTAAATATAATTTAGTTATTAGCATTTAACTTTTAGCTCTTCTTCTGGCAACTATCAAACCAAATAACGCTAAAGTCATCAATACTAAATTTGCGGGCTCAGGTACTTGTTGTGGAGGGTTACGCTCAGGTAAAGTAAACTCTATAGTTTCAATATAAAACTCGCCATTATTGTATGCCGCAGTGTATTCATTGTCCGTACCAAATAAGTGTGATTGGGTAGTAAAACCAAGATCCGTATTATTTAAATCCCAAACACCATCAGACAGGCTAAGACTATGTCCTTCGGTTATACCGCCACCATGGTTATTGTTTACAGTCATAGTAAAGTCTTCGATATCCACCTCAACCCCAGCAATGGTAAAGGTAAAAGTTAACATTTCATCGGCTCTAACATTATCATCACTACTCGGGTTACACTGCATGCTATTCGTTAACAAAGGACAAACCCCTAGGCCACCAATACGACCCCCAGATGTTGAATCTAAGTAAGCAAAAGCACTACCTGTCTCGTCATTACCGGTAATTGTTAGTACCAAATCTGGGCCAAAATTCATATCAAATCTAAACACAATAGAATCATACCCAGCTTCACCACCACTTACATTGGTCCAATCGTATTGAGAAGTACCAAGGTTGCCATTGGCAATATCAGCAAAATTAATAAGAATCGCATTGGCCATTGAGGCAAAGCTAAACAACATCGCAGCGAAAATACACTTTAGGAATTTACTCATCTCTATCTCCAAAAAACAATAAATTTAATAATTACACTTGTTAATTTTAAAGCAATGATTAAGCCATAAACATTAATCCTATACTAAACAAGAGGTTAATTTATTTAGGGAGGCATTTTTATGAGAGATTTAACAACGTTGTAAAAAATTCTGACACTATATTAATGATTTTAATAAATGTTAAAACTTGCAAGAATTATTGTGATGGCTTTTAACTAAGCTAAGTGCTTGCCTTATACAGCAATTATTGCAATTTTAAATCTACAATATATTAATACTTGCGAGACTAACATTAAAAATAATCCTGACAGCATGAAATAAAACAGCTAAATTGCCGTTCATCTTATAAAATGGGCAATTCGCCTAATATTGCTAGCCATTAACAATTTGTTAACATACCTTACTAAGGTAAATTAATTCATCGATTGTTCACAACGACGTATCAAAGGGAGAGGGTAATGAAAGCGAACAAGACACTTAAAATGTTATCACTTACATTTTTTTTCGGACTTGGTGTGGCGTTAACGGCAAATGCAATGGACACTGCTAAATATAAATTTACTAAAGACATGCACATGAACATTTTAACCGTGACAAATAATCATTTTACTTCTTATGATGCATTGTTAAATAAGCCATTAGCGCAATTGATTTTAATTAACTCCTATCAAAAATTAAGTCCCGTTAGCCATGAAAACAACAATAATATGTTTGAAGTTGCCATGCATGTGCAAGACAAAATCCAATATTATTTAGCGGTAATGGAAGATGTGTTTGCTGAACCCCAAGCAAGTGAATTAGCCAATGCAGAATGCAGCAATAGTAAACTGACTAAAATAGCCAATTTATTTTCGTTTTAAACCATCTTCTTTAAGGCTACTAATTTAGTTTTGTTACTCTTTGATGTTTCGTTGCGGGTTTACTCGACCACCAGTGACTTTATCTGCTCGACCTTCTTCTTTTGCTTTTGCAGCACGACGTTTCCTAACTTCTTTAGGATCGGCAATTAAAGGTCGGTAGATTTCAATCCTATCGCCATCTTGCAACTTTTGACCTAGTTTCACGGCTTTATTCCAAATACCCACTTTATTAACCGCTAGATCTATTTCTTTATATTGTTGGCAAATACCCGATTCTACAATTGCCTGTTCAACGCTCGTCCCATCATCTACATGTAATGACATCAGAGTTTGTTGATTAGGCAGGGCATAGACTAATTCAATCATTATTTGTTCAACTGACATTAATTTGGTAAACCTCTTTCGCTCTGTTGGTAAATGCTGAGACCATATTATTAGTTAAGCTATTAAATACTTTCCCAAAAGCAAGTTCGACCAATTTACTTGAAAATTCATAATCGAGATCTAAAGATACTTTACAGGCATCTTCACTTAATGGTGTTAATACCCATTGTCCCGTTAATGTTTTAAAAGGTCCATCTTGCAACTTCATTAATATTTTTTTATTTTCAACTAAGGCATTTTCAGTGGTGAACCATTTTTGTACACCACCTTTTGCAACCAGAAGCGATGCACACATATGGTGTTCATCGACGCTAATAACTTTTGACTTGCTGCAACCAGGTAAAAACTCGGGATAAGCCAATACATCGTTAATTAATTGGTACATTTGAGCAGCACTATACATGACCAGCGCACTGCGGTTAATTGTTGGCATTTTTATCCCCTAAAGCTAATATTGTTATCATATCAAAGCTCAATTGAAAGCTCACCCCTGAAATAACACAAAAATACCGATAAAAGTGCAAACTAGCAGTTCTAATATTAACAATCTTCAGTATAATGACGCCATTATGGTAAACAAAAAATCAGACAAACAAAATAACAACACTATCGCTCAAAATAAAAAGGCGAGGCATAACTATACCTTAGAGGACAAGTTCGAAGCAGGCATGAGCTTGCAGGGCTGGGAATTAAAAAGTATTCGCCAAGGAAAAGTAAATATTTCTGAGTGTTTCGTTCACATTAAAGACCGAGAAGCGTATTTGGTAGGGTCAGAAATTCACCCATTAAATTCGGCTTCATCGCATGTTATTTGCGATCCTGTTCGGCCACGAAAACTGTTATTAAACCGCAGAGAGCTCGACAAAATAATTAGCGCCGTTGACAGACAAGGCTATTCACTCATTGCCACGGCAATGTACTGGAAAAACTGCTGGGTAAAACTGGCATTTCATTTGGGTAAAGGTAAAAAAGCCCACGATAAACGCGCTGATATAAAAGATCGCGAATGGAAAGTCGATCAAGGCCGTATTATGAAAAAATCGCAACAGTAAATTATTAACATAACGCCAGTATCCGCTGGCGTTTGTCATTGTAAGGCTGTAAACAATAATTAAGCTTTTTCAGGTTTTTTACTGACCCAAAGTTTAATCTGACCAGTAACCACCACCACATCATTGCTATCATAAGCGGATACTGGCACAAAAAAGTCGCCCTCTAACCATTCAAGTCCGGTTAAGTCGGCAACACAACGAATATCGGAATCAGCTTTCGCGGTATAATCCAATGTCATGCCTTTTGGTATCCAGCGTAAATGTGCTGGAATTGAAGCTTCGGAAACTGCGCCCATTGCCATTTCTAAACCATTACAAATAGCGATCACATGCATGGTACCAATATGATTCTCGACAATTTTGCGCTTTTTAATAAACACTTCACAATAACCAGGTCGTAAATCCACCACATAAGGTTTTATGGTTTTAAAGTATGGTGCCATACGAGCAAAAAACCATGAAAACAAGCGATTACCAAACGAGAACTTATGCCACTTATTGTATATTTGTAAGAGTTTACTTTGCGCCATAGACATCCCTAAAATTTAAATGACCATTACTGGTCTAATGAGTGGGAGTATAATATAAGCTTCGGGCACTAAATTGCAATGTAAGTGTCCAAATTATTAACGGTTTATATTTTACTCGCGTTGTATCGAGTAAAAATAACGGTTACAATACACCTCTATAAGGTTAGTTCGTAAACTTTATAGAACCTTTGGGGCGGATCCAGGATTCGACGAGATTCATGAAACCCAAGGTGCATGCCCAGGGGCGGTTGGCCTGGTAAAAAGCCGCAAAACTATAATTGCTAACGACGAAACGTTCGCACTAGCCGCTTAGGCTAGCCATCGCCTCATAAACTCACCTATTGTTTAGAGAATCGATGGTCACCCCAAATAGGTTAGCGAGGGAAGTTTGCTTGAGACTGAACCGCGAAATAGTATCGAGCTCACCATGACGAAGCCTGTCGCTTGGCGTCCAATTGGTTAAATAAATA
>CALJHL010000197.1 GCA_938075435.1 uncultured Thalassotalea sp. | reverse complement strand
ATGTTCCGGGAATGAGCGCAACAGCTTGTGCAAGGCCAATAAACATCGCCCCTTTAAAACCTAAACTGTCAATTTGTAGATTTTTCTTGCCTTTAACGTCAACAAAACCGAGTAGCACCCCAAACACTAAAGTCGTAATAGCAATAACGGCCGCCGAACGTAAATGTAGTTCAATAAAGTCTTTGCCAAACAAGCCAAACAGGCCGGCGGGAATCGTTGCAAACAGGATCCACCACGCCAATTGACTGTCATTGCTGTGTTGTTTTTGAGTGATTGAATTGCCCCAAGCAAAAAACATTGAACCAACTTCTTGTCGAAAATAAATCATTACAGCTAACAGCGTGCCGACATGTACTGCGACATCAAATGCTAAACCTTGATCAGCCCACCCCAATAATTGCGAGGGTAAAATTAAGTGCGCGGAGCTGGAAATAGGTAAGAATTCAGTTAGGCCTTGGATCAGGGCCAAGATAAAAATTTCAAAGGTGGTCATCTTAGTTTGTCGGCCAGGTAAACGGCACTTTCCTTAGTATTTGGGTCGATTTATTGTATTGTTGCCACAGCGCCGCATAACTCTGTTTTAATATTGGGTGTAGCAACTCTCCAGCGATTTCGGCTAGGGGTTGCAGTACATAAGCATTTTTAGGGATTTCATCTCGAGGTAATTGCACTGGGTAGTCGATGACTAAATCGTCATACAGTAAAATATCTAGGTCCATCTTGCGGGCACTGAACTTTTTGGTAAAGTCGACTCGACCGAGATCCTTTTCTACATCTTTTAAAAATTGACCAATTTCTGCTGGCGTTGCATTGGTGTTTACCATAGCAACCAAATTATAAAAATAGTCACCAACAAAACCAACCGGCTCACACTCATAAACAGATGAAAGTTCAATCTCGCCAAACTTTGCTTTTAAGGAATCTACCCCAGCAATAATTTGCCGTTCACGATCAATATTACTGCCAATAGAAATATATACTTTAGCCATTAAGTGCGACTTCCACGTTCAATAATAACGCCTACAGCTTGTGCTTCGCTCACTGCTTGCGGTTTTGAAATTTTTAATTTTAACCATTTAATTGGATACTCTGCTAATAATTTAGCGGCCAAGCCTTCGGCAAGAGTTTCCAATAAATCGACAACTTTGGCATTGGCGAATTCGGCAATTAGGGTAGATATTTCCGCGTAATCAATGGTTTTTGCTAATTCATCATTATCGGCAGCAGCACGTATATCGGTGCCCATTTGCAGATCAAAGATCAGCAACTGTTTAATTTCTTTTTCCCACTGGTAATAACCAATAGTAGTTTGAACATGCAAACCTTCAATAAAAACAATATCCATGATTTCAAAGCTTTTTGGCTAAAATAGCCACTCGTTAAAATTAAGCTGCAATATTACCTTATTCAGAGGTAGAAAAACCACCAATTACACTGTTAGAATGGGAAAATATGTAAACTGCCTATAAATCAAGCATACAACGCTGTAATTTATCGGTAACTAAAATCAACAGAGGAGGCAATTTGTTATTGATAACCCTATGCATAATAATTGCAGCCTACCTATTGGGCTCACTATCTAGCGCTATATTAATTTGCAAACTGCGTGGCTTGCCTGATCCTCGAACTCAAGGTTCCAAAAACCCTGGTGCCACTAATGTTTTGCGAATGAGCAATAAACCGACAGCGATTGCGGTATTACTATTTGACGTACTAAAAGGCACCATCCCTGTTTATGGAGCCTTCTTTCTAGGTTTAGAGCCTTGGCATTTAGGCCTTATTGCTATTGCCGCATGCTTAGGGCACATGTATCCGATATTTTTCCAGTTTAAAGGAGGTAAAGCAGTTGCTACCGCCTTTGGTGCTTTAGCACCGGTAAGTTGGAGTTTTGCTGCGGTTTTAGTTATTACCTGGTTGGTGGTGGCGAAAACCACTAAATACTCTTCACTTGCGGCTATTATTACCGTCTCTTTGGCGCCTTTGTATAGCTGGCTAATAAAACCGTTATATACTCCGGCAGTTGCTATGCTGGCCATTCTTATTTTAATCAGACACCGTAGTAATATTTGGCGATTATTAACCGGCACCGAAGACAAATTCAACTAAAAAAAACGCAGCCGTTAAGCTGCGTTGTTGGTTTAAGCGAGTACTCTGTTATTTACATCGGCTGTTAATCACCGCCATTTAAACAGGATCTAAAGAGTCTAACGGCCACCTAGGGTTGGCTTTAAACGTTAAGTCATTATGTACCCCAGATTTTAAACGCTGCATTCCCGCAAAGGCGATCATCGCGCCATTATCGGTACAATACTCTGGCCGAGGGTAATAAATTTGACCTTTTAGCTTTGCCATAGTTGCCGCTAATTTTTCACGTAATGCATGATTCGCACTAACACCACCGGCAATCACTAAACGGTTTAAACCACAATGTTCAAGGGCGCGGCGACATTTAATCGCTAGGGTATCAATAACCGCTTCCTGAAACGCATAAGCGATATCAGCTTTGGTTTGGGCACTGTCATCTTCTTTACGAATGGTTACCGCTGCCGCAGTTTTAAGCCCAGAAAAACTAAAATCTAAGCCTGGTTTGTTGGTCATTGGCCGAGGAAATTTAAAACGCCCCGGCGTGCCTTGTTCGGCCATTTTAGCTAATACAGGTCCGCCTGGGTAATCTAAACCTAACAACTTAGCGGTTTTATCAAAGGCTTCACCAGCGGCGTCATCAACTGATTCACCGAGCAACTCATACTTACCAATGCCATCAACTCGAACCATCATGGTATGGCCACCAGATACTAATAACGCCACAAATGGAAATTCGGGAACATCATCTTCAAGCATCGGCGCTAATAAGTGGCCTTCCATATGATGCACAGGCACAGCGGGCAAATCCCAGCCATAAGCAAGTGAGCGACCAATTGAACAACCGACGAGTAAGGCTCCGACTAGACCTGGACCGGCAGTATAAGCAACGCCGTCTAAATCGGCTGGGGTAAGTCCAGCTTCTGCCAAGGCTTCATTAATCAAAGGGATGGTTTTACGAACGTGATCGCGTGACGCCAACTCAGGGACAACACCACCATAGTCGGCATGCACAGCAATTTGTGAATACAAACGATGCGCTAATATACCTTTGTCTTCATCAAAGATAGCAATTCCCGTTTCGTCACATGAGGTTTCAATACCTAAAATTCGCATTTATATTCGTCCGCTAGTAATTTTTATCGGATCATAGCGCCGAAATTGCAAATTAACCACTGCTTTTAAATAAAAAGCCATTTAAAACTTTACATGGTCGCTGCATTCAGATTAAAATGCTGCACCAATTTTAATCTACTTGGTTAAATATTTCCAAGTATCCCAGTATTCACTAGAGGTGAGGGCACAAATGCCAGTAATTAAAGTAAGAGAGAACGAACCGTTTGACGTAGCTTTACGTCGTTTTAAACGTTCATGTGAAAAAGCAGGTATCTTATCAGAAGTTCGTCGTCGCGAATCTTTTGAAAAACCAACTTGGGAACGTAAGCGTAAAAAAGCTGCAGCTGTTAAGCGTCACGCTAAAAAAGTTTCTCGCGAAAACGCTCGTCGCGTTCGTTTATACTAGAACTTAGGTAATAAGTTTTAGTTATGGGTTTGCTTAGTCAACTCAACGAAGAGATGAAAGATGCTATGCGTGCCAAAGACAAACCTCGTCTTGGCGTAATTCGTATGGCACTGTCGTCTATCAAGCTTGCTAAAATAGACAATCAAAAAGATATGTCTGAAACAGAGATCCTTGCCTTAATTAGTAAAATGATTAAACAACGCAAAGAGTCTGTTACCATGTTCACTCAAGGTGGACGTGATGAATTAGCAGCAAGCGAGCAAGCTGAAATTACAGTGTTAGAAGAGTTTTTACCGCAGGCATTAACGAGTGCTGAAATTAACGAATTAATTTTAGCAGCAATTACCGAAACCGGTGCAGCATCTATGGCTGACATGGGTAAAGTAATGGCCATTTTAAAACCGAAAATGCAAGGCAAAGCTGATTTAGGTCAGGTAAGCAGCCAAGTAAGAACAACTTTAAACTCATAATGTAATTGAGTCTATTTTGAAAACCGTGTTTACTTAGGTATGCACGGTTTTTTTATAGCTGTATAGAAATATTTTTACATCTGTTATAGTAAAAAAAACAATATAATTTCAATTTCCTAACGAATATTTCTGCTTAATTTATGGCCGGTATGATCCCACGTACATTTATCGACGACCTTCTAGCTCGTACCGATATCGTTGATTTAGTTGACTCTAAAGTTAAACTAAAAAAAGCAGGTAAAAACTACCAAGCCTGTTGCCCTTTCCATGGCGAAAAAAGCCCCTCATTTACCGTAAGTCGAGATAAACAATTTTATCATTGCTTTGGTTGCGGTGCGCACGGTAACGCCATTAGCTTTATTATGGAATACGAGCGGTTAGAGTTTGTCGATGCGATTGAAGAACTTGCCGGTTATAATGGCATGGAGGTTGAACGTGAAGAATCCACCAAAAGCCCAGCAGAGCAGCGCCGTCAACAAATAGTACATAAGCAAAAACAAGACGACTATGAGTTATTAGGCAAAATTAGCCAGTTCTACCAACAAAATTTAAAAACTCATAGCGACGCTAAAGCCTTTATCGACTATCTCAAAGGGCGAGGTTTAACCGGCGAAATAGTCAAAAAATTTGGTATTGGCTTTGCCGCCGACAGTTGGGATGGCATGATGAACTTGTTTGGTACTAACAGCGAAGCGTCAATTCAATTGGTTGACTTAGGCATGGCGATTCAGGGGGATAAAAATCGTCCTTACGATCGTTTTCGCGGCCGAGTAATGTTTCCCATCAAAGATAAGCGTGGCCGGGTAGTTGGTTTTGGTGGTCGAGTATTGGATGATGCAACCCCTAAATATTTAAACTCCCCGGAAACTCGAATTTATCATAAAGGCCAAGAGTT
>CALJHL010000196.1 GCA_938075435.1 uncultured Thalassotalea sp. | reverse complement strand
ATGCTGTTCCAGATCGGCTCTTACTGTCGGATCGGCATTTTCATTAATCGTTATTGATGCCGAGGTATGCTGCAAAAACAAATGCAGTAGTCCAACATCGATACTGGCTAATTGTGGTAATTGTTCAATAATTTCAACGGTGATCAAATGAAATCCACGATTTTTTGCTTTTATCATAAGCTGCTGTTGAGAATACATAATTTTTGTCTATCTTTAAGTTTGTTAACTTTATAGCATAAAGTATAACGAATAAACTAATTGGTATTGTCGTGGTCGATGGTTTTTGTTAGAATTGCGCCCCGTCTTGCTACATTGTTAGCACACACTACAGCACACAATTTTCTGTAAACTCCTTTTTTCTGGGCATCAAATGACAACTAGATATATTTTTGTAACAGGCGGGGTTGTATCATCCCTTGGTAAAGGCATTGCCGCAGCATCTTTGGCCGCTATTTTAGAAGCCAGAGGGTTGAAAGTAACCATGCTAAAACTTGATCCATACATTAATGTGGATCCCGGTACCATGAGTCCAATTCAACATGGCGAAGTTTTTGTTACCAATGACGGTGCTGAAACTGATTTAGATTTGGGGCATTACGAACGTTTTATACGTACCAAAATGACCAAGAAAAATAACTTTACTACCGGTCGTATTTATCAAGGCATCTTAGCGCGTGAGCGTAGAGGTGAATTTCTTGGTGCCACAATTCAAGTTATCCCACATATTACTAATGACATAAAGCGTCGAGTAATTGAAGGTGCGGAAGGCTTTGATGTTGCTATGGTTGAAATTGGTGGCACAGTAGGTGATATTGAATCACAACCATTTTTAGAAGCTATTCGTCAATTAGGTACCGAAGTAGGCCGTGAACGTGCAATGTTCATGCACCTGACCTTGGTGCCATATATGGCGGCAGCGGGTGAAATTAAAACTAAACCAACCCAGCATTCTGTTAAAGAACTGCGTTCGATTGGTATTTTTCCTGATATTTTAGTTTGTCGTAGTGAACGTGCCATTCCTAACAATGAGCGAGCTAAAATTGCTTTGTTTACCAACGTTGTTGAGAAAGCTGTTGTTTCAATGCGTGATGTTGACAGTATTTATAAAATACCGGCAATTCTTAAAGCTCAAGGTATTGATGATATTGTCTGTGAGCGATTTGGTATTGATGCTCCAGAAGCTGATTTACACGAATGGGAACAAGTATTGTTCCATGAAGCCAATCCTAAGGGTGAAGTCACCATAGGTATGGTTGGTAAATATATTGAATTACCTGACGCTTACAAATCGGTCAATGAAGCCTTAAAGCACGCTGGCATTAGCAATCAGTTAACCGTAAAAATCAAATATATTGATTCACAAAGTGTCGAGTCGAAAGGTGCTGAAGTTTTGCAAGGCGTTGATGCATTATTAGTGCCTGGTGGCTTTGGTGAACGTGGCGTTGAAGGTAAAATTGCTACCGCTAAGTATGCCCGTGAAAACAATGTGCCATATTTTGGAATTTGTTTAGGTATGCAAGTTGCGTTAATTGAATTCGCACGTAATGTTGCCAATATGACGGATGCTAATTCAACTGAATTCAACACCAAAACTGAACATCCAGTGGTGGGTTTAATTGAAGAATGGTTAGATGAAGCTGGTCAGTTAGAAATTCGTAGTGAAAATTCTGACTTAGGTGGCACTATGCGTTTAGGTTCACAGCTTTGTCATTTAATTAAAGGTACCAAAGCCGCCGAAATTTACGGTAGCGAAAGTATTTTTGAGCGTCACCGTCATCGTTATGAGGTTAACAATAACTTCCGTGCCGATTTGGTTAAAGCAGGATTGGTGTTCTCTGGTTTATCCGCCGATAAAAAATTGGTAGAAATGATCGAACTGCCTGAGCATATTTGGTTTGTTGCTGGTCAGTTCCATCCGGAGTTTAATTCAACACCGCGTGACTGCCATCCATTATTTGCCAGTTTTGTTGCCGCCGCTTATGAACATCAAAAATTAGTTGAAAAATAATTTAAGCAAAAGCCGCGACAAGTTTGTCGCGGCTTTATTGTTATTAACGTACTAATAAACATACATGCCGCGGGACTAGCCTGTAGTTGCGCTCGAACTTGGTCTACTTTGATCATAACGGTGAAAAAGAACAGTTAAACAACAAAAATTATATATGCATTTTATGTCTTTAGTAGTCAAAAAATAGTCTAGCAATGCGCTAAAAAATTAGTATGATACCCAAGTTACTTGCTACCCGCCGCCAAGAAATCAGCATGTTCAGGTAGCTTAGGTATATATTAAAAAACAATTTTGAGGTTGATATGTCGGAAATAGTTAAAATTATTGCACGCGAAATTATGGATTCTCGTGGTAACCCTACTGTAGAAGCTGATGTGCGTTTAGCATCGGGTGCATTTGGTCGAGCTTGTGCTCCTTCAGGTGCCTCTACTGGTTCTCGAGAAGCACTTGAATTACGTGATGGCGATAAAGCTCGTTATTTAGGTAAGGGTGTATTAAAAGCGGTTGCAGCGGTAAATAATGTAATCGCTCCGGCATTAATTGGCAAAAATGCCTTAGAGCAAGCTGCACTAGATCAAATAATGATAGATCTTGACGGTACCGAAAACAAAGAAGTATTTGGTGCTAACGCTATTTTAGCTGTTTCTTTAGCGGTAGCAAAAGCTGCAGCCAATGATAAAGGCGTTGAGCTATACGAACACATAGCCGATTTAAATGGTACTTCTGGCCAGTACTCAATGCCAGTACCTATGATGAATATTCTGAACGGTGGCGAGCATGCCGACAACAACGTTGATATTCAAGAGTTTATGATCCAACCAGTGGGTGCTAAAAGTTTCCGTGAAGCATTACGCATGGGGGCTGAAATTTTCCATCAGCTGAAAAAAGAATTAAGCGCTAAAGGTTTAAATACCGCTGTTGGTGATGAAGGTGGTTTTGCACCTAACCTAGCCTCAAACGAAGAAGCCTTGGCGTTAATTGAAAACGCAGTAAGTGCTGCCGGTTATGTAATGAATGAAGACGTAACCTTAGCATTAGATTGCGCAGCTTCTGAATTTTATAAAAACGGTGTTTATGACCTGGCCGGTGAAGGAAAGCAATTTAACTCGGAACAATTCGCTGATTACTTAGCCGATTTATCGGTACGTTACCCAATTTTGTCTATTGAAGATGGTCTTGACGAAAGTGATTGGGCTGGCTGGAAAGTACTTACCGATAAAATTGGCGATAAAGTACAATTGGTTGGTGATGATTTATTCGTAACCAACACGAAAATATTAAAACGTGGTATCGACAACGGTATTGGTAACTCTATTCTGATTAAATTTAACCAAATCGGAACATTAACCGAGACCTTAAATGCAATAAACATGGCGAAAGATGCTGGTTTTACTGTTGTTATTTCACATCGTAGTGGTGAAACAGAAGATGCAACTATTGCTGATTTAGCCGTTGGTACTGCTGCCGGACAAATTAAAACTGGTTCACTTTGTCGTTCTGACCGTGTATCTAAGTATAATCAATTATTACGTATTGAAGAGTTCTTAGGTGAAAATGCTATTTATAACGGCCGTAGTGAAATTAAAGGTCAATAAGTATTCACCGCTTATTTATGAAAAGTATCAATAGGTAATTTACTATCTATTTAGAAAGGCCACTCGTTAGAGTGGTTTTTTTTTGTTATTATTTAATCATATAGATTAATTTTTCAGCATTTGCTTTTAATATAATTATTTTCTTGTCTTTAATTAACCCTTATTGGGTATGATTTGATTGGTATCAGTTTATGGTTTACGACTTACTTGCACATTCATCAGCAGCCACTGCCCAGTTTTCGGAACTGTGTAATGCCATGTATGAGCGTGAATTAAAGGTCATAGCCAGCGAAGAGTATAGTTGCGTACAACAAGTCCAAGGAAAATTAAAAAGCCTTCCCTATTATATTAAACGTACTGCTGATTCTATGTTAGCCGCCGAAAGCCCGCTATTACTCGACCTACAAAATGCCAGTTGGTCAATGAAACAAGCTAAGCAATTACCAAGCAAAGAACAAACCATAACTGACATTCAGAATTGGTATCAAATTAATACGTTAGTTCTTGGTCTAGTGGTGCCAGTGCTTGTTACCAGTAAAACTTCTCGTAAAATAATTGTCGATTGTATAGATAAAATCGATACCGAAAATTCGCGTTTTAGAACAAATTATTGTGGCTGGTTTAATGTTCTTAATGAAACCATGCATCAGGACGCAAATTTAACGTTATTAAAGCCCACTAAAAAAGTATTTGTTGCTGCTTGTAGCGGCCATCAATGGCAAGGAATGAATAAAACTCAACCGCTTACCTTGTCGTTACGAGAGTTATTATTGTCTTGTCAGATCAATTGGCGAAATTTACGGGTACCAACACCTTTAAATGTTAGCGTTTTTTGAATAGAATAGGAGCTTGCATACGCCACTGTGTATGGATTACGCCAATTTGATTAAAAATATAAGAATTTCTTAGCATGCGTATTATTACGATTATCTTAATATTGTTTTTGTTGCTGTTACAGCACCGGCTTTGGTTCGGAAAAAATAGTGTGGCAGATTATCTGGCGTTAAAAGAAAATGTACAACATCAACAGCAACAAAATGACCAGCTAGTACAGCGCAATAAAGTCATTTATGCGGATATTGACGATCTTAAAAATGGCTTACAAGCAGTTGAAGAACGAGCCCGAAATGAACTAGGCATGATCAAAGACGGAGAAACATTTTTCCGAGTAATTCCCAAAGAGGACTAAGCCATCATCCCCCAACAATTTACAATTGTTGTTCCTGCTGCCGGTATCGGTAAACGTATGAACAGTGATTACCCTAAGCAATATCTTAAAATTGATAATATCTGCATTATTGAACATACTCTGCAACGGTTATTATCTCATCCTAAAATATCGAGAATTGTGGTTGTTTTAGCGAAAGAAGATCCGATTTTTTCGCAACTCAATATTGCCAAAAACCCAGCAATTAGCACCGTTGTTGGTGGTAAAGAACGCTGTGATTCTGTGTTAGCTGGGCTTAAAGCCCTAAATTTTGAGGGCTTAGAGCCATCAGATTCTTGGGTGCTAGTTCATGATGCGGCTAGGCCATGCATTAGCCACCAAGACATTGACAATTTAATCGATTTTTGTTGTAACAAGCAAAGCGGTGCAATATTAGCGACGCCAGTTCGAGATACCATGAAGCGCAGTAATAACCAGCTCCAAATATTACGAACTGAAAATCGTGAAAACCTTTGGCATGCGCAAACGCCACAAATGTTTAAACATGATGAGTTACAACTCGCCTTGGAAACTGCTTTGCTTAACAACCTAGTCATTACCGATGAAGCCTCGGCCATTGAAGCGATGGGGCTTGCAAGTTTTATTGTTAGTGGTCGTGAAGATAATATAAAAATTACACGCCCAAGTGATTTAAACTTGGCTAAATTCATTCTCAGTCAGCAAGAGTACAATGTATGCGGATAGGTCATGGAATTAATGGGTTCATAGATTTATGTGCTGATTTGTTTTTATTAACCGAAGTCGAGGGTTTTTTATGCGGATAGGTCATGGATTCGATGTCCATAAATTTGGTGGTGCCGGACCGATAGTGTTAGCCGGTGTTAACATTGATTATAACCAAGGTTTTTTAGCCCATTCCGATGGCGATGTTGCAATTCACGCATTGTGTGATGCCATTCTTGGCGCCTTGTGTTTGGGAGATATAGGCAATCATTTTCCGGACACCGACGCCAGTTACGAAAATATCAGTAGCAGAATATTACTGCGCCATGTGGTGATGTTGATGCAACAAGGCAATTATGAAATAGGCAATGTAGATATTACTATAGTGGCACAAGCGCCGAAAATGGCGCCACACTTATTAGCGATGCGCGCCAATTTGGCCGCCGATCTGCAAACGGCTATCGACAATGTTAATGTTAAAGCCACCACCACCGAAAAATTAGGTTTTGAAGGTCGCCAAGAAGGTATCTCAGTACATGCGGTTACCTTGTTGCAGGCTAAGATAGCTTTGAGCAGTGTATAATGACTAATCCAGTAGTAGAGTTACCTTATTTATATGGCAAACCCTCTAGTCAGGGGGACTTACGTTCAACAGTAGAAGATTTTTTAGTGTTTGAGCGTTTACCATTTACGCCTTCTGGCGAAGGCGAACATTTAATTATCCATATTCGTAAAATTGGCGCCAATACCCTATTTGTTGCTCGACAATTAGCTAAGTATTTTAAAGTAAAAGAAGCGCTGGTTTCGTATGCCGGTTTAAAAGATCGCAATGCAGTGACAGAGCAATCCTTTGGCGTTCACCTACCGGGTAAAACCGAATACGACTTGTCAGATCTAGATATTGAAGGGGTCGAAGTCTTAAGTTATCAACGCCATAACAAAAAATTAAAAAACGGCGCTTTAATAGGTAACTACTTTCAATTAACGCTGCGCAATGTTACTGATATTAACGCTTTTAAAGAGCGTTTTGCTCAAGTAGTAGAGCAGGGCGTTCCTAATTACTTTGGTGAACAACGCTTTGGCATTGATGGCAATAATATTAATGCTGCTCGAGAATTATTTGCCGGCAAGAAAGTTAAAGACAAAAAGAAACGTGGTTTTTATTTATCAGCAGCGCGTTCATATTTATATAATGCTATCGTAGCTGAACGGATTGCCTTGCAGAAGTTTCTCCAACCTATTAAGGGTGATGTATTTATGCTTGAAGGCAGCCGCTCGGTTTTTCAAGCAGACGAGCTTGATGATGAAATATATCGTCGCCTAGCTGAGAAAGACATCGACATTACCGCGCCCTTATGGGGGGCTGGCGAATCCCTTGCAACGCAACAAACATTAGCCATTGAACAATCAATTGCCGCGCAGCATGAGGATATTGCTACCGGGCTTGGGCGCTTTGGATTAAAACAAGAGCGCCGTAAGCTCAGTTTACAAGTAAGTGAGGCGCGTTTACAAATCGAAGCAGATATCGCGGTGGTTAGTTTCTTTTTACCCGCAGGCTGCTTTGCTACCACCATTTTAAGAGAGTTGCTTGACTACCAAGATATGGCAAGTGCCTCTCACCATGATTAATTGTTTTGGACTGATTTAGAATGAAAATATTGGTTAGTAATGACGATGGCGTCAATGCTCTTGGCATCCGTGTGTTAAACGACGAATTAAGTAAATTTGCAACAACTATGGTTATTGCCCCTGATCGTAACTGCAGTGGCGCCAGTAATTCGTTAACCTTGTTAAATCCTTTGCGAGCGCAAACGCTCGCCAATGGTTTTATTTCTGTTAATGGCACGCCAACTGACTCCGTTCATTTAGGCATAAGCCAATTATTTACCGGCCAGCCAGATTTAGTGGTGGCGGGAATAAATAATGGTGCAAATTTAGGCGACGATGTGTTGTACTCTGGCACAGTTGCTGCGGCAACCGAAGGCCGGCATATGGGGTTACCCGCGGTTGCAGTGTCATTAGTTGGCAAAAACGAACAAAATTACCAAACCGCGGCGGTAGTTGCAGCTAAAATCATTAAACGTTTACAGCAGCACCCTTTGCCGGCAGATCAAATTATAAATATCAACGTACCTGATATTCCTTTAGGGCAATTAAAAGGTATTATGGTAACTCGACTTGGAAATCGCCATAAAGCCGAAACTATGCGTAAAATGGTTGACCCATGGCAGCGTGATATTTATTGGTATGGAACTTTGGGTAGTGAACAAGATTGTGGTGAAGGTACCGACTTTTATGCGATAGCTAATGGTTACGCATCAATAACCCCTTTAACGGTAGATATGACCGCATATAAAAGCATGCAACAAATGACTGAATGGATGAGTGAGCTCACATTATGAGACTAGGACAAAGTATTAGTGGTAAATCTCAGCGAAGTGGTGAGTTATTAGCACAGCAACTTAGAGCTGCTGGAATAACCGATATACGGGTATTACAGGCAATTGCTAATACCCCTAGGCACAGTTTTGTGCCAGAAATTTTAGCCCACAAAGCCTATGACAATACGGCATTGCCAATTGGCCAAGGACAAACAATTTCGCAGCCTTATATCGTTGCTAAAATGACCGAATTAATCTTAGCCGAAAATAATTATGATAGTGTCCTAGAGATTGGTACCGGCTCAGGTTATCAAACATCTATCTTGGCACAATTATTTGAACGGGTATTTACCGTTGAACGGATCAAGTCGTTACAATGGCAAGCAAAACGGCGTTTACAAAAAATAGATTTACATAATGTTTCGATGAAACATGGTGATGGCTGGCAAGGCTGGGCAAGTAAAGGCCCTTACAGTGCGATAATCGTTACGGCGGCGGCGAGTGAAATACCACAACAGTTACTGAATCAGTTAGCCGACGGTGGTAAGTTAATAATCCCGGTGGGCGAACAAGCGCAAGTATTGAAATTAATACGCCGCGAAGGAGATAATTTTATTAAACAAAGGATTGAAGCCGTGCGTTTTGTACCACTGGTGCCAGGTGAATTATTATGAAAATATTTTCAGCCCTATATAAATGGACTATGCATTGGGCCGAGCACAGGTTTGCACCACACGCTTTAGTGGTGCTAACGTTTGCTGAATCAGTATTTTTTCCAATTCCTCCAGATGTTTTGTTGGCGCCTATGGTGTTATCTAAACCGCAGCGCGCCTGGCATTTAGCTACATTAACAACTGTTTCATCGGTAATTGGTGGTGTAGTGGGGTATTTACTTGGTTATATGCTGTTTGAGCCGCTGATCCAGCCAACCTTAATTGAGTTTGGATACATGGCGAAATTCGAACATGCAATGGCTTGGTTTGAACAATACGGTGTTTGGGTAGTGTTTTTAGCTGGCTTTTCTCCTATCCCTTATAAGGTATTTACCTTAAGCGCTGGTTTCTTACAGATGTTATTTATTCCATTTTTAATCGCGTCGACCATTGGTCGTGGCATGCGCTTCTTTTTAGTGGCTGGTTTAATTCGTTGGGGTGGTGCGCCGATGGAGCAGAAAATTCGCAATAGCATAGACATAATTGGGTGGGGACTTGTTGCAATTATTGTCGTACTCTACTTTATCTTTCAATAATAATTACAATAAATATAATATAATCAATGGACTACTTTATTTTCAAGGATATTTCAAAAGTACTAACTGCGAGCTTAATTAGCAGTTTGTTATTGCTAAGCGGTTGTGCGGATCGTACTCGGGCCGCGCCAGTGGTTACTTTAAGTGGCTCAACTGCCACGAATAACGCTAATAAAGTATCAATTAAAGCCCAACAGTATAAAGTAAAAGCCGGTGAAACCTTATATTCGATTGCTTGGCGTTCTGGCAACGATGTCAGAAATTTAGCGGCAATTAATAATTTAAAATCTCCTTATCAAATTTTTCCTGGTCAGATCCTTAATTTAAATGGTAAACACAGCAATACTGCTACTTCCAGCCATCCAGCAAAACCTAAGCCTAATTCCAGCAGTAAAAACAGCTCAAAAAGTGACCGAAAAGTTGTTGCAAATGAAAAAACAGCGGAGTATGGTGATAAAACAAGCGCAGAATTTAGTCATGTAAAAGTACCTTCATTGACACAGAAAGTAAAACTGTGGCAATGGCCAGTTAAAGGTCGGATCATTTCAAAATTCTCAGCAGCTGCCCAAGGTAATAAAGGCATTGATATAGCCGGTAAAAAAGGCCAAAAAATCAAAGCTTCTGCCGATGGTTTAGTTGTATACGCTGGTAATGCATTACGTGGTTACGGTAACCTAATAATAATAAAGCATAACGATGATTATCTAAGTGCTTATGCCCATAACGACCAACTGCTAGTAAAAGAGCAGCAAACGGTAAAGGCAGGCCATGTAATAGCAAAAATGGGTAACACGGGTACTAATAAAATCATGTTGCACTTTGAAATACGATTTAGGGGTAAATCGGTAAATCCACAACGGTATTTACCGAAATAATAATAATATTAATTAGCTAATAAGAGGCGTTTTTTGTGAAAGTTTAATAATAATTCCGCGGAGTATTGGGAGATATCAATGGATAAAATAATAGAAGCAGTTAAACCTGGAAAAGCAGCACCCGTTACCGAAAAATCGGAAAACATTGCAGCAGATGAGCCATCATCAAATTTAGATGCGACACAAATGTATCTAAGTGAAATAGGCTTTTCACCGCTACTGACAGCAGAAGAAGAAGTTTATTTTTCACGCAAAGCCCTAAAAGGTTGTGAAGCTTCGAGAGCCAGAATGATTGAAAGTAATCTTAGGCTAGTTGTTAAAATTGCCCGTCGTTACAATAACCGTGGTTTACCATTATTAGATTTAATCGAAGAAGGCAACCTTGGCCTAATTCGAGCCGTTGAAAAATTCGACCCTGAACGTGGTTTTAGATTCTCTACGTATGCCACTTGGTGGATACGCCAAACCATAGAACGGGCGATCATGAACCAAACCCGTACTATTCGCCTGCCAATCCATGTGGTTAAAGAACTTAATGTTTATTTACGGGCAGCACGTGAGTTAATTCAAGAACTTGATCATGAACCTACCGCAGATGACATTGCCATGAAACTTGATGTCCCTGTTGCCGACGTAAGTAAAATGCTGAAGTTAAATGAGCGCATTACATCTGTCGACACGCCATTTGCCGGTGACTCAGAAAAAGCCTTATTGGATGTTATTGCCGATGAGAAAAGTCATGGTCCGGAATCTAATTTACAAAACGATGATATAAAACAGAATATTGTTCATTGGTTAAATGAACTTAATTCCAAACAACGAGAAGTATTAGCAAGACGATTTGGTTTGCTAGGATATGAGCCGGCGACCTTGGAAGATGTGGGCACTGAAATAGGTTTAACTCGTGAGCGGGTAAGACAAATTCAAGTGGAAGCATTAAAACGCTTGCGTGATATTCTTAGTGCACAAAATTTATCTATCGAAGCTTTATTCCGAGCTTAATATATTCTCACTATTGTAGGAGAGAAATTAAAACCAGCTAACTCGCTGGTTTTTTTGTCGATAAATTTGCACAACTAAGGTTAAACTTCTCGCTACAGTTGAGCTTTCAAATGATATAACAAATCTAACGCTTGTTTCGGGGTTAAATCATTTTCATCAATAGATTTTAACTCACTAATTATTGGATGTTCTTCGTTCAGTAAGTCTAGTTGTAGTTCTCTCGGGGCTGTTATTATTGATGGTGCCTGCTGGTTTTCTAATTCGCTCAATCGTTGTTTTGCTCGTTTGATAACTGCTTTGGGTACACCGGCTAGTTGTGCTACTTGCAAGCCAAAACTTTTACTCGCGGCGCCTTCTTGTACGGCATGCATAAATACAATGGCATCATCGTGTTCGATAGCATCAAGGTGAATATTTGCCAGATTGTCTAATTGCTCCGCTAGTTTGGTTAATTCAAAATAATGGGTGGCAAACAGGGTAAATGCCTTCGTTTTAGTTGCCAGAAATTCAGCACATGCCCAGGCTAAAGATAAACCATCATAAGTACTGGTACCACGACCAATCTCATCTAATAATACTAATGATGATTCACTGGCATTATGCAAGATATTTGCAGTTTCAGTCATTTCTACCATAAACGTCGAGCGACCACTGGCTAAATCATCAGAAGCACCAATACGGGTAAATATCCGATCAACAATACCTATCTCAGCGGCTTCTGCTGGGACATAACTGCCGACATGAGCGAGTAACACTATTAGTGCAGTTTGCCGCATATAGGTGGATTTACCACCCATATTAGGACCGGTAACAATTAACATCTTACGCTGCTCA
>CALJHL010000195.1 GCA_938075435.1 uncultured Thalassotalea sp. | reverse complement strand
ACGATTGATGAAAAATCAAAGCAAGTGTACTTAACCGAAGGTGGTCAGGTTCGAGTTGAAGAAGTATTAACCGAACGCGGCTTGATCCAGCCGGGTGATTCATTATATGCCGCGGGTAATATTGCGTTATTACACCATGTTATGGCCGCCTTGCGTGCCCATAAATTATTCCAAAAAGACATTGATTACATTGTTAAAGACGACGAAATCGTTATTGTTGACGAACATACCGGCCGTACTATGGAAGGTCGTCGTTGGTCTGAAGGCTTGCATCAAGCAATTGAAGCCAAAGAACACGTTAATATTCAAAATGAAAACCAAACCTTAGCGTCAATTACCTTTCAAAATTTTTTCCGTTTATACGACAAGCTAGCGGGCATGACAGGTACCGCTGACACTGAAGCGTACGAGTTTAGTCATATTTATGGTTTAGAAACGGTAATCGTACCAACCAATCGCGATATGATCCGTAAAGATTTATCCGACTTAATTTACCTTACAGCGGAAGAAAAATACGAAGCGGTTATTGAAGACATCAAAGACTGTGTAGAACGTGGCCAACCAGTATTGGTCGGTACCATAAGTATTGAAACCTCTGAGTTTTTATCAAACATTTTACGTAAAGCCAAAATTAAGCATAAAGTACTTAATGCCAAATTCCATGCTGAAGAAGCAGAAATTGTTGCCAATGCCGGTAAAATCAATGCGGTAACCATTGCCACCAATATGGCCGGTCGTGGTACCGATATTGTATTGGGTGGTAATTTAGGTGCTGAACTTGCCAAACTTAAAGATCAAAGTGAAGCCAACATTGCTAAAGTCACTGAAGCTTGGCAAGTTGAACACAATAAAGTTTTAGAGATTGGTGGCTTACACATTGTTGCTACCGAGCGTCACGAATCACGTCGTATCGATAACCAATTACGTGGTCGTTCAGGTCGTCAAGGTGATCCAGGTTCAACTCGTTTTTATCTGTCAATGGAAGATAGCTTGATGCGTATCTTCGCTTCTGAGCGTATTGCCGGGATGATGCGTAAATTGGGGATGGAACACGGTGAAGCAATAGAACACCCTTGGGTTACTCGCTCTATTGAAAACGCCCAACGTAAAGTTGAAGGTCGTAACTTCGATATGCGTAAGCAATTACTTGAATACGATGATGTTGCGAATGATCAACGTAAAGTTATTTATGAACAACGTAATGAGTTACTCGACGAAGGCGATATCGGTGAAACCATCGCGGCAATTCGTGAAGATGTCATTTCAGGCATGATATCAGCCCACATTCCACCACAATCGTTAGAAGAAATGTGGAATGTTGCTAGTCTTGAAGAGCAATTTAAAGGTGAGTTAACCTTAGATATACCAATTGCAAAATGGCTAGAGGAAGACGATAAGCTGCACGAAGACTCGCTACGTGAGAAGATCATGGCGGCCGTTGAAACTGCCTATTCTGAAAAAGAATTACAAGTTGGCCCAGATGTACTGCGTCAGTTTGAAAAAGCGGTAATGTTACAAAGCTTAGATTCACATTGGAAAGAACACCTAGCGGCAATGGATCACTTGCGCCAAGGTATTCATTTACGTGGCTATGCCCAAAAGAACCCGAAACAAGAATATAAAAAAGAATCATTCCAGTTATTTACCGACATGCTAGATAACTTAAAATTCGACGTGGTCAGTATTTTATCTAAAGTGCGTATTCAGCAAGAGTCAGATGTAGAAGTGGTAGAAGAGCAAAACCGTAAAGCGGTAGAAGCACCTAAGCAATTTACTCATGAATCAAGCAGCCAAACAGAAGATCAAAAGGCGATGAAACGTGTTGGTCGTAATGACCCTTGCCCTTGTGGCTCTGGTAAAAAATTCAAACAATGTCATGGTAAACTTGCTTAAGCACTAAAGCACTAATGCACTAATGCTTTAAGGCTTTAAGGCTTTAAGGCTTTAAGGCACTAAGGCTCAATAGCTTTACAGCTTTAAGGTTAAACCGAGTATTACCCAGTGAATGAAATAAACCCGAAGCTTGATTAATCAACTTCGGGTTTTTATTTTCTCAGCCTATATTTTTATCCACCTGATTTCATTCAATGATTGAATACAGAAATCAGGATCAACAAAGAGTGAATTATCCAGCATGAGCAAAAGAGTCCACGTCGCCGTTGGCGTTATATACCAAGACAAGCAATTCTTCCTCACCAAGCGCCTTGCAAGTACTCATCAAGGTGGTAAATGGGAATTCCCAGGGGGTAAGGTGGAAAAGGATGAAACTGTCCATCAAGCGCTGCACAGAGAACTTCAAGAAGAAATCGCCATTGACACCCTAGCGATGCAACCGTTAATTGCAATTAGCCACGACTACCCAGACAAGCAAGTACTATTAGAAGTGTTTTTGGTTGATCAGTTTATTGGTGAGCCCAGTGCGCAAGAAGGCCAAGAGCAAGGGTGGTTTAGTAAACAACAATTATTAGAGTTAGATTTTCCGCAAGCAAATATTGCCATACTCGAACAAATTCAGCAAAGCGATCTCTGAACACTGGCGTAGCGCCTTACCGCTTTAATGCATTAACGCTTTTAGCCTTACGGCTACTGATAAGTCCGATTTTGATGCTTTAACCAACCATCAACATGCTTACCTTTCGGATCTTTATGAGTCCAATGCACTAAACCGCCTTTGTTATTCCATTCATATTCACCGTAAAACTCGACGTAATCACCTTGCTTTAAGTTATTTATTTTAGATGATAAATCAATGTTATGACTGATTAACAAACTCTGTTGGTTGCCAAGTTTAACAATAAAACGTTGGTGCCTAGAGCCAGTTAAGTCATCAGTCAAAACCTTTAATACAGTGCCGTAACTATGCACTTGCACATCTGATTTTCTATTTTTATAGGCGTAGGCAATTTTACTAATACTCGCTCGGCCGGTTGTTTGCTTTGCGGTTTTAGCTTGTCGGTTTGTATGTCGATTTGTATGTAGGTTTGTATGTAGGTTTGTAGATTGAGTTGGATTTTGTGGCGAATAGGACGGTTTAGCGGTATTCGTTAAATCTTCACTGGTCACTCTAAACGCCAGTGCCAGTAAATCATCTGGACTGGCGTCGTCAAGATTAATCTCAGGTTCTGCAACAGCCTCAACACTGACATCATCAGCATGTGGAGCATTGTTTAAATAGGCAATAATTACAATACCTGCAATTAAAGCGAACAGTAATTTTTTCATAATCCGTATGAGCTAGTTTATTATTTTTTAATTAGCATACAACCAGTATGCTAAACATTGTAATATTGTGCAATGCTAAATAATGTACGATTAATTTGAAATTAAGGTTATGATAAAGTAGCTAAACAACAGGTTAGCAACCAACGGCTTATTTGGGCTCGACAAAAAACTTATTATGTTGCAGGAACTCATCTTCTAAGGCATCAAGCATTTCTTCAGTAAAGGGTTGATCACTTGGCACCGGTTGCGAAATTTTATGGCCTTCATCAGCCCATTCACCTAGATCAATTAATTGGCAACGTTTTGAACAAAACGGACGAAACTCTGCTTGGCTATTCCAAACAACTTCAGCTTTACAATTAGGGCAATTAACAAGAGTAGACATAAATAAAATACAGGAAAAGTAAAAAATACAGTGTACCTTAAAACAACCAAGATGATAATACCTCGTTCCTCGCTCTTAACACTTAGCTATTTTAAAACTCACCGTATTACTAACATATTGTTGGCCCTTTTCTTCGCAAAGTTCCATAAAGCGAATGGAATAACGATAACGATTGCCGCTGACACTTGGGAAGTAATCAGCACCTTCGTTTAGCTTCATCCGCAGTAATATTAAACCTTCGCCGCTGTCTTGATAAAAACTGTTTTTGGCAAGCACTTCAGTAAACTCTGCACGTTGGCGAATAAACTTTAATATAAGCACCAGGGCTTGTTCAATATTCGCCAAAGAGCCTAACCACTTATCAATATCTTGCTGAATAAAAATAGGCGGTTGATTTAGCCAAAAAGCTAAGGCGGGTAAATCAAAACCGCAATAAGCACCTTGTAGGGTAAAGCGTTTGCGCATGCTGTCTAAAAATTTATCGTCTTTTAATCTCGACCAAGCCGGCTGCTTAGAGCGTAACTTAGTGGTTAAATTTTTTGACTGCTCTAAATTGAGCTGCAAGGCTTTGCTGTTCACTTGCGGAGCTTTTGACCAAAGAATTAGGTTTTGTTCAAGCTTTTCTAAATCTTTAATAACATCGCCACGCACATCGGTTCGGTCTAAAGTATCTAAAATAGCAAATATGGCATTAAAAAATAATGTATGACTACTGACAAACTCATTGGCAAGGCACGACCTAGCTTGAACAAATAATTGTTCGAGTTTTAAATAATTTCGAACCCGCTCATTAAGTGGGTGCTCATACAGAATATCAGTCATTTTATAAATATTGTTTAAATTTAAGATGTTAACAATAGCATATTAACCATAGATGCCGGCAAAGGCTAACATTATTTTTGCGACATTAAAGTGGATCTAATTGATACTAGCGAGCTGCAACCACTAATTTTAAAAACTGACGATGTAAAAGTTCGATCTGCTCTTTCAAAGTTGCCGTAGATTTATTGTTGTTATTGGGCTCAATATTGTTGTTATCGCTGTCATTATTGCTGTCGTTATAGAGAACAAAATCGGCATGAGCTAAGCGGGTTTCACGACTTACCTGCGCTGCTAAAATTTTTTCAACTTGCTCAGCGGTGTTGTTATCACGAGCAATCGTACGGGCAATTTGCGTTTCGGGCATTACATCAACAACCAACACTTTATCTACCGCTTTATGAATACCATTTTCAATAAGTAATGGTGCCACTAAAAAGCAATAAGCACTTTTTGCTTGTAAACATTGCTGGTGCATAGTTTCACGAATAAGCGGGTGCAACAGAGAATTTAACCATTGTTTATCGGTAGGGTTTGAAAATATTCGCTGACGAAGTTTCGCCCGGTCTAAACTACCATCGGCTAAAATAAAATCAGCACCAAAATGATCGCTAATCGCAGCTAAAGCTGGAGTACCTGGTTCAACTACCT
>CALJHL010000194.1 GCA_938075435.1 uncultured Thalassotalea sp. | reverse complement strand
AAGCCGAGTTTAATTTATCACCACTTATGCCTTGCTTCGACATTTCCTCTTGTGCCTCGAATAATTCATCTTGATGTTCTTTTAAGGCTCTTTCTTGGACTAAATTTGCGCGACGGACCTCTACCAAAGCATCTTCTAATTTACCTTGGTATAAATAATCTAATGCCAGGTAAGTGTGTAACATTCCTTGTTCATAACTTGGGATATGATAGGCAATGGCGTTGTCATTACTCACTACCGCACCGGCTTGTTTAAGACCCTTACTAATCTGAATCTTTGCCGCTTGGTCTTGTGCTTCTATTTGCTGATGAGCAATTTCAAAATTCTTTTGACTGTTCGACCAGTTATTTGCTAAAAATTGTAACCGACCTTTTTCTAGGTGGTTTAAACCGTAATTATTATGACCGCTGCCAACGTTTGGCAGTGCCGCTTCGGCCTTTGTAAAGTCCCCGGCTTGTTGGGCGGATCGGCTGGCCTGCATTTGCTTACTATACCCTGAAAATAAATCATTAAGATTCATTGACGAGCAACCCACTAAAGTTAAGGGTATTAGTATGATTAAAATTTTAGCAAAGCGAGGCTTAAGCATAATATAAGCAATTATCTCCAGTCATTAATCTTGCCGCTTAAATATTTACTAAACAGCATAAAAGGTTTATTAAAGTGTATCTTAAACAACTAATTAGGCAATGAAATAAGTGTTTCATTATGTAATAAAGTTGTAAATGTGATTGATAACATTAATCACTGAAATTAACATCTCATCTAGAGGATAGTAACATTGACCTATCATTAGGGTTTCAAGGTTGTATTTTACTGGCGAATCTAAAGTGAATAGGCGTTGCATTTTACCTTTAGATTGGTAAAGTGTTAATTACAGCAACTACAACAACCTACCTATATCTTTCAACACCGCAAGGATAGAACAATTTCATGATAGCTAGCAATGATGCGCTAAAGATCCCAGTCCAGGAACTCTGTGCTGAATTACCAGAATCTTTATTTAGCGAAAGCCAAGTAGATGGACAGACAAAGCAAAAATTTATCGGTCATGAACGGGCCAAAGAGGCTTTAGACTTTGGCCTATCAATGCCGTCAAATGGCTTTAATGTTTTTGCCAAAGGTGAGCCAGGAACCGGTCGACAAACCTTAATCAGTCAAATGCTGAAAGAATTTGCTAGCGCTGAAGCAACGGCGGAAGAGTGGTGCTACACCAATAATTTTGATGATATGCAAGCGCCGAAAAAATTATATTTAAATGCCGGAGAAGGTAAGCTGTTACAAGGTAAAATCAATACCTTGATTGATGACTTAATGGATTTATTTCCAGGAATTTTTGATAACCCGGGTTATCAGCGTAAAAAAGCGTCAATCGATAGAGATTTTAATAAAAAATACGATGAAGCCATTGAACAAGTAGAAGCGCATGCGTTTAGTAAAAATGTGGTTCTATTTGAGGAAAAAGGCGAGGTCGGTTTTTCTCCATTGGTTGATGGTAAACCTCTTAAAGATGATGAATTTGCCAAGTTAAGTGAAGAAAAACGTACTGAATTTTATTTATTACTTGCTGAACTCGAAGAACTATTAAGCGAATCTTTATTAGAATTGCCGTTATGGAAACGCGAGTCAAGTGTCGCTCTTCGCAAATTAAAATTTAATACTGCTGAGCAGAGTATACGGCCACTTATTAAAGAGTTAGAGCGCGAATTTGCCAGTAATTTGGGGGTGTTAAAATATTTACAGCAAGTTAAAGAGTCAATCACTGAAACCGTGCTTGATATCTTGGTTGATGAAAATGCTGAGAGCCCACGCGATGATAAATCGTGTCGCAAGCTTATGGTTGAGCGCTTTATGCCTAACTTTTTGGTGGCTCGAAATCCTGGTGACGGCGCACCTGTAGTTTATGAACAAAACCCAACCTTTCAAAATTTATTTGGCAGCATTGATTACTCATCAATACAAGGGGCAGTTTATACCAATTATCGACTCATTAGAGCTGGTGCCTTTCACCACGCCAATGGCGGCTATTTATTGCTAGATGCAGAAAAATTATTAACTCAGCCATTGATCTGGTCGCGGTTAAAGTTAGCGTTAAAAACCCAGGAATTACAAATAGAACATCCTTATGCCGAGATCGGCGGTGGCGGGAGTATCAGTTTACAACCTGAAAAAATACCGCTTAAAGTAAAGGTTATTTTGCTTGGTGATTCTGAAATTTATTATACATTACAAGAATATGATCAAGAATTTACCGAGTTATTCCGGGTGTTAGCCGATTTTGATCGCCATGTTGTTAGAAATGAAGATAATTTAAAAGCTTACGCGATTTTAATTCGCCAACATGCGCATAAACATCAATACCCGAAAGTGAGTGATAAAGCGGTAAGTTTATTAGTGCGTTACTCTCTGCGCAAAGCTGAACATCAACTGAAACTGTCAGCTAATATCGTACAAATTAATGACTTGCTTGATGAAGCCTGTTTTATTTGGCGTAAACAGCACAGTGATGGCAATATTTTAGCTAGCCATGTGCAAGCGGCGCTTGTGGCTAAATCGCGTCGCACCGGGCGATTAAGCGAAACCTGGTTAGAAGAAATAAAAGAGCAACAAGTACTGATTTCTACCCAGGGGGCTGAAGTTGGTCGGGTGAATGGTTTGACCGTGCTGGAAATTGGCGACAGTGTGTTTGGTACGCCAGCGCGAATATCGGCAACGGTATATGCTGGCGCTCAAGGAGTAACCGACATTGAAAGAGAAGCTGAATTAGGTAAATCAATCCATTCTAAAGGGGTATTGTTATTAATTGGTTATCTTGGACATAAATATGGTCAGGGCTTTCCTTTGTCTATTTCAGCCAATATTGCCATTGAACAATCCTATGGTCATATTGACGGTGATAGTGCTTCCATGGCTGAGTTGTGTGCACTCATTTCATCAATAACGAAATTGCCTATCAATCAAGCCTTAGCGATCACCGGCTCAATTAATCAGCATGGTGAGGTTCAGTCTATCGGTGGTGTAAATGAAAAAATAGAAGGTTTTTATCGTTTATGTCGAGATAAAGGCTTAACCGGGCAACAGGGCGTTATTATTCCAAAAACCAATAAAATGAACCTAATGCTAGACCCTAATGTTATTGCTGCCGTAGAAAAGGGCGAATTTAGTATTTATGCCGTAGCCAATATTGATCAAGCCTTGGAGTTATTATTTAATCAACCGGCAGGGCAGATGAAACGTGACGGTAGTTATCCGCGTAAATCAATTCATGGTATGGCAATGGATAAATTGTCTTATTTATCCGAAATGATCAACGGTAGTGATTCCGAATAATTACCGAAGGAGTAAAGATGACGTTATTGATAATTATATTGGTGGTTTTGGCGGTAGTGGCGTTAATGGTCATCCTAGGTGAGCGCTTTGGCAAACCGATGGAGGGCACTGAGCAAGGTAAATACAGTAAAATCATTACAATTTTGGTGTTTGTGATGTTGTTTGCAGCGTTAATTAAACAGATGCTATGACGATTGAGGTTTATAGCAATATAGGAAGATTGAGTAAGGTAAAAAATGGCAGGGGTGGAGAGATTCGAACTCCCAACCGTCGGTTTTGGAGACCGCTGTTCTACCAATTGGAACTACACCCCTGCAATGGCTTTGCATTATACTTATCGAATATTAAAGGTAAAGGGAAAATTTGGTAAAACTGTTTGTTCGCTTAAATTTTGAGCGTCATCGCGGTTTTTTGTCGTAAAATTGAGCATTTTCGCGAGAAATTGTTAGGTGAAACAGTCGTTGTTAACATAATCGTAACAAATAATGATTGAGTTTTTTTCACTTCCGGTTAGAATATGCCAACAATAATTAAAAAATAATGGTTTTTTGCGTAATCTTTTATACAAAAATTACGAAGAACTGCTTAAAAGGAGTTTAAGTATCAATATAATCAAGTTTTTTTCAATATTTACTCGGCACAAATCTAAACCTGAGGTTAATCGGGTGCAAGTTGATATTAATTATGTCGAATCGCATGTTTGCGCTGTAAACTTTTACGATAAAGCAATTGATAAAACAGAAAATCAAGAAGAAAGCATTAACCGCTAGTTAATGCTGCAAACTTTACCCTATCCCAAACCACCGTAATAGTGATTAATTACTTGCTTTTATGGTACGTCAGCACTACACTTA
>CALJHL010000193.1 GCA_938075435.1 uncultured Thalassotalea sp. | reverse complement strand
CTTGGCGGTGGTAGACCCATTATGGCGACTACACTATCAAAGATGGGATTGATGCGTAGAATTTCAAGGGAAAATGTTAATGTTTTTTTATTAATTTTAATGTTGACTTTAACTTGTTGAAAAATATAAATTAATTTTTTTGGTTAGTTGAGGTAAATATGATTTTGGTAATGGGGTTTACCATATTAATTCGCTAAATCAGAACAAATTAACCGCTGTTATTAGATAAATTATTCTAAAGGCGGGGGAATTTTGGTCATTAAATTAACTAACTTAATGACCCGGTTTAATTAAATCTTAGTTTCTAATGCGCTATTAACGCTGTCTTTAACTGCCGTTAAAGCCGAGTCGTAATCTGGGTGTGAGGAAATATCTTTAACTAATTCTTTGTAGGTGATTTTGCCCTTGCCATTAATGACAAAAATAGCCCGGCTCAACAACCCCATGTCCTTGATCAGCAAACCATATTTATCGCCAAATTCGCGCCATACTGCGTCAGACACCACCACGAGTTTGTCTACCCCTTCAGCAGCGCAAAAGCGCTTTTGAGCAAACGGTAAATCATTACTAATGGTTAGCATAACGACATCTTTTGGTAAGTTAGCAACTTCTTCATTAAAGCGTTTAGTTTGCAAAGAACAAACACCGGTATCTAAACTGGGGACCACTGAAATTAAAATAGTTTTGTTAATAAAATCGCTGAGGTTGATAGCTGCAAAGCGCTGGTTAGCCACTTTAAAGTTTGGCGCTTGCTCGCCCACTTGCACCTGTTTACCTAGTAACACAATGTCTTTACCTCCGGCTTTTACCAAGCCGATAGACTCAATTGATGCATCGGTTTTTGCCTGTGCGCTAAAAGTTAAAATACTAACTAAACATAAAGTAATAAGTTTTTTCATTATAAAGTCTTTTGGTTAAATTAATTATTGCCGCCGTGGCGATTCGCTAAATGGTAACTGTTATTGGCTTATTTGAGAAGCTAATCGTGAACTTGCTGGCCGTTAACCCAGGTTTGTAAGACCTTGGTCTTCCAGATGAGTTGCGGATTTATGGTAAATATATCTTGATCGATTAGGATAAAATCAGCCTTTTTATTGGCGCTGATTGAACCAATAATTTGTTCTTGATGGCCGGCATAGGCGGCGTCAATAGTAAAAGATTTAAACGCTTCAACTACCGTCATTGCCTCATTACTGTACCAACCATCGGTTGGTTGATTTTGCTTATCTTGGCGAGTAACGGCGGCGTGTAAGCCAAAAAATGGATTAGGGTATTCAACCGGAAAGTCGGAGCCGGCGGCAATTATCGCGTTGGCGTTAAGCAACGAGCGCCAAGCATAAGCACCTTTAATTCTATCTGCACCTAGTCTATCTTCGGCCATGTTTTTATCGCTGGTGGCATGAGTAGCCTGCATTGAGGCAATAATACCTAACTCAGAAAATCGAGGAATATCGCTTAATTGCAATACTTGCGCATGTTCTACCCGATGGCGTAAATGCTTGGTGTTAGTGGTTTTAATCAACTGTTGATAATTGTCGATAACTAGCTTATTGGCATTATCGCCAATGGCATGGGTATTTACCTGAAATCCGGCTTGCATCGCCTGTTTCATCAACGCGGTTAATTGCGCTTCACTATGCAGTAATAGCCCGCGGTGATGAGCTTGGTCGGAATAATCGGCGAGTAATGCTGCACCACGACTGCCTAAGGCGCCATCAGCTGATATTTTAACTGAGTTGATGCTCAACATTTGATCTTCGCTATTAAAATGGCCGTTGGCAAGGTGTTGGCTAAAGTTTGCATCGGTGGCATCAATCATGGCGTTAATGCGAATGCTCATGGCGTTATTCTTACTCAATTGTTTAAATGCGGCAATGTTACTACTCGAAATTCCGGCATCGTGAACGCTGGTTAAGCCAACTTTGGCTAAGGACCGCATTGCCAGAGTTAGAGCGTCTTGAGTTTGTTGCGCGCTTAGCGTTGGAATTTGACCATAAATTAAACTCATCGCATTATCCACCAGCACGCCTGTCGGCTCGCCTAAGCTGTCGCGAATAATTTGGCCGCCAGCGACTTCTTTGGTGTCTTTATTTATTCCAGCCAGCGCTAGCGCTTTACTATTTACCCACACTGCATGGCCATCGACTCGGCTTAATACCACCGGCTGATCTTTAAAATGCCGGTCTAGACTTGCCGCACTTGGAAAGCGATTACTCGGCCATTGGACTTGATTCCAACCACGGCCTTTTATCCAGGTTTTCGCTGGATATTTTTTATTGAAGCTAACCACTTGCTTAACCGCTTCGAGCTCGGAACTGCTGCTGTATAATTCGGCGCTACTTAAACTAATACCATAACTAAGAACATGACCATGGGCATCAATAAGCCCGGGCAGTAAGGTTTTTCCTTGGCCATCGATGCGGGTAATAGCGTTATTTACGGGCACATCGTCAAGGTTGAAATAGACCTTATCAATTTTATCATCGCTAAATTGTACTGCTTTAAATTGTTGTAATTGGGTACCGTCATGGGAATAACCATTGATGTTTTCAATAATGGTTGTTGCGGCTAAAAGGCTGGGTGAGATGGCACCGGCAATGATCAGGCTGGCTAATTTTATTGAAGTTAAGTTAATTTTCATGGCAGATCTTGGTTTTGTTATCGTTTAACCATATTAGCAGTATTTTGGCGAACAGCAATACATTGTAAATCAGTAAGATAAAGTGTTAGTTGCAGATAAAAATAAACAATAACAGAGCAATAATGCCCTGTTATTGTTAACTAACAAACTAAGTTAAAACAATGTTTAGCCAAGCCAAGCCAAGCCAAGCTAAGCTGATCTGGTTGCCGTTGCCGGCGGAATATTTGCGGCTTTTCTGGCGGGATAAAGTACCGCTAGTTGGCCGACAATATATAAAGCAATGATGCCGAAAATGACAATATCACTGGTAATGGGTGACATTGATAAGGTATTGACTAACCAAATATTGAGACCGATAGCACCGGCGGCACCTAACGCCACACCGAACGTAGAAATCATCAAGTTTTCAATCATAAAGTAACTCATGATATGGCCTTT
>CALJHL010000192.1 GCA_938075435.1 uncultured Thalassotalea sp. | reverse complement strand
GCTGTTACCCAAGAATGGCGTACTATTAGGCAGTGACGATATTAACCTTGATGGTAAAGCTGATTTATTAGTGCGCTATGGCAGTGAAGATGTTACCAAGGACGATAAAGAAAAACAAAATCGTTTATTGATCTTGCAGGTTGATTAGCGTGCCAGCCAACGATAATGTTAACTCTAATTATCAACAAATTTGGCAAACAGTTAAATTGATCCCGGTTGGTAAAGTAGGTTGTTATGGGCAAATTGCCGATTTAGCCGGCTTACCTGGAAGAGCCAGATTAGTGGGGCGAGCATTAGGCTTTGCTCCCCAATCTTTAAATGTACCTTGGCAGCGTGTTATTAACTCACAGGGCAAAATTTCATTTCCGGTGGCTAGTGAAACGTTTGAATTGCAAAAAGGCCTACTGCAAAGTGAAGGTGTTGTGGTGCTCAATGGCCGCATTAAATTAAAGGAATTTCAATGGCAGCCAGATCTTTCAGAACTGCTGTTTAGCTTACGCTTTTAGCAAATAACTAGGGTCAGAGTCACGTTAAATTTTAACGTGACTCTGACCCTAGTTATTTGCGCTGTTAGCAGCTCAATCTTTTACTCTTCGCTGAATTCTTGCCATGCTTGCATCGCCTCGGCAACCGTCATCACCGATGGGCCACCACCCATATACATAGCGATTTCGCAAATTTCGACAAACTCTTCATAGCTTGTGCCAAGTTGAATTAAGGCTTTAACATGAAAGCCAATACAGCCATCACAACGATTGGCAATGGCAATCGCTGTGGCGATAAATTCTTTATTTTTTTTGCTGATAGCCCCTTCTTTTTGACATCCTACTGCCATGGCTGAAAAACCGCCGAGGACTTCATTGTTAGCTTTTCGTAATTTGCCTAATTGTTTTGATATATCGGTAGTGATCTCTGAATAATTCATAGTTTTTCCTTATACATAATTAATGTATTTACTATAGACCAACCAATGTTCGCTTTACTGATTTCAATCAAAAAAACGGTTATAACCACAGTAAATCTAAGTTAAAATGGCACTTTACTTTAATGCTGTTTATGAGTGTGGTTGATGGATTTTATCGAACGTGAGTTTATGCAAGGCGTAAAAGTAACGGGTGAAGGTGAGCCGGTGGTTTTATTGCACAGCTCGTTAAGTACCGGCCGGCAATGGCGAACCTTAGAGCAACAATTGGCACCGAATCATCAATGCATTAATGTTGACTTATTAGGCTATGGGCAGGCGATGGCAGTAAAAGATGCAAGTAGTTATTCACTGGCAACTGAAACCGCAAGGCTGACTAACGTATTGCAATTACTCATCCCTGAACAGCGTTTTCACTTGCTTGGCCATTCGTTTGGTGGTGGCGTGGCATTAAAAATTGCGCTAGAGCAGCCGCAGCGGTTACTCAGTTTAAGTTTGTTTGAGCCGGTGGCTTTTCATTTGTTAGAGCCGGGCAGCGAAGTGCGGAAAAAAGTCGATGACTTTGCTGGCAAAGTTGCCTCGTTAGCAAATACCGATGCCGCTAGATATTTTACCGACACCTGGAACCGCCCCGGTTTTTATGACCAGCTACCCAGTAAAATGCAGCGTATAATGGCTAACGATATCGATAAAGTTAATTTGGATTTTATTGGTTTGATTTCTGAAAAATATCGAGCTGAAGATTGTCGCACCATACGCTGTCCGACGAATTTAATTCATGGCAGCCATAGCCCAGATATTAGTCGCACTATTATTAACAAATTGGTTAATGTCTTCCCCGATGTTATTGAGTATGAACTGGATGCCGGTCATATGGCGCCAATAAGCCACGCTGAAGACTTTGCTAATGTATTTTTAAAAGCACTACGCCATTCTTTAAGTTAAGCCTACAGGCCAACTCGGACCCATTTTTGCCACTGTAAATGTTGTTTCTTTAATAAGCGCTTTAAACTTCGATAAAGGGCTTGGAATTCAACAACGTCTACCAAGTAAAATAATAACCATGCAATGGGCGCCAAGATTAATAAATTGGCATGAAACTTACGCTTCGAGTCGCAGGCTATTTGAATCGCTATTAAGCTAGTCATAAAAGAGATCATAATTATTATCGGTAAATAATCATTACAATAAAAGGTATAAAAAAAGAATAAACTAACAATTACTAATTCAATTAATAGTACAAACTCAGCGTATACGGCAATCGGCAATATTAACCAAGTCAGGTATTTATTGTGCTGGCGCTGAGTGCTAAAAAATAAATGTTTAAATTTTAATAAGGTTTGAAAACGACCAAACTTCCAACGTAGCCGCTGCGAAAAAAGACACGTCCAATTAGAAGGTCCTTCAGTATAGGTGACAGCATCGGCGGCATATTGGCTTTTATAACCGGCGGCTAATATGCGCGTTGACATGTCGATATCTTCGGTAACAATGTCAGTACTAAACGGCCCCATTTCAACCAGTACACTGCGACGATAAGCGGCAGCGGCGCCACCGATTATAAACACCGCATTAAACACTGAGTCGGCGCGCCTTAAGAAAAAACCACTTAGGTATTCAAGTTGCTGCATAACCTCAATAGTTTTTGACTTATTACCAATAACCACATTACCCGCTACCGCTCCAACACTGGGGTGATGGAAACGTTTGACGGTATTTTTAATGGTGTCTTGTGCCATTACACAATCACCGTCTATGGTCATTACTATGTCATTTTTGGCAAGCGTTAAGCCTTGGTTGATGGCGTTTGATTTACCACCATTACTGAGTTTAAGGTATTTTATCTGTGGCTTAAGGGAGTTGTCGGCGCCTAAGTTAACGATAAAATCGGTAACAATCTGATCGGTGCCATCGGTTGAGCCATCATTAATAACAATAATTTCAAGCGACGGGTAATTATTATCAAGCACCGATTGGATAGTTTTAATAATGCCAACTTGTTCATTATAGGCGGGAATTAACACCGAAACTGACATTGTTGCTGAATTAATATTTTGCTTACTACGGCGCTTATCAAATAATGAATAACAAGGAATAGCAATGAGTTGCACTAAATATTTAATTAGGATTGGCAGTAATATAATAAAGACGGTTAAACGCGCGACATTCAACTGCTGGTTAATGCTGCTTTGCGAGCTATAACCAAGATAAAAAATAGCTAGGGTGAATAAATACAGTACGGCTATGAGCAAAATTTTTAAGGCATTAATTTGCTTTAGATTTGTCATGAAATTGTTATTTTTTTGTAATTTGGTGAGCTTAAGCGCAGATTATGCCAGTTAT
>CALJHL010000191.1 GCA_938075435.1 uncultured Thalassotalea sp. | reverse complement strand
GCATGGTTTTATGAATTGGCATAAACCAATTTTAACCGACTCTGGTGGTTTTCAAGTATTTAGTTTAGGTAAAATGCGTAAAATTACCGAAAAAGGTGTTGAGTTTCGATCGCCAACTAACGGTGACAAAATTATGCTTACCCCGGAACGTTCTATGGAAGTTCAGCGTAGTTTAGGCTCTGATGTCGTGATGATTTTTGATGAATGCACGCCATATCCGGCAACTCATGAAGAAGCTAAAGTATCAATGGAACTTTCTATGCGCTGGGCAAAACGCTCAAAAGCTGCGCATGGCGATAATCCCTCTGCATTATTTGGTATTGTCCAAGGCGGTATGTATGAAGACTTGCGTAAAGTATCTGCTGCAGGCCTAATCGAAATTGGTTTTGATGGCTACGCTATTGGCGGTTTATCGGTTGGTGAGCCAAAAGAAGAGATGATCAAAGTATTAGATCACACCACAGACTTGATACCTGAAAATAAGCCCCGATATCTAATGGGAGTAGGTAAACCTGAAGACCTAGTTGAAGGTGTCCGTCGTGGTATTGATATGTTTGACTGCGTTATGCCAACACGTAACGCCCGCAACGGTCATTTATTTATTACCGGCGGAGTGGTGAAAATTCGCAACGCTCGTCATAAAACGGATACCGGACCTTTAGATCCTGGTTGTGATTGTTATACTTGTAAGAATTACTCTCGCGCTTATTTACATCATTTAGATAAGTGTAATGAGATTTTAGGCTCACAATTAAATACGTTACATAACCTACATTTTTACCAAAGAGTGATGCAGGGATTGCGTGATGCAATTGAGCAAGGTAAATTAGATGAATTCGTGGCCGATTTTTATGCCATTCGTGGTTTAGACGTACCGCCACTAGCGAATGAAACAACAGTATTAAAAACAACAACAGAACAATAATAATAAATTTGTTCTTTCATTTTTCAATAGAGTAAGTAGTAGAGGATTTTATGGATTTTTTAATTAGTAAAGCATATGCAGCCGACGCCCCACAACAAAGTGGCGGCTTTGAAATGTTGATCATGTTAGCCGTATTTGGTTTAGTATTTTATTTTATGATTTACCGTCCACAAGCTAAACGTGTAAAAGAGCACAAAGGCCTAATGGCAGCATTGTCAAAGGGCGATGAAGTTTTAACTCAAGGTGGCATTGTTGGTAAAATTAGCAAAGTGTCTGAAGAGAAAGATTTTATCGTAGTGAGTGTTGCTGAAGGTACTGAACTGACTGTGCAAAAAGCTGCTATCACTGCTGTTTTACCAAAAGGGACTATGAAGTCTCTGTAAGGAACAAATTGTGTTAAACAAATATCCTCTGTGGAAATCGTTAATGGTGGTGTTTATCATTGCCATTGGTGCTTTATACGCATTACCCAACTACTACGGTGAAGATCCGGCAGTACAAATTTCTGGCACCAAAGGTGTAGAAGCGGATCTTGCAACACTAGATCAAATAAAAGCCAGTCTGGCAAGTTCGAATATCACTTACCAAAGTGCTAGTTTAGCTAATGGCCAAGTATTAGTTCGCTTTAAAGATTATAAAAACCAACAAACGGCTAATAAAGCGCTATCCATCAGCTTAGGTAGTGAATATTCCGTTGCTTTAAACCTAACCCCGGCTACCCCAGAATGGTTAGCAAACATTGGCGGTGTGCCAATGAAGTTAGGTTTAGATTTAAGCGGTGGTGTTCATTTCTTAATGGAAGTGGATATGAAAACCGCGATGAATCGCGCCCAAGAAAATATGCTTGGTGGTTTTCGTACTGACCTTCGTAATGAAAAAATACGTTATCGTTCAGTAAAAGAATCAGGTAATGGTGTGGAAGTTGTGTTTCGTAATGAGGACGACTTAGCCGCAGGGGAAAGTTTATTAAAACGCACTAACCAAGGGTTAATTTTTGTTGATGACGAAGATAAATTGTCGTTAAAAGTAACCATGTCGGAAGCTAAATTAAAAGAAACCCGTGAATACGCCATTCAACAAAATATCACCATAATTCGTAACCGAGTTAATGAGTTAGGTGTTGCTGAACCATTGGTACAGCGTCAGGGCTCAAAGCATATTGTTGTTGAATTACCGGGTGTACAAGATACTGCTCGTGCTAAAGAAATTTTAGGTGCTACGGCGACCTTGCAATTTCATATGGTTGATCAACAACACGATGTACGCGATGCCTTAAATGGTCGAGTACCAGCGGGTTCATTTTTAGTTAACGATCAAGACGGTCGTCCACAACTGTTGAAAAAACGTATTATGTTACGTGGTGAACATATTGTTGGTGCAGCTTCTTCAATGGATCAGCAAACCAATCGTTCACAAGTTAATATCGACCTTGATAGCAAGGGGGGCAGCATTTTTTCAAATGCGACTAAAGATAATATTGGTAAGCCAATGGCCACCGTATTTATTGAAAGCAAGGCCACTGGCGAGAAAAACCCTGATGGCAGCTTAAAGTTTACCCAACACCAAGAAGTCATTAGTGTTGCCACTATTCAGGCTCGTCTGGGTAGTAGCTTTAGGATCACCGGTCAAGATTCACCTGCCGCGGCTCATAATTTAGCCTTGCTGCTGCGCGCCGGAGCCTTAATTGCGCCAATCGCCATTGTCGAAGAGCGGACTGTCGGCCCATCACTGGGTGCTGAGAATGTTCAATTAGGGATGCAAGCCATTCTTTGGGGCTTTGCTTTAGTATTATTATTTATGATGGTTTACTATCGTAAGTTTGGTCTGGTTGCCAACTTTGCTTTAGCAGCAAACCTAGTGCTAATTGTTGGCATAATGTCACTTATCCCCGGCGCGACTTTAACCCTACCTGGTATGGCTGGTATTGTTCTGACTGTTGGTATGGCAGTTGATGCCAACGTACTCATTTTCGAACGTATTCGAGAAGAGTTACGGGAAGGTAAAAGTGTCCAACAATCGATTCATCAGGGGTATGATGCGGCATTTTCAACCATTTTCGATGCCAACATTACTACCTTAATTGCTGCTCTTATTCTGTTTGCAGTGGGCACTGGCCCGATCAAAGGTTTCGCAGTAACGCTGTCAATCGGTATTATCACTTCTATGTTCACTTCAATTATTGGTACCCGTTCGGTAGTCAATGCAGTTTGGGGTGGTAAGAAAATTGATAAGCTTCCAATTTAGGTCAGGAATATAAAATGAAAATTTTTAAAATGAAAGATACTCTGGCCTTTATGTCATACCGTAAGGCCAGCACCATAATTAGTATAATACTGGTTCTTGCTTCAGTAATTTCGTTAGCAACCAATAAATTAAATTTTGGTTTGGATTTTACCGGCGGAACCTTATTAGAAGTTGGTTTTAGCCAACCAGCTGATTTGGGTAACATCCGTGAGGTGTTAGAACAAGGTGGCTACCCTGATGCGGTTGTACAGCTATTTGGTAGCTCTGAAGATGTGCTTATTCGTTTAGGTCAACGCGATAATGTTAAAGCCGAAATGCTCGGTAATGAAATCTTAAACCTTCTTCAACAAGGTGGTAATGCTAACGTTGAAATGCGCCGCATCGAGTTTGTTGGTGCTAACGTTGGCGATGAGTTAGCAGAGCAAGGCGGTCTGGCCATGCTAACTGCCCTTATCTGTATACTGGTTTATGTGGCGTTTCGTTTCGAGTGGCGTTTTGCCCTTGGCTCTGTTACCGCACTAGGGCACGATGTTATTTTAACCTTAGGTCTTTTCTCGGTATTAGGTTTAGAGTTTGATTTAACAGTCTTAGCGGCAGTACTTGCGGTTATCGGTTATTCCCTCAATGATACCATTGTGGTATCGGATCGAATTCGAGAAAATTTTCGCAAAATCCGCAAAGGTGAAGCCGAAGAAATTATTAATATTTCTTTAACCCAAACCTTAAGCCGCACCATGATCACCTCACTAACGACGTTTTTAGTGTTACTGGCTTTATTCTTTAAAGGCGGAGCGTTAATTCATGGGTTTGCTACGGCATTATTATTTGGCATTGTGGTTGGTACCTACTCTTCTATTTACGTTGCTTCGACGGTTGCCTTAGCATTAGGTATCTCCAAAGAAGACTTAATACCTGAAGTTATTGAAGTCGAAGGTGCAGATCAAGACGAATTAAGAATGTAGCTAACAAAACATCTATTTTAAAAACCGAGCTTAGCTCGGTTTTTTTATACCTGTAAATTAGAAGTTAGGCTTGGAAAATCATCGGGCAGTTGTTATTACCTAACTAATAATTAAGGCAAGAAGTTTGCCGTTATTGCCAATCTTAAATTCGGCGTACAACACCGTTGCCATACTATAGGTGAGCTGAGAGCTCTGCAGAATAAAAAAGGCTAAAGCAAATGCATTAACCGAAAGCCCTAGTTTTTTAACAATAGACGGGAGTTTACTGCATGGGGCTAAAACATTAAGTCCAACTTCATTTGCCACTGCTAGTCCAAAACCTAACAATAAATTATTACAACGAAGTTGTTAACAAGACGTTAATACTAACTGGCTACTGACCTAACAATAAAGTATCTATTTTATATTTATTATATTAATTGGTTATACTCTGCATAAGTTTCTGTTATTTAAACATTATTAATAACTCTTTTATTGGCGAAAATATTTTAAATACTTGCACTGCTAATACAAACCGTTAATTATTAACTAACAGGGTCATTTTCTCTTACTGATGGGATTCATTTATTATGCTTAAAAAACTTACTCTGTTAGCAATGACAGCGTTATTGACCAGTACTGCTAATGCTGCAACGCAAGCTGTGTTGATCGTCCCACCTAATGAGCAACCTATCTTAAGGACTATCCAACAACAGGTTAGTGCTCAACGAATTAAAGCCGATGTGACTAAGTTAGTTAGCTTTGGAACTCGCCATACCTTGTCCGAAACTCAGTCTGAAACTCGTGGTATAGGCGCTTCCAGACGCTGGATAAAGGCCGAGTTTGAGAAGATATCTGCACAGTGTGGAGGTTGTTTAGAAGTGATCACTCAAGCTGAAATTATTTCCGGTGAAAAACGCATCCCTAACCCAACCGAAGTGGTCAATGTTATTGCCATTCAGCGGGGCAGCACTGATCCTAACCGCTATGTGATCATGAGCGGCGATATAGATTCTCGAGTTAGCGATCCCTTAAACTATCGCGATGACTCACCAGGCGCAAATGATAACGCCAGTGGTGTAGCCGGCGTTATCGAAGCGGCACGAGTATTAAGTAAGCAAAAATTTAATGGCAGTATTGTTTATGCGGCTCTTTCTGGAGAGGAGCAAGGTTTGTTTGGTGGCAAAATAATGGCCGCCCAAGCGATTAGAGATGGTTGGCGGGTTGAAGCGGTGCTCAATAATGACATGATTGGCAACATATCCGGTATAAATGGTGTCATCAATAATACTACCGCCCGGGTATTTTCTGAAGGGGTGCGATTTGTCGAAACCGCAGAACAAGCTCATAAACGTAGATTTACTGGTGGTGAAGTTGATTCAGCATCGCGAAATATTAGCCGCTATATTGATACTATTGCCGACCAATATATCCCTAATTTAGATGTGATGATGATTTATCGCCTCGATCGTTTTGGCCGTGGTGGCCATCATCGGCCTTTCAATGCGGTGGGCTTTCCAGCGGTTCGCATTATGGAGACTAATGAAGACTATACTCGCCAGCACCAAGACTTACGCCGTGAAAATGCTATTGATTATGGCGATGTTGTCGCTGGCGTCGATTTTGATTTTAATGCTAAATTAACCTCACTAAATGCTGTTACTTTAGCCTCTCTTGCTTGGGCGCCACCACCGCCGGCAAACACTGAAATTAGCGGTGCAGTATCAGCATCGACAACCCTCAGTTGGCAAAGGCCTGAGGGCGAACAAGCTGCGAACGTCGCAGGCTATCGAGTGCACTGGCGTTTGACGACTGCGCCACAATGGACTCATAGTCAATATGTCGGTAATGTCGACAGTTTTGTGCTTGAAAATATTGTTATTGATAATTATTTTTTTGGGGTTAGTAGTGTGTCTAGCGCTGGTTTTGAATCGCCAGTGGTTTTTCCTGGCCCAGCGGGCTCTTTTGGTGGCTATTAGGAATATTTCATTAATGAACTTAACAGTAAAAATTGTTATCGGTTGCTTGTTGTTAATTAGTAGTACATTTTCTCTGAAAATAGTATTAGCAGCAGAAAGTGAACATAACATTCTTGGCATGCAACAACGCGCCGAAGTCATAGATCAAAACCTTGCTCGGCGGGTTGAGTTGCTAATGCCTAGCTTGATGAAAGCTGCCAATGTCGATATGTGGATCCTAATTTCGCGCGAGTATAATGAAGACCCTATATTGAAAACATTTTTACCCGCTAATTGGATGGGAGCAAGAAGGCGGACCATCTTAGTTTTTAGTCACACTGAACAAGGCAACACAGGGGCATCGCCAATTAAAGCGCAAGCGATGTCGCGTTATGATGTTGGCACTATCTTTAGCAAGGCATGGGATAAAGAAATTCAAGCCGATCAATGGCAGGCATTAGTTACCTTAATTCAGCAGCATGACCCACAACGGATTGCTGTTAATCAATCTATCGACTTTGAATTGGCCGATGGCTTAACCGCCACCGACCGAGACTTATTACATTCTTATTTACCCAACAAATATCGAAATCGCATCGTTTCGGCTGAGTCTATTGCAATCCCTTGGTTAGAAACCCGTATACCCGAAGAAATAGCCCATTATAAAGGTATGGTGGCTTTAACAAAGGCCATTATTGCCGAGGGTTTTTCAAATAAAGTCATTCGCCCGAGAAAGACCACAGTCGGCGATTTAGTGTGGTGGTTTAGAGATAAGGTGACTGCCCTTGGTTTAAATACCTGGTTCCAACCATCAATCAGACTGCAGCGTAAATATGTCGATTTTGAGGTTAGTGAGGATGCTAATTTAGTTATTTTACCTGGTGATTTACTACATGTAGATTTTGGTATTCATTATTTGCGGCTTAATACCGATATTCAACAACATGCTTACGTATTGAAAGCCGGCGAAAATCAAGCCCCGGAATTTTTAAAGCAAGCTTTAGCGAAAGGGAATGAACTACAAGACATTCTAACGAGTAACTTTGTTGCGGGTCGCAGCGGGAATGAAATATTATCTAAAACTCGAGAGCAAGCACTATTAGCTGGTTTAAAGCCGATGATTTATAGTCATCCCATTGGTTTTTATGGCCATGCGGCAGGAACCACAATTGGTAAGTGGGATTCGCAATATGGGGTCGCCGGTGAGGGCGATTATCCATTACATGACAATACTGCCTATGCAATTGAACTTAATGTTAAGGTTTACTCGCCAGAGTGGCAAAAAGACATTGTTATCATGCTAGAAGAAAATGCCCTATTTAGTCGGGGCAAGGTAAGTTATCTGGCCCCGCGACAACGACAATTGTTGTTAATAAAGCATAAGCAATATTAGCCGTTACTTACAGTAATTTTGCAATTACATACTGGGTGAATTTTAGCCAAAAAAAAGGCTTAGTTAACTAAGCCTTTTGCTATAAATTTGCGTAATTATTTAATCATTACTTTTTTAATGAAGGCGTTAAATGTGGTCGCATTTCGGTAAGTAACTCTTTTAATAAGCGTGGGCTTCCAGCTACGATATTTCCGCTTTGGCTGTGGTTATGGCCGCCGACAAAGTCAGTTACTAAACCACCCGCTTCAATTACTAATAATTCACCAGCAGCTGTGTCCCAAGGTTTTAAGCCAATTTCAAAGAAACCATCAACACGGCCAGACGCTACGTATGCTAGATCAAGAGCGGCAGAGCCGGCACGACGTATATCAGCTGATTTTTTGAATATATTGGTAAACATGCCTAGGTAGGCATCGGTATGGTGCTTAAACTTGTAAGGGAAACCTGTAGCAATAATAGTACCAGCGAGTTCTTTATGAGCTTTAACGCGAATACGAACATTGTTCATCTGGGCACCTTTACCACGACTCGCCGTAAATAAATCACCACGAATTGGATCGTAAATTACCGCTTGATCAAGTTTACCCTTAACTTTAAGAGCAATAGAAACTGCGAAGTGGGGAATGCCTTTAACAAAGTTTGTGGTGCCATCGATAGGGTCGATGATCCATTGGTAATCACTGTCTTTACCTGGTAAATCGCCACACTCTTCACTTACTATAGAATGATCTGGGTATGATTTACGAAGTGTTTCAATAATAATTTCTTCAGCTTTTAAATCTATATTCGTAACAAAATCGTTAGTGCCTTTCGCTTCGACTTCTACTTTATCTACATTTTCAAAAGAGCGAGCGATAACGCTGCCAGCGGCACGCGCAGCACGTACCGCGATATTTAGCATCGGATGCATAAGTGATTTCCCCAAATTTTAAAAAGAACAATTTTACAAACGAACCCGACAGGCTCGTTTAAATTAGCGGCGCGTAGTGTAACAAAAATAACATAAATAAGCGACTTTAATCTAAAATTGTATATTTGCGTTTAAGGTATAGTAGAAAAATTATATTTTGCCAGTACAAACCTAAGCTACAGTAAGGTTGGCGCTTATAAACAAAAACACTTTGTCAGATAAAATTAAACTAAGCTAATCAGTTAAAATGATCTAATTTGTAAACAATTTATGTTAATTTTATCTACAAGTACTCGCGATCTATGGTTTGGCTGTGTTAAAATCGCGCCATTATTCATAGCAAAGATTAGCCACATGTTAGATAACGTACGTATAGTTTTAGTCAACACTTCTGATTGTCGTAATATCGGCTCAGCCGCACGAGCCATGAAAACAATGGGCTTAAAAAACCTAGTGTTAGTTGACCCGAAAGAGATGCCAAATGGCCAAGCACAGGCATTGTCCGCGGGTGCTTCTGATGTACTCGCCAATGCAACAGTTGTAGCAACCATGAAAGAGGCGATAGCCGATTGTGGTCTGGTAGTTGGCACTAGTGCTCGTTCGCGTACATTACCTTGGCCAATGCTAGATCCGCGTGGTTGCGGCGCACAAATGGTTAGTGAAGGTAAAGAATACCCAGTAGCTTTAGTTTTTGGTCGTGAAAGTAGTGGCTTAACTAATGATGAATTACAACTTTGTCATTATCATGTGGCTATTCCTGCGAATCCAGATTACAGCTCATTAAATTTGGCCATGGCAGTGCAAACGCTAAGTTATGAAATTCGTATGCACTTTCTTGCCGATCAACAAGCGCAGTTTCAACAGCCTGATACCCTAAATTCGGATGTAGATGGCACTGAGCAAGAAAACGAAGTCAAATATCAGTTAGTGGAAGAGACCGAGCGGTTTTATGAGCACTTTGAAAACGCCATGCAAGCGACGGGTTTTATTCAACCTAAGCATCCTGGCATCATTATGACTAAAGTTCGTCGCTTATTTAATCGTGCGCGACCTGATGGCAAAGAATTAAAAATGCTGCGCGGTATTCTCGCTTCGATTGACAAAGCGGTAAAAAAATAACAAAACCGAATGATGTTTTTCATTCGCGTCAATACAGATTTATTTAATAGGAATAACAATGTTTAGCCGGATGAAAGAAGATATAAAAAGTGTATTTGATCGCGACCCTGCGGCTCGGACTACTTTTGAAGTGTTAACCAATTACCCCGGTTTACATGCTATCTGGGGACACGCTATCTCAAATTGGCTATGGCAACGTAAACTTAAATGGCTAGCTCGTACGGTATCAACACTGTTTCGTTGGGTAACCGGTGTAGAAATTCACCCAGGGGCAACCATTGGTCGCCGTTTCTTTATTGACCATGGTATGGGGATTGTCATTGGCGAAACCGCAGAGATTGGCGATGACTGTACTGTTTATCATGGTGTCACTTTAGGTGGAACCAGTTGGAAAGCTGGTAAACGTCATCCTACGTTAGGCAATAATGTAGTTATCGGTGCAGGTGCTAAAGTTTTAGGACCTTTAATGGTTGGCGAAAATGCTCGCATTGGCTCTAATGCCGTGGTGGTAAAAGATGTTCCATCTGGCGCTACTGCAATAGGCATTCCGGCTCGAATTGTTAACAATCCAAAAGATCCAAAACATAATCAACGTAACCAAATGGCCAAAAAATTTGGTTTTGATGCCTATGCAATATCGAATGACAGCCAAGATCCGGTAGCGAAAGCGATTGGTCGATTATTAGATCACGTTAATTTACTCGATAGTAAATTACAAGAAGTCACCAAAGCGGTAAATAATGTTGGTGGTCAGGTGTGTGAAGATGTGATGCCGCCAGTGCATGTTACTGAATTTTTTGAAGATGAAAAAGCCGCCGCTGAGCGCCGAAAGTCAGATAAAAACGCTTTTGATCCAGAAATTTAACTTGCCTTAATTTTAATACCTGAGTAAAATGCTAGGGTATTAAGTTGACTATTTTACTTGGTTAAGTAAAATGCGCGCATTAATATCTAATTTGTTGATATTTTAACTTACTTTTAGATCATTTTGAAAGTCATAAATTTTAGCAAATTGATATAATTTTAGGGTTTATATAATGAAACTTACATCCAAAGGCCGCTATGCGGTTACAGCCATGCTTGATGTTGCAATTCATGCTGAAAGTGGGCCTGTACCTTTGGCGGATATTTCTGAACGTCAAGGAATCTCACTGTCGTATTTAGAACAATTATTTGCTCGATTACGCAAACATGGTTTGGTTAGCAGTGTTCGCGGCCCAGGCGGAGGTTACCGTTTAGGTAAATGCTCTGCAGAAATTGCTGTTGCCGATGTCATTTCTGCTGTCGATGAAATTGTCGATGCCACACGCTGTGGCGGCAAAGGTGACTGCCAGAGTGGCAATCAATGTTTAACCCATAATTTATGGCTCGGTTTAAGTAATCGAATCTCAGATTTTTTAAGTAACATCTCGTTAGCTGAATTAGTCAGTCAAGGTGATGTGAAACAGGTGTCAGAGCGTCAGGATTTGGAATATGCATCTCATAACCAAACCAAAAACGTTAACACTTTAATATCCACACGAACAATTATGAGCGATTGGTCTTAACGGCCACGTTTATTTGGAGAAAAACATTCTATGAAGTTACCTATTTATTTTGATTATTCTGCTACCACTCCAGCTGATAAGCGTGTAGCTGAAAAAATGATGCAATACATGACTACCGACGGATTCTTTGGTAATCCGGCATCTCGTTCGCATAAATTTGGTTGGCAAGCCGAAGAAGCGGTAGATATCGCTCGAAATCAAGTTGCTGATTTAATCAATGCTGATCCACGTGAGATTGTATTTACTTCCGGTGCGACAGAGTCGGATAATCTGGCGATAAAAGGTGCTGCCCACTTTTATAATAAACGTGGCAAGCACATTATTACCTGCAAAACAGAGCACAAAGCGGTACTAGATACTTGTCGTGAACTTGAACGCCAAGGCTATGACGTTACGTATCTTGATCCAGAAAGCAACGGTTTAATCGATTTAAACAAGCTTGAAGCTGCGATTCGAGAAGATACCGTTTTAGTTACTATCATGCACGTAAATAATGAAATAGGCGTAATTCAAGATATTAATGAGATCGGTGAATTATGTCGTACTCGTAAAATTATTTTCCATGTCGATGCCGCTCAATCAGTCGGTAAAATTACCGTTGATATGCAACAGATGAAAGTCGATTTAATGTCGATTTCAGCCCATAAAATGTATGGTCCTAAAGGTATTGGTGCACTTTATGTACGTCGTAAGCCACGAATTCGCCTTGAAGCACAAATGCATGGTGGCGGTCATGAACGTGGTATGCGCAGTGGTACTTTAGCGACTCATCAAATCGTTGGTTTTGGTGAAGCTTGTCGAATTGCAAAAGCTGAAATGGCCCAAGATTTGGTCCATGTTAGCGCCATGCGCGATCGGTTATGGAACGGCTTAAATGACATGGAACAAGTTTTTATTAATGGCGATTCTGACAAACGTTATCCAGGTAACTTAAACGTTAGTTTTAACTTTGTTGAAGGTGAATCGTTAATTATGGCATTAAAAGATTTAGCCGTTTCATCGGGTTCAGCTTGTACATCTGCCAGTTTAGAGCCTTCTTACGTATTACGTGCATTAGGTTTAAATGATGAAATGGCCCACAGCTCAATTCGATTTAGTTTCGGTCGCTTTACTACGACTGAAGAAATTGACTACGCAATTAACTTAATTCGTGGCGCAATTGGACATTTACGTGATATGTCACCACTTTGGGAAATGTTCCAAGATGGTGTTGATTTAGACAAAGTAGAGTGGGTTGGCCACTAGGCTGACGGACTAATTTAGGAGAATATTATGGCTTATAGCGAAAAAGTAATCGATCATTATGAAAACCCACGTAACGTTGGTTCATTCGATAAAACTGACCCACAAGTTGCAACTGGCATGGTGGGTGCACCAGCCTGTGGCGATGTAATGAAATTACAACTCAAAATTAACGAACAAGGCATTATTGAAGATGCCAAGTTTAAAACCTACGGTTGTGGTTCAGCCATTGCGTCAAGCTCATTAGTCACTGAATGGGTGAAGGGTAAATCTATCGACGAAGCGGCAGCCATTAAAAATACCGAAATCGTTGAAGAGTTAGCATTACCACCAGTTAAAATTCATTGTTCAATTCTAGCTGAAGATGCAATTAAAGCGGCTATTGAAGATTACCGCGCTAAACATCCTGGTTAAGTTGGAGTATATATGTCTATTTCAATGACTCCAGCTGCAAGCGAGCGAGTACGATCGTTTTTACAAAACCGTGGCAAAGGCTTAGGCCTGCGTTTAGGCGTAAAAACCACTGGTTGTTCTGGCTTAGCTTATGTAATGGAATTTGTTGACCAGCTCAATGCCGATGATGAATTATTTGCCATTGATGATGTTAATATTATCATCGATGGTAAAAGTTTGGTCCATCTTGATGGCATAGAGTTAGATTTTATTAAAGAAGGTTTAAACGAAGGCTTTAAATTCAGCAACCCAAACGCCAAAGGTGAATGTGGTTGTGGTGAAAGTTTTAACGTTTAAATTCGTTATGCAAGTATTTGTTAATGAGTGTGTGTCCTGTTGAATTATTTTGAATTATTTGGCCTTGAGGCTGAATTCTCCCTCGACTTAAATGAATTGTCTTCGGCTTATCAAGCATTACAAAAAACGGTCCATCCTGACCGTTTTGCTCACTCTTCGAGTCAAGAGCAATTGCTGTCAGTGCAGAAATCGGCTGAAATTAATGATGCCTTTAATTTATTAAAACAACCCATTACCCGCGGTGAATATATACTTAAACTGCGAGGCACCGAATTAGCCAGCGAACAGCAGACTCTACAAGATGTCGACTTTTTGATGGAACAAATGGAACTTCATGAAATGCTTGGTGATATCAAACATGCCAGTGATGTTGATGCGGCGCTATTTGCAGCACAAGAAACCTTAGATGTTCAAAGCCAACATCTTTGGCAGCAATTCGAACAATTGCTGACAGACGATAACCAACAAAATAACCATAAAGCGGCAGAGTTGCTTCGCAAACTGAAGTTTTATAAAAAATTACAAATTGAATTAGAGCGCATTGAAGATGCGCTCTTTGATGATTAATCGATAGCACAGAAAAGATAAATTAGAATGGCACTATTACAAATAGCTGAACCTGGTCAAAGTACGGTTCCTCACCAACATCGCTTAGCTGCCGGTATTGACCTAGGTACTACCAATTCTTTGGTTGCCAGTGTTAAAAGTGGTTTGGCCGAAACTCTGCTCGATACTGACGAACAAGATATATTACCTTCGATTGTCAGCTATCAAGCTGATGGTGTTTTAGTCGGGCAACGCGCTAAGCAATTTGCCATTACTGACCCGGAAAATACCATAGTCTCGGTAAAACGGTTAATTGGCCGTTCTTTAGCGGATATTACCAGCAAATACCCAACCTTACCTTATAAATTTTGTGGCGATCAACAACACCCTTCTTTAGACACTCGCCGTGGTGAAATAAATCCAGTACAGGTGTCTGCAGAAATACTCTCAACCTTAGTTGCGCGAGCAACATCGGCTCTAGGTGGCGAACTAGAAGGGGTAGTAATTACCGTTCCTGCTTATTTCGATGATGCGCAACGACAAAGTACTAAAGACGCGGCAACGCTTGCTGGTGTAACGGTATTACGTTTATTAAATGAGCCAACGGCGGCGGCAGTTGCCTATGGTTTAGACAGTAAACAAGAAGGTGTTATTGCTGTCTATGATTTGGGTGGTGGGACCTTTGATATTTCCATTTTACGCCTAACTCAAGGAGTATTCGAAGTACTGGCAACTGGCGGCGATTCGGCTTTAGGCGGTGATGATTTTGACAATGCTCTCGTTGCTCACTTATTAGCTCAAGCTAACCTTAGTCGGCCTCTGTCGAGCACAATGGAACGCCAAGTGTTGAATCAAGCTTGTGCCGCTAAGGAAACTTTATCTGCTGCGCCAAGTGCTACAGTCAACCTGACTCTGGAAGACGGTAATGAGTATGTCGGTACCATTAACCGCACTACCTTTGACGGTTTAATTAAGGCCTTAATAGCTAAAACGTTACGATCATGTCGCCGCTCAATAAAAGATGCTGGTGTCAGTGTAAGTGATATTTGTGAAGTGGTGATGGTGGGGGGCTCTACCCGAATTCCTCTGGTTCGCAGCGAAGTAAGTCAATATTTTAATCGCCAAGCGTTGACCTCAATTGATCCAGATAAAGTCGTCGCCATTGGCGCCGCTATTCAAGCGGATGTGTTAGCGGGTAACAAGCCCGATAGCGATCTGCTGTTATTGGATGTTATTCCATTATCACTTGGCCTTGAAACAATGGGCGGCTTGGTTGAAAAAGTGATCAGCCGTAACACCACGATTCCCGTTGCCAAAGCGCAAGAATTTACCACGTTTAAAGATGGTCAAACCGCGATGGCTATTCATGTCCTGCAAGGTGAACGAGAATTAGTTGATGATTGTCGCTCGTTGGCTCGGTTTGAATTGCGGGGTATTCCGCCAATGACCGCCGGCGCTGCCCATATTCGAGTCACTTTTAAAGTGGATGCCGATGGTTTATTAAGCGTTAGTGCGATGGAAAAATCGAGCGGAGTCGAGTCATCCATTGAAGTTAAACCATCGTTTGGTTTAGATGAAGACGACATCATTAAAATGCTTAAAGATTCGATGACCAATGCCAAAGAAGACATGGCGGCAAGGATGTTGAAAGAACAACAAGTTGAAGCTGCCAGAGTTTATGAAAATGTTGGCGCGGCAATCGCCGCAGATGGTGACAAATTATTAACCACAGACGAGTTAAGCGCCATTAACGAGTCGTTAGAAAACTTATTAACTACGAGTCAAACCTCTGAAATTGCCAAAATAGAAAAAGCAATTGAACAGGTAGATAAAATTACAGCGGCTTTTGCTGAACGTCGTATGGATGCATCTATCCGTACCGCCTTAGCTGGTCATTCGGTAGATGAGGTTTAATCATGCCAAATATAATAGTCCTTCCAAATCCTGATTTATGTCCCGATGGTGCCGTTTTAGAGGCAAATACTGGAGACAGCGTTTTAGATGTTGTGTTAAGAAACGATATTGATGTAGAGCATGCTTGTGAAAAAGTTTGTGCTTGTACCACCTGCCATATGATCATTCGTGAAGGGTTTGACTCGCTAGAAGAGAGCGATGAACTTGAAGATGATATGCTTGATAAAGCCTGGGGGTTAGAGCCAGAATCACGCCTTAGTTGCCAAGCCATTGTCGCCGATGAAGATTTGGTGGTAGAAATACCCAAATATACGGTAAATATGGTGTCTGAAAACCACTAATAACCGCTATAAATTAATATAAAGTAGGGCAACAGCATGAAGATGTTATTGCCCTTTTTTGATTTGTCATTAATTTATTAGCTGCTTTAAGTTGCAGACCGGAAGCTCAAACAACTTTATAAAATCAACGGCTGCTATTGGTCTGCTAAAATAAAATCCCTGAAACTCATCACAACCATTTGATTTTAAGAAATTTAACTGTTCTTCAGTTTCGACTCCTTCAGCAATAATTTTTAGCTCTAGACTCTGCCCCAACCAGATTATCGCTTTCACAATTGCGACATCGTCGGGATCCGTCTCTAGATCGTGAATGAAGCTTTGATCTATTTTTAATTTATCGATGGGAAAGCGTTTTAAATACGCCATTGATGAATAACCAGTGCCAAAATCATCAATAGCCAGAGATACGCCGATGTTGTTTAAATGATGAAGGATGTTTATATTATTTTCTACATTTTCCAAGATACAACCTTCTGTTAATTCAAGCTCTAAGTATGACGGATCTATGTTCGTTTGCTCAATGATTTTTTCAATCTGGGCAATTAGGTTTTGGCAGAGGAACTGACGACTGGAAATGTTAACCGCCATACGAAGTTTTGGAAGTCCTTGCTTACACCACTCTACCTGTTGGCTACAAGCTTGCTTCAACACCCATAACCCTAACTCTTTAATAAGTCCGCTTTCTTCGGCAACTGGAATAAAAAGATCCGGCGAAATTCTGCCCCTTGAGGGATGCTGCCATCTAACTAAAGCCTCGCAACCGATAATTTTATTACTGGCGAGGTCTACCTGAGGTTGATAGTGTAAAATAAACTCATCAGCTTCTATTCCTCGGCGCATATCACTTTCCAGTAATAACCGATCTTGAGCCTGGGCGTTCATTTCCGCAGTAAAAAATTGAAACTGATTTCTGCCACTTGCTTTGGCTCGATACATTGCCGCATCAGCGTTTTTCAATAAACTATCTGCATCAGTACCATCAACTGGATAGGTACTGATGCCGATACTACTCGTTACAACGATCTCGGTGTTATCTAAAACAATCGGTTTTGAGATTTGCGCAAGTATTTTATTTGCTATGCTTGCCAGATCCTTACTTTCATTGGCTCCCCTCACCAATACGACAAACTCGTCTCCTCCAAGTCTGGCAATTGAGTCTTCTTCTCGTACCGTGTGTTTTAACCTTTCGGCGACATATTTTAATAACATATCGCCGACCAAGTGGCCCGACGCATCGTTAATTAGTTTGAAGTTGTCTAAATCCAGATATAGCAAAGATAAGTTAGAACCATGGCGCTCGACATAGGTGAGTGCTTTTTCTAGATGCTGATTAAATGAAGCGCGATTGTGTAGACCACTCACCGGGTCGAAATGAGCTAACTTAAAGATCCGCTTTTCATCAACTTTTTTCTCCGATATATCACTAAAGATACTAATATAGTGAATGACCTCGCGGTGTTTATCATATACCGCAGTTACGGTCTGCGAGGTGGGAAATAGTTCTCCGTTTTTTCGTTGGTCCCATATTTCACCTTGCCAAATACCGTTTTCAGTTAGGTCCTTCCAGAATTGTTGATAAAAATTGTCATCATGCTGTCCAGAATTAAAAAAACTAGGTTTTTCTCCCACCACTTCATGCGAGTCATAGCCGGTTACTCGGCAAAATGCGGGATTTACCCGAAGAATTTTTGCCCTCTGATCGGTTATCACAATCGGCTCATTGCTTTCTTTAAAAACACTTTCTGCCAGTCTAAGTTCTTCGGCTGCGGTCTCAAGATCTCCAGATTGTTGCTTTACTATGTTTTTAAGTGCCGACTGACTGATAGCAAGTTTTTCATTCGCTTGATTTTTTTCTTCTATGCTAGCGGTAATTGTCAATGTGGCGAACATCATTACTGCCATAAAACTTTGTAAAAGCAACAGAGATTCATTTTCGGATGGTTTAATAAATGGACCATAACCATTAAGCGTGGCATAAATAGCGAAAGTTGAAATGATGATTATAAATAAGGTCGCGCCACAATGGCCAAATCGATAACCAGCCCATACAGAAATTGGCAAGTAGATAAAAGCCAGCGGATAGTGCTGTTTACCAACCACAAATAGATCACTAAACACCAGTAGAATAGTGGCTATCGTTAGCAAGAAAAGTACGGCGTCAAGTCCAATTAGGGCCTTCAGTTTGGTTTTATTGATATTTGCCCAGACTAAGAGAAAAGGTGCAACAACCAGTCCACCAACTAAATCGCCCAACCACCAGGTAGACCACAACAGAGAGAAATTAGCAGCGCTTATGACATCATGCAAAAATAAGGTGCCAACACCAACGCTGGCATTAACAAAGGATGCAAAGGCAATGAATGATGAAAACTTGGCGACACTAACAATTGTGCTAAAAGGTGAACCTTCGCTATAACGATGCAATAACCAGCAGACAATTAAAGTTTCAAAGGTATTTCCCACACCAATAAATAAAGCGGCGGTCAAAGGCAAACCTACAGTTGCATTCAATATGAAGGCGCCTAAGAATACTCCCGGCCAACGATTTAGTCCTAAATAATAAAGCGCCGCTATTGCCAAGCCGGTTGATGGCCATACGGGAGATATATTGGCTTGTTCAAAAGCGAGACTAAGGCCGAGTATGCCTGTTAGAAAATAGGCGCCAGCAATTAATAAGCAATGAATAACTATTTTTGAAATTTTTAACATTCAATCACCGACTATATTTTATATACTAAAGTGCAGCCGCGCGCAGCAAGCTATGTTAAAATTTCGACTACTAGTTTATTAATAAATAAACTAGTAGTCCGTAGATTCAATAAATACAGAAATATTAGAGAGTAACATCTAGGCAATCAATTTATAGTGAACAGATAACAACCTTAGACTAACTTCAGCAATGAGTCAACAAAACAGTAATCCATTAATCTTTAACGTTTTTATCAAATATGTTACATAAAATAACTTATTCACTACGGAGTATATTGGCGTTGCTATAAGGGATACCGCTTTGTTTAAAGAAACGTTTGAAAGTGGATTCAATGAACTCATGAAAAACCCGGCAATTGAATACCAGACTTCTTTAACTTAACCACTCGACTTCAGCCATTAGGACAAAATTTATAAAAGATGGGAACTGAATGGCTGTCTTTATAGCAATTACCTTGTTTGGTTAAATTTTACTGAGTTTGAAAAGTATAGTTTGAACACTTAACAAGGATTGATTGGACAAGAGGCAAATCTTTGTGGCTAAACACGATTTTTCCTAAAGTAAACATCGCATGAAGATGGTGTCTGAAAACCATTAATAACGATAAAAATCACCTCGAAAATAGTTCGCTACAGCTGTTTTTTTTGAAATATATAAAATATAAAATTTGTCTATATATATAAATGTACAAGCTCGGTAAGTTAAGGCAAAATACCGCCATTAAAAATCTTATGCACTTGTGCTAAAAATATTGACTGAGGATTACCCATGTTTACACGTGATATGAATATAGCTGATTTTGACCCAGAATTGTATCAAGCAATGAGCAACGAAGTTGTTCGTCAAGAAGAGCACATCGAATTAATCGCTTCAGAAAACTACTGTAGCCCGCGCGTTCTTGAAGCTCAAGGTTCTCAATTAACCAATAAGTATGCTGAAGGTTATCCTGGTAAGCGTTATTACGGTGGTTGTGAGTACGTTGATGTTGCTGAGCAATTAGCAATTGATCGTGCCAAAGAGTTATTTGGTGCAACTTACGCAAATGTGCAACCACATGCTGGTTCGCAAGCAAATGCAGCTGTATTCCAAGCATTAGTGACTCCTGGTGGAAAAGTATTAGGGATGAGCTTAGCTCATGGTGGTCACTTAACTCATGGTTCACATGTAAATTTCTCTGGTAAATCTTACCAAGCATTTCAATACGGTCTTCACCCTGACACTGGTGATATCGACTACGTAGAAATGGAGCGTTTAGCATTAGAGCACAAACCAGAAATGATCATTGGTGGTTTCTCTGCTTTCTCTGGTGTTGTAGATTGGGCAAGAATGCGTAAAATCGCCGATAAGGTAGATGCTTACTTTTTCGTTGATATGGCTCACGTTGCCGGCCTTATCGCTGCTGGTTTATATCCAAACCCAGTGCCACATGCACACGTTGTTTCTACAACAACGCATAAAACATTAGCAGGCCCTCGTGGTGGTTTAATTGTTTCGGCATGTAATGATGAAGCAATTTACAAAAAATTAAACAGCGCTGTTTTCCCTGGTGGCCAGGGTGGCCCATTAATGCACATCATTGCTGCTAAAGCGGTGGCATTTAAAGAAGCTCTAGAGCCAGAATTTAAGGTCTACCAACAAAAAGTTTTAGATAACGCTAAAGCTATGGTTGCGGTATTACAACAACGTGGTTACAAAGTAGTATCTAACGGTACTCAAAACCATTTATTACTGCTCGATCTAATTGATAAAGACATTACTGGTAAAGATGCTGATGCTGCCCTTGGCCGTGCTCACATTACAGTAAACAAAAACTCAGTGCCTAACGACCCGCGTTCGCCGTTTGTTACTTCTGGTTTGCGTTTAGGTACTCCAGCAATTACTCGTCGTGGTTTTGGTACTACCGAAACTGCTCAGTTAACGGGTTGGATTTGTGATATTTTAGATGATATCAACAACGAAGACGTTATTGTTAACGTACAACAACAAGTGAAAGAGCTTTGTGCAAAATTTCCAGTTTATGGATAAATTGTCGTTAACAAGCTAAATAATTAACTGTATTAAAATGGTCGCTAATAGCGGCCATTTTTGTTTATAATTGGCTCTCTAATAAAACTTTCCAACTTGGTATAATGTCCGTTTTCGATTGATTTAGAAACGCTAAATAAAACAAAATATTAAAGCCTTTGGTATAACAATAACAACACAGGAATTTTATGCACTGTCCATTTTGCTCTGCAACCGAAACTAAAGTTATCGATTCAAGACTGGTTTCAGACGGTCATCAGGTAAGACGTCGACGTGAATGTTTAGAATGCCATGAGCGTTACACCACATTTGAAACTGCCGAATTGGTTATGCCTCGTATTATTAAACGTGATGGCTCCAGAGAGCCGTTTAATGAACAAAAGCTGCGTAGCGGCCTATTGCGAGCGCTTGAAAAAAGACCGGTAAGCACCGAGCAAACTGAATTATCCATAGATAAACTTAAATCACAATTACGAGCAACTGGTGAGCGGGAAGTATCCAGTGAAATGCTGGGTAATATTATTATGGAGCAACTAAAGTCTTTAGATAAAGTTGCCTACGTACGATTCGCTTCCGTTTATCGGTCATTTGAAGATATTCGTGAATTTGGTGAAGAAATTGCCCGTTTAGGCGATGATGAGCCGACAAAGTCATAGGTAACTAGATGAATTCAATACTGACTAACGATGCAACCTTTATGCAACGGGCAATTTTTTTAGCGGCTAAGGGTAAGTACACTACATCACCTAATCCGGCGGTTGGTTGCGTACTCGTTAAGGATAATCAAATTATTGGTGAAGGTTGGCATCAAAAGGCTGGTCAAGGTCATGCCGAAGTTAACGCCATTGCTAACGCAACATCGAAAAATCAGGAGCTAAATATCGGCGTAACCGCCTACGTTACGTTAGAGCCTTGCAGTCATTATGGGCAAACACCGCCCTGTGCCGAAGGCTTAATTGCTGCTGGTATTGACCGAGTGGTTATTGCCATGCAAGATCCCAACCCGTTGGTTTCTGGTCGAGGCATCGCAATGTTAAATGCTGCTGGAATACGCACCACAGTTGGCGTTTTAGAACGTGCGGCAGAATCCTTAAATCTAGGTTTTATTAAACGTATGACTAAAGGTTTACCTTTGCTGCGCTGTAAGATGGCAAGCTCAATAGATGGTAAAACAGCCATGGTTAATGGCGAAAGTAAATGGATAACCTCAACCGCGGCTCGAGTCGATGTACAAAACTTTCGGGCGCAAAGTTGTGCCATTATTAGTGGTGCCGATACGGTATTAACCGATAATGCTAAACTCAATGTGCGTTATAATGAACTGCAATTGGCGCAAGATTATTTTTCAGAGCCGCAGCTGCGCCAGCCAATTAGAGTAATTATTGATAGTAAAAATAGACTAACACCCGATCTTGCGTTATTTCAAATTGACGCGCCAATAATATTAGTTCGTATAGACCTTGAAACTGAGCATCAATGGCCGCATTTCGTAGAGCAAGTTCATGTAAAAGTTAAAAATGGCCAAGCTGATTTACACGATTTATTAGTTAAATTGGCGGCTCGTGGTTTAAATACATTATGGCTTGAAAGTGGTGGCCGCTTAGCAGGGGCATTTATGCAAGAACGCCTAATCGATGAAGTCATACTTTATCAAGCGGCTAAAATAATGGGTGATAGTTCGCGCGGCTTATTTGTCATGCCTGGGTTAGAACATTTAATCGACGCCATACCGTTAACGTATACTGATGTGCGCATGGTAGGTAGTGACTTGCGCATCACGGCTACGGTTAATAATAAGCAAGTAATAAATTAAGGGCATAAATTTATGTTTACCGGAATTGTAGAAAGCCTAGGGACAATTAAAGCAATCAATTTAAATAGTGATGGCGCCAGAGTCGTTGTTGGCAGTGGTCATTTAGATTTAAGCGATGTTAAATTGGGCGATTCAATTGCCACCAATGGTATTTGTCTTACTGTAGTCGCGTTTGATAACAACAGTTATAGTGCCGATGTTTCCAGTGAAACATTAACTCGAACTGGCTTTGCTCATTATAAAATGGGGCAACAAGTTAATCTTGAAAAAGCCATGTTAGCCACTAGTCGCTTTGGTGGTCATATGGTCAGCGGCCATATTGATGGTGTTGGTAAAATATTAAATATTGCTAAGGTTGGAAACTCTAACGAATATTGGATAGAATTACCCGAAAATTTACAGCAATATATAGCCGAAAAGGGCTCAATAACAATTGATGGCGTCAGCTTAACGGTAAATTCAGTAAATACTGACCGTTTTCGGCTAACCATCGTGCCACATACCACTGAGCAAACTATTATTAGTAGTTATCAAGTTGGGCAAGTGGTCAATTTAGAAGTCGACTTAATTGCTCGTTATATTGAGCGATTATTATTTTGTCGAGAACAACGTGAGTCGCAAAATTCTAATTCAGGCATCAGCAAAGAGCTGTTAATGCAAAGCGGTTTTATAAAAGGTTAAATAGTGATGAAATTAAATACCCCACAAGAGATCATTGAAGATATCGCTTTAGGTAAAATGGTTATTTTGATGGACGATGAAGATCGTGAAAATGAAGGTGACTTCATTATGGCGGCTGAAAAAGTAACGCCAGATGCAATCAATTTTATGGCTACTCATGGCCGTGGTTTGATCTGTATGCCAATGTCAAAAGACAAATGTGAAAAATTAAAATTGCCATTAATGGTCGACAAAAATGACGCTCAATTTACCACCAATTTTACGGTATCTATTGAAGCGGCACGCGGTGTAACGACGGGTATTTCAGCCGCAGATCGGGCCACCACAGTGCTAGCTGCGGTAGGTAAAGATGCCGATCACCGCTCGATTGTCCAACCTGGCCATATATTCCCTCTAATCGCTAAAGATGGTGGTGTTCTTAATCGCGCTGGCCATACTGAAGCAGGGGTTGATTTAGCTCGCCTTGCGGGTTGTGAGCCGGCGGCGGTTATCGTTGAAATCCTTAACGAAGATGGCACCATGGCACGTCGTCCAGACTTAGAAATTATTGCTAAAAAACACCATGTAAAAATGGGCACAATTGCCGATTTGATTGAATATCGTAATGCCACTGAAACCACCATTGCCCGTGTTAGTGAGTGTAAATTACCAACCGCTTACGGTGATTTTGATTTGATCGCTTTTACCGATTCTATTGATGGCCAAACTCACTTTGCCTTAATTAGTGGTGAAATCAAAGCTGATCAGCCAACCTTAGTGCGGGTGCATTTAGAAAATACCTTCCGTGACTTATTGTTGTCAGAGCGTGATAGTGTAGCAAGTTGGCCAATTGCAGGCGCTCTCGAAAAAATCGGTAAAGAAGGTGGGGTACTGGTTTTACTCGGAAAGCATGAGTCACCGCAAGAGTTAATTCGCCAGGTAGTAAACAATGCCAAAATCGATGCTGGGATGCAAGTGGAAGAAATAACCAAACACGTCGGCTCACGCAATGTTGGTGTTGGTTCACAAATCTTGGCCAACTTAGGTGTGCATAAAATGCGCTTATTGAGTTCGCAAACCAAATATCATTCATTATCGGGCTTTGGTCTAGAGATTGTTGAGTATATCGCCGATTAATCAACCGCCTAACTTAGTATTATAATGAAAAGCCCGTTTAGAAAACTAAACGGGCTTTTTACTTCAGGGACGAAGGAATGCCAACTTAACAGGGATGTTATAAAGTTGGCTCAATTCAGGGACGAATTAACTTAGAATTGCCAGGGACTGCTTAGTCGCTGGCAGAGTTTAAATGCGTCGCTAAAAAACGCTCTAATGATTGCATTGTTTTTACACGATTACTTTGGATCTCTAAATGATGATTACCATTTTCTAACTCAATGTATTCAACTTTTTTATCATAGTCGAGTAATTCATCAAACATATCGCGACTGTGCTCAACATCAACGACTCGGTCTTTATTGCCATGGATTAACATAATGGGAATGTTGATTTGCTCAGCAAAATTAATCGGCGAATTATCTTCTAGCTTATCGCTATCGGTACCAAATTGCTTTTTGACAACCTCATTATTAGTAAATTGTCGGGCTCGACTAAGAATGAGTTCAAGATCCATTACCCCAGCTATACTGGCGGCACAACGAAATGTTTGTTGTTGTTTAACTGCTGCCATTATTGCCGCATAGCCACCGTAACTGGCACCTAAAATACAAACTCTATCTTTATCGATTTTATAATGACTAGTTAACCAATGAGCACCATCTTGCAAATCGTCTTGCATAGCTCCGCCCCATTGTTGAATGGCGGCCATTTCAAACTCAAAACCATAACCAGATGAACCGCGAAAATTAGGCTCAAGCACGGTATAGCCGCGGCTGGCAAAAAATTCAGAAAACCAATCGAAACCGGCATAATTGCGAGCCATAGGGCCACCATGCGGAATGATAATAGCAGCGTTTCTATTTTTAACATTGGTATGTGGTAGGGTCACATAACCTTCAATATCTAGACCGTCACTGGCTTTATAGGTTATTTTTTCTTTTCCAGATAAGGGCTGTTGATACAATAATGGGTAGCGCTCAAATATAAAGGTTAAGCCCTTGTTATCTCTATCACCTAAATAGTAAACACCGGGCTCAGTAGCATTACTGCTATAAAGTATGTATTTACGCTCGTCGGCGCTAAAACTGGCTATGTTGTTATAAGCATCCGGTAGACTTTTATTAAGTGCTTGTTGAAACTTGCTGTACTTGGCGTCGAAATAAATCTTGCCCTCATTTGCTTCACCGTGATAAACGCCAATAACATCATTAGTTTTTGCTGAGTAGATCAATGCGCCTTCGACATCGTACTTGCTATCGGCATACACTAGCTCGCTAGGTAAATCAGCTTTCGATAAGTCGACTTTGAAAATTGCATAGCGTTGTTCGTGGTTGGCTCTAATGTATAAATCATTAGGGTTTTTGCCAAACCCTAGTGGTGAAATATCTGGGGCATCAAATATTTCGTATTCCCAAATATTGCGCCATTGCTCGGTTTTCAAATCAAATAATCGATAAAATATTTTGGTTTTATCGCGACCAAACCCTAAACGTAGACGATGTTGTCTATCGGTCATCCAATCATAAATATTCTGTTTTCCTCGGTAGACCATACTTCTAACCCGAGTTGAATTTAAATTGATTTTATACACATCGGGTTGATTGGCTACTTTTAGATCGAGCGCCATTAAAATGTGATCCGGCTCTTCTGGTAAAGTATCAATGATATTGTTTTGAAATTGTGGGTGTCGTTCTGCAGATTTTGGTTTTAACACTGACTCAATCTGTGTACTGCCATCGACGTTAACTTTTAGTAATCGGGTTTCACTATATTTTCTAACGCCTATTTGCACCGGATAATCACCACTGATCAGTAATACTTCATCATTAGCCCATCGGTACCAACTCAGTTTGAACTTTTCATTATCGGTTTTTACTAGGAACTTGCGTTGTTTAGTGTCCAGATCAAACACCCCTAGCAGAGTCAAGTCGTCACTATTTTGCATAAAAGCAATCTGTTTGCCATTGGGAGACAACTTTACCTGGCTGACTTGCGGTAAGTTAGCGAAAGCTTCGACGGGGAGTAATTCACTGTTTGCCGAACAGCAGAACATAAATAATAAGATAAAACTGTAAATTCGGGTCATCCTTGCCTCTATTGTTATTTGAAACTATGAAAGTTAGTTAACTCTAAAGTCACTGATAGTTACTCTACAAGCTTTTAGCACAATGTTAAACACCAATATTGGATCATTAAACAATAAAGTATATTTATCCTCAGCATCGTATTACAAATTAATCTTGTTTGTTATCAGTGACAAACGGGCTTATCAATTTAACAAGCGCTAGGGCGATGCTGCCAGCAACAATGCCGATAACAGCATTAAAGATTGGCGCACCAACTACACTAATTATTTCCGACCAAAAGCCGTTACTGGCTAGGTTAATTGTCAGTTCATCAACAACATGGTGTAGCGGTGTTATGCCATGCACTAAGATACCGCCACCGACCAAAAACATCGCGGCAGTACCAACAATCGCTAAGGTTTTCATTAATTTTGGCGCGAAACTTAATAACAACTTACCCAGTAAATGTCGCAGATTACGAACGCTCTGTTTAATACCGTTTTTAATACTTTTATTATAGGGTTGCTTAATTAAATACAAACCTAAATCGTCTAACTTAACAATGCCAGCAACTAAACCATAAACGCCTACGGTCATAAGCAAAGCGATTAATGCCACCACACTGGTTTGGGCAATTATGTCTTGATCTTGTACCGTGCCTAAGGCGATAACGATTATTTCCGCCGATAAGATAAAGTCGGTTTTAATCGCGCCTTTCACTTTATCTTTTTCATACGCCAACATGTCTACGCTAGGATCAGACAAAGCGATAATATCTTGCTGATGCTCAGCTTCTTTATCGGCTTTGCTGGTAAATAGGCTATGGGCAATTTTTTCTACGCCTTCATAGCATAAGTAAAGGCCGCCAAGCATCAGTAACGGAGTGATTAACCAAGGGATAAATGCACTAATTAATAATGCCGAAGGTACTAGGATTAATTTATTAACAAAGGAGCCTTTGGCAACCGCCCACACGACCGGCAGCTCTCTATCGGCGTTAACGCCCTGTACTTGCTGGGCATTTAAGGCCAAATCATCACCAAGTACGCCGGCGGTTTTTTTTGCGGCAATTTTAGTCATTAATGCCACATCATCAAGGGCGACGGCAATTTTATCGATTAATGTTAAAAGACTGGAACCGGCCATGAAATTTCCTTTTGGCATATACTGATTTAATTAGACTGACTAAGTACCAGCGGACGATAGTTTAATGGCGATAAAATAGCCCTGATATTATTCATATTAGGGCTAATTAAAAAATTTTACAATATGTTGAATTAATTAATAAAAATATTTTATTAATTGATAAAGTCGGTGATTTTTTGGATGATCCCGGGGTGATCTAAGCCTAATTCAGTATGAATTTCTTGTTGGGTGCCGTGTTTAATAAAACTATCAGGTAAACCAATATTTAAAATATCAACAGTGCATTTTTGGCTATGGATAAATTCATTAACCGCTGAGCCAGCACCACCAGCAATGGCGTTATCTTCAACGGTAATTAAATACTCATGGCTTGCCGCTAGTTGCTTAATAAGTTGGCAATCTAGTGGCTTAACAAAACGCATATCGACGAGGGTGGCATTAAGTTGTTCTGCGGCTAGATGAGCCTCAGTTAGGACTGTGCCAAATGCTAATATCGCCAGTTTTTCACCGGAGCGTTTAAGCACACCCTTGCCAATTTCAATGGTTTCACTAATGCTCGGCAATGCAACTCCAGTACCACTGCCGCGTGGATAACGCACGGCAGCCGGGCCCTGATGTTGGTGGCCAGTGTTAAGCATTAATCGACATTCGGCTTCATCTGATGGTGCCATAATAACCAGGTTAGGCACGCAGCGCATAAACGATAAGTCGAAAGAGCCTTGGTGTGTAGGGCCATCAGCACCGACAATACCAGCGCGATCAATGGCAAATAATACCGGTAAGTTTTGAATAGCAACATCATGAATTAACTGATCATAAGCGCGTTGTAAGAAACTTGAGTAAATAGCCACTACCGGCTTATTACCACCAATGGCTAGGCCTGCTGCAAAGGTTACCGCATGTTGTTCAGCTATCGCAACATCAAAGTATTGCTCTGGAAAACGTTGGCTAAATTCAACCATACCAGAGCCTTCGCGCATGGCTGGTGTAATCGCCATTAATTTGTTATCAACTTCGGCGGTTGCACATAACCAATCACCAAATATTTTCGAATAGGTAGGTAAACTAGCTTTACTCGCTGGCAAGCTTTGGCTTGTGTGATCAAACTTTGGTACCGCATGATATTTTATCGGGTCTTGCTCAGCTTGTTCGTAACCTTTACCTTTAGTGGTGATCACATGCAGGATTTGTGGGCCTTTTAAACTGCGCATATTGCGCACGGTATCCACCAGTGATGACACATCATGACCATCGATAGGACCAATATAATTAAAACCGAGTTCTTCAAAGAAGGTTGACGGCACTACCATACCTTTTAAATGTTCTTCAGCTTTCGAGGCTAACTCTTTTATTGGTGGTATCGAGCCTAAGATGCGTTTTGATTTTTCTCGTAAGCCAGTATAAAGGCTACCGGAAAGCAGCTTGGCTAAATGGGTATTTAAAGCGCCGACATTTTCTGAAATCGACATGTCGTTATCATTAAGGACAATCAACATATCTTTATGAATATCGCCGCCATGATTTAATGCTTCAAAAGCCATGCCTGCGGTCATCGCGCCATCGCCGATGACAGCGACGGTTTTACGGTTGATACCTTCCTTTTCTGCAGCAACGGCTAGGCCAACAGCGGCGGAAATCGAGGTGCTCGAGTGACCAACGCTTAATACGTCATATTCACTTTCTTCGCGCCAAGGAAACGGATGTAAACCATCTTTTTGTCTAATGGTATGTAATTTATCACGACGACCCGTTAAAATTTTATGCGGATAAGCCTGATGGCCAACATCCCAAATTAAATGATCAACTGGGGTGTTATAAACATAATGCAGCGCTACGGTTAACTCGATTGTGCCTAAACCAGAAGCAAAATGGCCACTGCTTTTACTTACCGAATTAAGTAAGTAACTACGCAATTCATCGCTGATTTGTTTAAGTTGCTCTTGCGGAAACTCACGCAATTGCTCAGGCTTGTCAATTTTCGCAAGTAATGGATAGTGAGACAGATCTATAGTCATATAAAATAAAACAACTTAATGGGCACGTTTAATAATAAACGTAGAAAAATGGGATAGCTGTTGGGTATTGTAGGGCAAACTAGCTAAAGCGTGAAGTGCTTGTTTAAATAACTGCTGCTCTTTTTCCATTGCGCCTTCTAACCCCAGTAAAGCTGGGTAAGTAGATTTACCCGCTTCAACATCTGAATTGGCTGGTTTTCCTAGGGTTTCTTCCGAGCTGGTTATATCGATGATGTCATCATGGACTTGGTAAGCTAAACCGATTTGCGCGGCAAAATTTTCTAAACCAATTAATATTTCAGCGGCGAGCTCAGCTCGACATAATGCCGGCATTAAAATTGCGGCTTGTAATAACGCCCCAGTTTTTAATTTATGAATGGTTTGTAAGTGCTCTAAAGACACTTGTTTATCAGTAGCCGCTAAATCCATCGCCTGACCACCACACATACCTAAATAGCCCGAAGACTTGCTTAACATAGCGATAAGTTTTAGCTGAATTTTGGCATCTATTGATTTGAACGGGTAATTACTGAGTATTTCAAATGCCAAGGTTTGTAAGCTGTCACCGGCTAATATAGCGGTAGCATCATCAAATTTTTTATGACAGGTAAGATTACCGCGCCGTAAATCGTCGTCATCCATGGCGGGTAAATCGTCATGTAACAATGAATAAGCATGAATGCACTCAATCGCAGCGGCGATGGGGTCAAGGTCTGTTAATGGCACTTGTAACATGTCGCCTGTGACATAAACCAGATAAGGGCGCATGCGTTTGCCGCCAATTAATAAGCCATAACTCATAGCGTCGAACAGGCGTTGGTCATTAATTGCTAAATCAGCAAGTTGTTTGCTTAAGAAATCATCAACACGTTGTTGATAAAAGCTTAATTTTTCAAGTTGTGGCACTATAAATCACTCTGCGAAGCATCAAAGTTTTGTAATTCTTGCTCGCCATTGTTATTTAGCAATATTTGAATTTTTTGTTCTGCTTGGTTTAGTTTATCTTGACTGGCATGACTCAGGTTCAGGCCACGTTCAAATAATGTCATCGATTGTTCAAGACTTAAATCACCTTGTTCAAGGTTATTTACGATACTTTCTAATTCGTCAATCGATTCTTCAAAGCTTAAGTTTTCAGGTTTTTTCACAATCATTTACACCTTTAGTATACTAGTCGCAACGTTACCTTAGCTGGGGCTTTTGGTCAATAAAATACCGGTTTTGTTGGCCAATGTTTTTGTTCATTTACGCCACATTTAAGCTGATTAGCAACTCACCACAAATTCTCTGGCTATTTTACCAACAAATCTGTTACTAACACCACTGCTTGGTGTATAATGCGGCGGTTTTTATTTAAATGGTTTTCGCAATGAAATTTATCGTCAAGTTACAGTCAGAAATAGCAGTGAAGTCCCGTCCAGTGCGGAAACGTTTTACTAAAATATTAGATTCTAATATTCGAAATGTATTACGTCGAATTGATGATCAGGTAAAAAGTAAAGTTAATTGGGACAGCATTGAGGTAACGACAAAGAATACCGATGAAGATAATCGCCAAGCGTTAATCGATACTTTAAAATGTATTCCCGGTATAACCTTTTTTCTTGAAGTGCAGCAGCGGGAATTTACCGACTTGCATGATATCTTTGAGAAAACCTTGGCAATACATGCCGAATCTATTGAAAACAAAACGTTTTGCGTTAGAGCAAAACGAATTGGTGAGCATGACTTTAGCTCTTTAGAGATAGAGCAATACGTCGGCGGCGGTTTGAACCAAAATGTCGAGTCCGCCAAGGTGCAATTAAAAAAACCGCAAGTGACGGTGCGCATAGAAGTAAACAACGACAAACTATTTATTGTTACTGAGCGCCATGCCGGCTTAGGCGGCTTCCCAATTGCCACCCAAGAAGATGTGCTTTCGTTAATGTCTGGCGGCTTTGACTCTGGGGTTTCTAGTTACCAGATGATTAAAAAAGGCGCACGAACTCATTTTTGTTTCTTTAACTTAGGCGGTTCTGCGCATGAGTTAGGGGTAAAACAAATTAGCCATTTCTTATGGAATAAATACGGCGCCTCACACAAGGTTAATTTTTTCACGGTTGATTTTGAACCTGTGGTAGCCGAAATTTTAGAAAAAATTGAAAACGGTCAAATGGGGGTGGTTTTAAAACGCATGATGATGCGCGCCGCCGCACAAATTGCAGAAAAACGTGGTATTCAAGCCCTAATTACTGGCGAAGCTTTAGGACAAGTGTCGAGTCAAACATTGACCAACCTAAATGTTATTGACCGAGTGACCGAGACCTTGATTTTAAGACCTTTAGCGGCCTACGACAAACAAGATATTATTGATATTGCTAGACATATTGGCACCGAAGAGTTTTCGAAAACCATTCCTGAATACTGTGGCGTAATATCAAAAAAACCGACAGTCAAAGCGGTGTTATCAAAAATTCAGGCTGAAGAAGCCAATTTTGATATGACTATTTTAGATAAGGTGGTTAGCGAAACACGGATTATCGATATTCGTACTATCGGTACTGAAACAGAAGAAGAAATTCAAGCGGTATCCGAGGTGGAAACCGTTGATAGTGCTGGTCATGACAATGTAATTGTTGATATTCGTAGCCCGGAAGAAGAAGAAACTAACCCGCTTGAATTGGATAATATCGAAGTACTACATATTCCATTTTACAAGTTGTCCACCCAATTTGGCGACTTAGCCAAAGATAAAACCTATTTATTGTATTGCGATCGCGGCGTGATGAGCAAACTGCAAGCGTTATACTTACACGATAATGGCTTTAGCAACGTGAAAGTGTATCGCCCGTAACTACCCATAAAAAATAACTAGGGTCAGAGTCAGGTTAAATTTAACCTGACCCAAGTTATTATATAAAGTTACCGCCCGAAAATATTTAGGGCGGTTAATTTACAAATCTAACACCATCTTGCCTTGCTTAAATTCGATATCTACAGGAATTTTCGCGGCCTCTAATTTAGCTAAGTCCTTGGCAAGTCCAGCACGGATGATCCCCATTTCGTTAACCAGTTTATCGACGCCTTCGTAATCACCATCACCCTGTAAGGTAAGAATTAACTGTGATAATGAGTCAATAGCACCGGTCATTTTATCAATATTGACTTTATAAAAGCCATTATCGTCCTGAGTAAACGCCCCATGGTCGGCAAAATAGTTAAACCGTACCATATTGGCTTTACCATGAGCGCTAGAAGCGCCAAACCGAACTGAACGGAAAATCCCGGCCATAAAAGTAGTGTAATAATCTTTTAATTCACCATCGGTTATCGCCCCTTTTTCGAGTAGTTGCCTAACCATATATAAACCTAAGATATCGGCTTTACCTTCTTCTAGCGCCGAAGCATGTTCTTTTAGGGCTTGGCGAACCATGCCTTTATTGTTAATGGTGTTTTTTATACCTAGGCCGTGTGCCACTTCATGGAACATGGTATTGGCAAAAAATGCTGTAAAGGTGACATGTTTTCTATCTTCAGCACTCACTAATTGCTCTGCTATTGGTAGCATAATTGCGTCGAATTTAGCTTGCATGGCATTTTTAAGCTGTAGTCGGCGAGTGCCTTTCTCTAGTTGTACTTGTTCATCATTTGGTAAGTTAATGGCAATGGTCTTTGAACCTGCATTCGAATGTCCTGCATAGTAAATTACATCGTAGGCATTTAAATCTGCATCAGAGCCAGGTACTTCGTGTTTATATTTTTTTGCAACCGGTAAGCCTTTTTGCAACTCCGGTAAATATTGCGCATATTTGGCTAAACGCTCACTCCAACTTTGATCTTTAACTAACACATAAGATTCAAAGCCGGCTCGATAACCGTATAATTGATCTTCATAGGTTTCAATCGGACCAATAACCACATCGATAGGGTTATTCTTCATGTCCATCCAGGCAAAGTCAGATGCCTGATAGTCGTCGGTGCGAAATGCTTGTGCTCGCATTTTTAGGTATTGAGCGAATTCTTTATCTTCAGCAAAGTTAGAGGCTTTGTCTAACAACGCCGCTGCTCGTAACATTTGGTCGCTAAATGCCTCTGAATAGGGCAGAGCATACAACTGGCCTTTTTGGTTGCGTCGTACTACTGAGTAAAGTGATGTTTTCCCCTCAAATTCAGCGGCTTCAAATTCACTTTTACTCATATCTTCAGGGTAAAATTGCGCCCCGAGAGGTTTTTTTGCAACGCCGCTTAAAAACGGTTTATCGCCTTCTAGTCGGTCCCAAGGGCCATAATTTAATGCTACGAATTTACGTGCATCGGGGTCTTTAATTTTCGCTAAATAAGCTTTTTTACTAGTACCGACCGCTTGTTGCCAAAATAAATCATCCATAATGACCGAAGCATCAATGAGTAACGACAATAATTGTTTTTGTTGCTCAGACAAATGACTCAAGTTGGCATTCAGGGTAACTTCTTTATAAATATTTAAGCGTGATTTTGCTGCGGCATTTAAGGTGAGTGATTCGCTTTGCTGGGCATTGTCATCGCTGCAAGCAGTTAATATACTGGTACTAAGGACAAGTACAGTTACTATTTTTGTTAATTTCATAAGATTTCCTTTTTACTCGTTGTCCAAGATTAGAAAAAAATGCTTGCAACTGCAACTTTATAGGGTAATTAAAGCGAAAAGAATCATAAAAGTTTTTGCGCAACTGGCCTGGCTCTGTTATTACTTAAAGTAACAGCCGTTAGATGCATTAATGTTAACCAAGCAAGTAGTAGCATATTTAAATTGAAGGATGAATTATGAGACATGTAGTTATTTCGTTTTTAGGTAAAGATAGACCGGGTATTGTAGATAACTTAGCGACAATTATTAAGCAGCATAAAGGTAATTGGCAAACCAGTAGTATGCGTCATCTTTCAGGCCATTTTGCAGGTATATTGGAAGTTTTGGTAGCGCAAGCAAACGTTGAACAATTAGTTAATGATTTACAAAATATTGCTGGTTTAAATGTTCAAATTGAGATCAGCGAGCCGAAAACACATACCGATAAAACTATTCGTCTCGACTTAACTGCCAACGACCGTCAAGGTATTGTTGGTGAAATTTCAGCGGTAATACATAAAGAAGGTGGTAATTTAGTTAAGTTAGCAAGTAGCCAAGGCAGTGCTCCGCATTCCGGCCAAAGCATATTTAAAGCCAGCGCTAAAATAGCCATTGCCTCAGATGAGCATGTCGATTCTTTAGTAAAAGCCTTGGAAAATATTGCTGATGATTTAATCGTCGATATTATCCTGTAAACCTAGTTATTGTTATTATCGTTACTAGGTCTATGTAAGTTAGGTTCTATAATTATATTGTTGAACCAAAAAAAGCCGCATTGCGGCTTTTTTGTTGTGTTTATGTTGTTAAATTATCACGCTAATCGTTATAGGCCTAATTTTTTTAACTCTTTAGCGACTACTGAGCTAGGTAAAGGGATATAACCATCTTTTTCCACTATCTTTTGCCCAGCTTGTGATAACACCATTTTTAAGAATTCAGCTTCTTTAGGGGCCAAATCTTTACTTGGATGCTTGTTCACATAAACATATAAATAGCGAGATAACGGGTAATTTCCTGAAATAGCATTTTCCATATTAGCGGCAATATAGGTATTGCCTTTTTTACTTAAAGGTAACGCCCGAACTCCGGATGTTTGATAACCAATACCGGAATAACCAATGCCATTTAATGAAGCCGAAACCGATTGCACTACCGAAGCAGAGCCAGGTTGTTCATTAACGGTGTTTTTAAAATCACCTTTACATAACGCTTTCTTTTTAAAGTAGCCATAAGTACCAGATACTGAATTACGACCATAGAGTTGAATGTCTTTTCCGGTCCAGTCGCCGGTAAGGTCTAAATCACCCCAACGATCGATTTTTGCTTCGCCTTTACATTTGCGATTGCTAGAAAAAATGGCATCAACTTGTTGAATGCTTAAGCCTTTAATTGGATTATCTTTATGAACAAATACCGCTAAGGCATCGATAGCAACACGAACCGGTGTTGGTTTATAGCCGAATTTTTTTTCGAAGGCTTGGATTTCTTTTGACTTCATTTTACGGCTCATTGGCCCTATATTTGCTGTCGCTTCGGTTAATGAAGGTGGCGCTGTAGAAGATCCTGCCGCTTGGATTTGAATATTCACACTCGGATAGTTGCGTTTAAATTCTTCTGCCCAAAAGGTCATCATATTCGCTAAGGTGTCAGAGCCAACTGAAGATAAGTTACCTGATATACCACTGACCTTGGTGTACACCGGTAAGTTTGAATCAATTGCCAATGCCGATTGACTGGATAAACTAGCAACGGCAAATGCTGCTGTTGTTAACAATTTTCTAAATTTCATGTTTTACTCCAAAGTTTCAAAAGTTTTTTAATTGAACTGATTAATAATTTCGAAACCTATAGTAAGAATGTATTGTGACGCTTTTATGACAAAGCAAAAATAAATCACAACTGCTAACTTTAACCGTAAAATTTAATCGATATGGCTTATGAGTAGTTGTGACAAATTTTAATATAAACAAAGGTCGTTAATCGAGCTCAAAGGAGATTAGCAATTGCAATTTATTAGCATTTATATTGATAGCCAAACTTAAAGAAAACCATCTTCGTTGAGAAAACCAAAATAAAATTAACCATTGTCACAAAACTGTAATATTGCGATGGCAAACTGTGTCCAATTTAAAGAATAAACCAATTTATTAAACTTTTAGGGAACAACAATGAAATTTGTAAAAACAACTATAGCATTAGGGTTACTAGTAACATTAAGTGCGCCAGTAATGGCCAATGAATATAACTTCTACGGTCGCGCCAACTTAGCCTTTCAGGTATCTGATGATGGCGAAGGCAGCTTTACTGAAGTGAAAGCTAATGATGATTCTCGCCTTGGTGTTGCCGGTGATTATACTTTAAATGATAGCCTTGATGTGATTTTTAAAATGGAATTTCACATTGATATGGATGGTGATACCGAAGGTAGTGACGTTATTAAGCAACGTAACCAATACATTGGCTTAAAAGGCGACTTTGGTACTCTTATGCTAGGTAAGCGTGATACCGTACTGAAAAACTCATA
>CALJHL010000190.1 GCA_938075435.1 uncultured Thalassotalea sp. | reverse complement strand
CCAGTTCTTTAGCCATCATTTTCAATGACTTATCAACCCTGGTCAAAAATTGACTAAAACCTTTATCTTCAATATCGGCTATGGTAGCCGCATAAATTATTTGAATATAATCCACTAAGTGATCATTTCGCCAATTACTGTAAAATTCATTGTTAGGCTGTTTTGGATCAAACCCCAACATTTGTAACTCACCAATTACTTGTTGCGGCTCAGTTGAGCTATTGCGCACAATGGGAGTGAGACCATTGGCAATAAAAGCGCCATTTTTCAATTTATAATGTTCGGCGGCACTAAGACAAGCACTATTTAGCATGTTATAAAAATTTTGATAATCTTTTTCACCCACTAAATTTACATCGGCACGTTTTAACAAGCGACGCGAAACCGGAAAACTTGCAACCACATAACTAATGGTGTCGTGTTGCTTAGGAAGATTGAAATCTGCAGCCTTATAACGGTTTTCGATAAGTCGTAAGCTATGGCTATGAGTACCCACTACGCCTTTATCTTTAGCGTATAAATCGTAGGTTAAATGCTGGTGGTCACGCACCCGAACAGCTTCGGCTGGTATGCCAACTTGCTCAGTTAACGCCGTTATTACATTTCTAACTTTACTGTGATAATTAGCCGAATTAGTACGAATGGAGTCGCCAGAGGCTAAAAATAAAATTGAAATTTTTTGTGCGCGTAGCGCCCCGTCATAATGTGATTTATAAAACTGATGCAGTTCGGGATTATAAAAAATCAGCATTTGTTGTTCAGTTTGCCATTGACGAATTTCTTTATTAACCCTTACTCGCGGTAATTTATCATTGGCAATAAAGTGCACATTATCAATTTCTTGCTGTTCACAAATACCAAACAGTTGCTCGGAAATCTTCTGATAAAAACGTTGAAATGGTTGGATTTTATCGACACTTTCAGCATCGCTAAAATGCGCTAATAACTGATCAGTGATTTTAAACTCTGCCAATAAAAATTGGTTATAGCGTGAGTTAGAAGGCAAATACATATTACTTATTTTACTGCGTGAACGACGAATAGGCATTTTTGCCCCCTAGGTTAATATTAATTGTCAGAGATTATATAGTGCAATAATAATCATTTCTTAATTTAAAACAAACTATTGATAATTTAATAATTTTATCATTGATAAAAATTACTGATTAGAAATCGCTTGGTATGCTAAACCTGTTGATGTCATTAGCTTTCTCAGCCGTCACTGTCCCAACTAAATAGTTTAGCACTAAGTAATAAACACACTAGGGTCATAGTGATTAAAATGGTTAGTTGATATTTAACATCACTTAAACTTGCCCCTTCAGTTATAACACTTCGTGCGGCACTTACCAAATGGGTTAATGGGAAGGTTTCGGCAACCATTTTTACCATTTGCGGCGCACCTTCTAATGAAAACCAGACGCCTGATAGCATCATCATTGGCCAGGTAACCATATTTAATAAACCGCCAACTAATTCTTCACTTTTACTGCGAGTCGAAATTAATAAGCCCAAACTAATTAAGCTCATCGCACCAATAACAGCGACAATAAACAAATCTAAATAGCTGCCTTGCATATAAAAATTAAAAAACAAATTACAGCCACTGTAAACAAAACTTATCATCAGCAAGACAATAAACAGTCGAGATAAGAGCTGTGCACAAACAAATTCTAAAGCCGAAAGAGGGGTAGCCTTTAAGCGTTTAAGCACTGAATTTTTTCGATAACGAACAATGACATAGCCCACCCCAAATAAGCAGCTAAACATCATATTCATTCCTAAGATTCCGGGTAAAACCCAGTCTACATAGCTAATTTCTTGCCCTTGCGTCACTTGCCGTTTAAAGTGTTTATAATCACTGACAAATATTTTTTCAACAAAGTAGCCTTTCACCGATTGCTCATTAAGCCAATAATCGCCATTAGAGCTATCAATAATAAAATCTATTTTATGCTGTTCAAGCTTTAATAAAGCCAAGTCTAATTGCTGGTAATCGACAAAATCAATGTACTTAGTTTGTATAAAATCATGTGGGCTTTCACTACTTACAATCACTCCAACTTTATACTGAGCCTTACCACCACCAGAAAATACCATCGAAAACACCGCCAACAGTAAAACTGGAAACATTATATTCCAGGCCAGAGAGGATTTATCACGAAAAAATTCTAAATTTCGCGCTTTTACGACCGCCATAAATCGAGAAAAATTAAACATATCGACACCTATGTTTGTTCTTCATGCTAATCTCCTAAGGAATGACCCGTTAATTGCAAAAATAAATCATCTAAGTTAGCCGATTTTATATGTAAGCCGGTCAACGATGCACCAGTATTTATAAGTTGTTTCATTGTTTTTTCAACATTAGAGCTGGTGATCTCAACTTCAGATCCAAGCTGTTTCCAATCGGGATTTTGGCCGACTAAGTGCTCAACATTATCAAGCGGCAGATAAATAAATATCTGTTTAAAATGATCATTTAATAATTGTTGAGGCGAGCCTTGAGCTATTATTTTACCCTTCTCCATTATGACAATTTCATCACAAAGTTGTTCGGCTTCGTCCATATAATGAGTAGATAAAATAATCGTTTTATTTGCCGATTTAATGTTTTTTATTAATTGCCAAAAGCGACGTCTAGACTTTGGATCGAGGCCGGTTGTCGGTTCATCTAAAAAGACAATTTCAGGATCGTTGATCAGCGCTAGTGCTAATAAAAGTCGTTGCCGCTGGCCGCCAGATAACTTTCGATTATCCTGGTCGATAAACGCCTCTAAGTCGCACAGTTTTACCAGTTCTTCAATGCTGATGGTATGCTCATAAAAGGCAGCAAATAAATTTAGCGTTTCTTTAACGGTTAAAAAATCTTGTAATGCAGTACTTTGAAACTGGATCCCAATCTGTTGATTTACGTCTTTGTTATCGTCGGTATGGTACTTAACCACACCAGAGGTGGCATCAATAATACCTTCCATTATTTCAATGGTAGTGGTTTTACCGGCACCGTTTGGGCCTAAAAAGCCAAAACAATGGCCTTTTTTTACGGTAAAACTGATCCCATCGACGGCAACTAAATCTTGGTATTTCTTTATTAAATTTTTAACTGAAATAATATCCATCAATTACTCACCTTTTATATAGTACGATTACTGGTTAACGGATAATGCTAAGATTTGAGTGACATAGGTCTGACATTGTAATAGTGCCTGTTTTTTACCTGTTAATCGCAACTCTGCAACGATCATTTGCCAGCTATGTTGCTGAATAACCCTTCTGACTAATAGTATTAATCCCTCACTACTGGGCTGCAATTGTTTAGGGTGATAACCCACTAACCACAAAAGCCAGCGCCTTAATGCCGGAGCGCAACAAGAGTATTGACGATAACCCATGGCAAAATCATTTATTGCAACTAAATCAGTATCGTTTATGGGCTTAATGTCGATTTGTTGCTGTAATAGTTTTAACACAATTAGCACCGGTAACTGTTGGTACTCATCGGTTAGATAATAACTTAAATCATCACTAAATCCACGACCAATGGTAGTCATTAGCTGCTTGGCGGGCTCTGTTAACGGTTGCATCATCAAAGCAGAATGTTCGCCACTCGCCGCGTCTTTGCTAAATCCGATGCGGGCCACTTGAAAGTGATTGTTCAACCAAAAATTTAATAACTCAATATTAATGCCAAAACTTGTGCCAATAAAATCATAATCTTGTTGTTGGCTATGTTTGACGCAAAAATTTAATAATTGACTACCGAGGCCCTGGTTTTGTAATTGCGGATGAATGGCAATGCGAATGATGCGCCGATAACGATAATTAAATGCCGTTTCAATGCCGTTATGCACTAACAGGGATTGCGGTATAAAATGCCCTTTCAAGCGCCGCCGCCCATGTTTCACTTGTTGACTAAAGTTCTCATCGACATCACCTTCAGCCAACATTAACACCACCCCAAGCAGCTGGGTTCCTTGTTGTTGAATAACTATACTTACCGCTTTATTATCGAGTAACATTTTTAAATCACTGGGCTTGGTTTGGTAGTGTGCGGTTACCAACAATGAGAATATTGAATTTAACAAATTTTCATCAGTAATTAATTCTTCCGGCTTAACTACACGGTAATTTATTCCTTGTTGATTAGTATATTGCGCTGTTGGTAAATCTGCATTGAGCATCAAAGAGTTAAATATAAACTGCTCCACTGGCTCATTGACTGACCAACGTATCGGCTCATTAATATGAAATAACTGCCCTTGTGGACGAATTTGTTTTAATTCTTTTAGAAATTTACCACTAAAGCCACGACCCGCGCCTTCATAACCATGAATGGTGGAGACAAAGACCTGTCGATGGTAATGTTGCAATAAAAAACGCAAGTTCGGTAAAGGAATTCCGGCGGCTTCATCAACTAAAAGCAAATGGCATTCGGGTAGTTGGGTTTGTAACACATCGAGGGGGATAAAACATAGTTGCGAGCTACCATAAGTAACTTTGTTTTGATTTCGCTTGGCACCGGGTAGTGAATTTAATAATTGCGAAAAAAAGATAACAACAGCCTCGGGGTGAGGCGCGGTAATAATGATTTTTTTATTTTCCAGCTTTAGTAACTCTGCACAAGCGATGGCTAAGGCGCTTGATTTACCTCGCCCTCTATCGGCGGTTAGCACTAAAGGTCGATCGCGATGACCTTGCACCACATGTAAAATTTTACTAACGGCTTGTTCTTGCTCGGCAGTGACACAGCTAAATCTGAAGTTGTCATGGTCAAAATCACCACGATTAAAGTCAGTACTTTTTAAATCATGTCCATCAGCAACTGGGGAGTCTGCTGTTATTAATTCTGCACTCGGCGAACTTGTGGTTGGTGGTAGTTCGGCATCCGTTTGCTGAAATAAATAGACGTTCGAGTTGCTGCTTACCTGTCCAACAAATCTTTGCAAAAACAAACTATTATCGATTAATTTCGATTCTAGGCACAAGATTAAAATACCGCCCGAAATTAAGGTTCCAGACAGAGCAGCAAAAGCATCAACGTTAAAATCATCTTCGCCATAAAAAACAATAAACGATTGTTCTGTGCCGAGTAAGTGCCTGTAATTTTTGCTCAAAATGCCGTTGCTAACGTCACCAATATTTTTGCTGTCGTTACTAACATAAATGCCTAATTGACCATTAGAGGTGGATTGCAGTTCTTTGACTTGCTGTTTTAACCAAAATTTATCGCCACTTAACAGCAATAAAGCTCGTTGTCGTTGCTTGCAAATTTGAGTTTTAACAGAGTAAAAAAAATTGTCGTAATTAATGAGATTGACCATTTAACTAATTCTATTTTAAATTAGTTTAACAGAGTTCGGCACAAAATTTCATCGACACTACAACCTTTGCTAAAAAGTCAATAAAAACAAACACAAATTACCACAAAAAAGGTAAGGTTTATTTCAAAAACATTGACAATAATCAAACAAAAAAATAAATTAACCACTATAATGAACTACTGGATGAATATTAAAAGAGTTTAACTATGTCTGAAGCAAATAATTCTAGTGTTGAAAAGCAAGACGAACGCACTACCTTTATATTTTTAACTGTTTTCCTGGCACCTATTTTGGCCATTGCTATTGTTGGCGCTCTAGGTTTTGCAATTTGGTTTAGCCAAATGATTTTAGGCCCTCCGGGCATATAAGATACCCATGACGGTAAATTTAAATCAATCTCGCCGTAATTTTCTCCGCGGCAAGAAAACGTCCATAGAACCAGCTTTCAGGTTGCCTTGGATAAGTAGTGAAGAAGATTTTCTAAAAGACTGTACTCAATGTGGTGATTGTATTAACGCTTGCCCTGAGAATATTATCGTCAAAGGTGAAGATGGTTTCCCAACGATTGACTTCAATAAAGGCGAATGTACTTTCTGTAGTGACTGTATTTCATCTTGTGAACAATCTTTTTTCAAAACAGATAAAACCGTTCCAGCTTGGCCAAGTAAGTTTAATATTAAAGACGATTGTTTAGCCAAAAACAAAGTGTACTGTCAAAGTTGTAAAGATGCTTGTGAACCTCGAGCGATTACTTTTGCTTATACTAATGGCACAACACCGCAACCACAAATAGATCAAGATTTATGTACTGGCTGTGGCGCATGTATCAAGCCATGCCCAACGAATTCAACCGAATTACTCCTTTTTAAGGAACTGAAATAATGACCAAAACAACTGAATATCATGTGGCAAGCTTTATTGCTCAAGTTGATGTAACTCAGGAAGATGTTGTAAGAAAAAGTATCGAAGTAACACCTGGCGCAGAAATTCATGCCAGTAATGACACTGGAAAAATAGTATTTACCATAGAGGCTGATAATCAACGAATCATTGGTAACTATGCAGATAAAATTAAAGATCAATCGGGCATTTATACTCTTGCTCCGGTTTACCACCAATATTTAGAAGAATAACGAGGAACTGCTATGAAACTCAACCGCAGAGAATTTATAAAAGCGAATGCTATTGCCGTTGCCGCAACAGCAGCTGGTGTTGCAATTCCAGCAACTGCATCAAATTTAATAACCAGCAGCGACATGACCAAACTTAAATGGGATAAAGCTCCATGCCGTTTTTGTGGTACTGGTTGTAGTGTTAATGTTGGCACGATGGACGGCAAAATTGTTGCTACTCATGGTGATATCAATTCACCAGTTAACAAAGGTCTTAACTGTATTAAAGGCTACTTTTTATCAAAGATTATGTATGGTAAAGATCGCTTAACTAAACCATTACTTAGAATGAAAGATGGTAAATTTGATAAGAATGGTGATTTCACTCCCATTAGTTGGGATCAAGCCTTTGATATCATGGCGGAAAAAGCCAAAGCGACTTTAAAAGAAAAAGGTCCGGAAGGCGTTGGTATGTTCGGCTCTGGCCAATGGACAGTTCAAGAAGGTTATGCCGCAGTTAAATTAATGAAGGCGGGCTTTAGATCAAACAATATTGATCCAAACGCACGCCACTGTATGGCTTCAGCTGTTGGTGGCTTTATGCGTACCTTTGGTATCGACGAGCCTATGGGTTGTTACGATGATTTTGAAGCGGCAGATGCTTTTGTTTTATGGGGTTCAAATATGGCAGAAATGCACCCTATTTTATGGACCCGTATTACCGACCGTCGTTTAAGTGCGCCACATGTTAAAGTTGCTGTATTATCAACGTTTGAACATCGCAGTTTTGATCTTGCTGATAACGGCATGATTTTTACACCGCAAACCGACTTAGCCATTTTGAACTTTATTGCCCACTACATAATTAAAACTGGACGTGTTAACAAAGATTTCGTTAATAAGCATACCAATTTCCGTTTGGGTAATACCGATATTGGCTATGGTTTACGCCCTGAACATCCGCTAGAGAAAAAAGCGAAGAATAATGGTAGTACCGCAGGTGGTTCACAACCAATTGATTTTGATGAATACGCCAAGTTTGTTAGCACTTATACTGCAGAATATACTTCTGAACTTTCTGGCGTACCGGTAGATAAGCTTAATGCCTTAGCAGAACTTTATGCCGATCCAAAAATTAAAGTGACATCGCTTTGGACTATGGGCTTTAACCAACATACTCGTGGTGTTTGGGCGAATAACCTTGTTTATAACATTCACTTACTTACCGGTAAAATTTCAACGCCAGGTAACAGCCCATTTTCATTAACAGGTCAACCTTCAGCTTGTGGTACAGCCCGTGAAGTAGGAACGTTCTCGCATCGTTTACCTGCCGATATGGTAGTAAAAAACCCTAAGCATAGAGCAATAGCAGAAAAGATCTGGAAATTACCTGAAGGTACTATTCCAGCAAAACCTGGCTATCATGCAGTTTTACAAACACGTAAATTAAAAGATGGTGAATTAAACTTTTATTGGGTGCAATGTAATAACAACATGCAAGCTGGCGCCAATATTAACGAAGAAGGCTTACCCGGCTATCGCAACCCGAAAAACTTTATCGTTGTTTCTGACCCATACCCGACAGTAACAGCACAAGCTGCCGACTTAATTTTACCAACCGCAATGTGGGTAGAAAAAGAGGGTGTATATGGTAATGCTGAGCGTCGTACTCAGTCTTGGTATCAACAAGTTAATGCTCCAGAGGGTGCGTTTTCTGACATGTGGCAAGTAGTTGAGTTTTCAAAACGCTTCCAAATTGAAGAAGTTTGGCCAGAAGAGCTATTAGCAAAAATGCCTGAACATCGTGGTAAATCAATGTATAGCGTATTATTTGAAAATGGTACTGTTAATGAATTTCCATTATCAGAAGTTCCAGACGATAGACTAAACCAAGAGTCTCGCGATTTTGGCTTCTACATTCAAAAAGGCTTGTTTGAAGAATACGCCGCTTTTGGTCGTGGTCATGCCCACGATTTAGCCCCTTATGACAGATACCATAAAGAACGTGGTTTACGCTGGCCAGTGGTTGACGGCAAAGAAACCCTATGGCGCTTTAAAGAAGGTTCAGATCCATACGTTAAGCCTGGTTCTGATTACGACTTTTACGGTAAGCCTGATGGTAAAGCAGTTATATTTGCTCTGCCTTATGAACCTGCAGCTGAGTTCCCAGATGCGGAATACGACTTATGGTTGTCAACGGGTCGAGTGCTTGAGCATTGGCATTCAGGTTCAATGACGCAACGCGTTCCAGAGCTTTACAAAGCCATGCCTGATGCTCTTGTTTACATGAATCCAGATGATGCGAAAAAACGTGGCTTCCGCCGTGGTGATTTAGTCAAACTTATTTCTCGACGAGGTGAAGTTGAAACTCGCGTTGAAACTAGAGGACGCAATAAACCACCAAGAGGCTTAGTATTTATGCCATGGTTTGATGCTAGTCGTTTAGTAAATAAGCTCACTTTAGATGCAACCGACCCGCTTTCAAAAGAAACGGATTTCAAAAAATGTGCTATAAAAATAGTTAAAGCGTAAGGGGAATAACAATGAAAAAATCAATTTTGGCTTTATTCTCTGTGAGTGTTTTGCTTTCAACGATTGCTACTTTTAGCCAAGCAGAAGAAGTGGCAACGTTAAGAGATAACACTAGTATTAGTGATCAAAAAACGGCGAAGAAAATGCCTAACGTTTCTAATACAGACATTAAGCAAAAGCGTAACTATCCGATGCAGCCGCCGATAATTCCACATAAAGTGCGTAATTATCAAACCAACTTAAAGGTCAACAAGTGTATGTCTTGTCACTCTCGTAATCGTACTGATGAATCACAAGCACCAATGGTGAGTGTGACCCATTATATGGATAGAGATGGAAACTTTTTAGCGGAAGTGTCACCACGCAGATATTTTTGTAGTCAATGTCATGTACCTCAGCTAGAAACAGATCCATTAGTTGAAAATACATTTGTCGACATGAATACTCTAATGAAAGAAAAAGCTAAAAAAGCCAAAGCTGAACAAGAGTAAGGTATAAAGATGATTAAATTCGCATTAAAAATTTGGCGTACACTGCGCAAACCTAGTGTCCATTACAGTCTCGGCTTTCTGGTAATTGGTGGCTTCGTGGCTGGTATTATTTTTTGGGGTGGTTTTAACACCGCCTTAGAAATATCAAACACCGAAGAGTTTT
>CALJHL010000189.1 GCA_938075435.1 uncultured Thalassotalea sp. | reverse complement strand
TACCGGTAGATTGACTGTTCCAGATAGTGATAGTGATGGCGTTGCTGATAATGTTGATGAAAATAACGGTAATGCAAATGAAGAAGAAACAATACCGACTAAAATTAATGCTGATGATAAATATAAAAGCCAATTGTCAGCGGATGCTTTTAAAGTCTGTCGACTAGCGGCAACCGAATCGCCATTTACTGGTATTTACAATGATCATTGGCTAGCAGGCACTTATTTTTGTGCTTGCTGTCAAACACCATTATTTTCAAGTACAGCCAAATTCAATGCTGGTTGTGGTTGGCCTAGCTTTAACGCCGCAATTGCCCCTAACGTAGAATACTTGGCTGATAACAGTCATGGCATGACGCGTACCGAAATCCGTTGTAATAATTGCCAATCACATTTAGGGCATGTATTTGATGACGGACCTGAACCCACATATCGGCGTTATTGTGTAAACTCTTTAAGTTTAAACTTTAACGCTAGTTAAACTGACATAAATCCATCGATAAAATACTGAAACTTTTTTAGAAATTCATTTTGTAAGTGGTAGAGAATTATTTTAACATCAATTACAATAGCGTCGATTTCATTACCAAAGCACATTATTAGGCTGGTATTTAGATAGTAATTTGCTACTAATAACTTATTTAAAACTCAAAGGTTTACCAAATGGCTTCTCAAAACGAAGAAATTTATCAAAAAAGCTGGCAAGAACGTCAAGATTTTGCTGAAAGAATGCAACCAATTATTGGTCGTCTTTACCGTAACTATGGCGTAGAGATCTCAGTTTACGGTCGTCCATTAGTAAATGCATCAGCTATCGATATCATCAAAGCACATAAATCTGTTGGTATTCATGAAAATTCTAAACTTCGTTTGCGTGAAAGTTTTCCATTTGTAGAAGCGCTAAACAATATGGATTTGCAACCTTCTAATATTGATGTCGGTAAACTAGCTTACCGTTATTTATTTCTTGGTGAAGCCAATGATTTAACTATTGACCAATATTTAGAGAAAGAATTAGCACCTTTAAAACAACAAGTTACTGTTGATGGCCCGCAAGACGTAGTGCTTTATGGTTTTGGCCGAATCGGTCGTATCTTAGCGCGTTTGTTAATTGAACGTACCGGTCCTATGGCTAACTTAAGCTTACGAGCAATTGTAATTCGACCAGGAAAAAAAGGCGATTTAGAAAAGCGTGCATCTTTATTGCGTCGAGATTCAATTCATGGTGCATTCAACGGTAGCATTACTGTTGATGAAGAAGAGGGTGCAATCAAAGCGAATGGCGCCTACATTAAGGTAATTTATTCCAACTCACCAAGTGAGATTGATTATACTCAGTATGGTATCAATAATGCTTTAGTTGTTGATAACACGGGTATTTGGAGTGATGAAGATGGCTTAGGCCAACATTTACAATCTACTGGTGTTGCCAAAGTTCTATTAACTGCACCGGGTAAAGGTGAAATTAAAAACGTGGTTTACGGTGTAAATCATAATGACATTTTACCAGAAGATACAATCGTCTCAGCTGCAAGCTGTACCACTAACGCTATTACCCCAGTGTTAAAAGCAATCAATGATAAATATGGGATTAAGAATGGTCATGTTGAAACAGTCCATTCTTACACTAACGATCAAAATTTAATTGATAACTATCATAAATCAGATCGTCGTGGTCGCAGCGCGCCATTGAATATGGTTATAACATCTACTGGTGCTGCCAAAGCCGTTGCTAAAGCCTTACCGGAATTAAAAGGTTTATTAACGGGCAATGCCATTCGAGTGCCGACCCCTAACGTGTCAATGGCAATTATGAACTTGAATTTAAAAACTAGTTCAGATCGTGAGCAAATGAACGACTACCTGCGCAATGTCTCTTTAGATTCGGAGTTAAGAGAACAAGTTGATTATACTTCGTCAACTGAAATTGTTTCTTGTGATCTAGTTGGTTCTCGTTTTGCAGGTGTTGTTGATTCGCAAGCAACAATAGTTGAAGACGACAGAGCCGTTCTTTATGTTTGGTACGATAATGAATTTGGTTATAGCTGTCAGGTTGTTAAAGTAATGCACAAAATGGCTGGCGTGAATATTTTAAGTTTGCCAAAAGCTTAAATTAGTAGAGCATTTTAAGGGCTTAACGTAATAGCTTCTTTAACAAATTAGTATAAAACAAAAAAGTCAGTGATTATGTCACTGACTTTTTTTATTACTGCTGTTATTTAAACTCGAGTTGTAAGGTCCTTATATAGTAATACCATGCCTATTAAGTTTCTTGCCACTCGAGAGAATTAAAAGACCTGGGCTAAGGTGTTATTATTAACCATTAAAATTAACTATTAACGAATTTAGCAAAGGAGTTGGGGTGAAGAGTTTTTTACTACAAGTTTTAATCGTCACTGTAATTTTTAATTTAGTGTCAACGTTAAAAGAGTCCAGCATGCTATCAAGTTCGGATAAGGTGCAGGGGCCAAGCTTTATGCTACCCGATCTTCATAATAACTTGGTTAACCTAACTGCTGGTGACAATAAAACCATTGTTTATTTTTTTGCCCCCTGGTGTTCGGTTTGTCATATCAGTATTAGTAATTTAGAAAATTTATACCAGAAAGATTCGAACATTAACATTATCGCGGTCGCACTCGATTATGAAAACCATTCTGCTGTTGAAATTTTTGCCAAAGATTTAAATTTATCGTTTCCAATTTTATTTGGCACCGACGCCGTTAAACGAGCTTATAAAGTAAGTGCTTATCCTAGTTATTATGTATTAAATCCCAACAATGAAATTGTCCATCGCTCGCTTGGCTATTCGACGGCTTTAGGTTTGTACTTGCGCAGTTTGTAAAAATATCGCAAATTAACCCTAAAGCGAGTATATAGTCAGCTTTGCTTTACACCGCGGCTGTTAAAATTTGTAATTTAGCTCAGTAAAAATTTTTATTTGCATTGTCATTGTGTAAACTAAAGTTAATTTTATTTATGATGAAAAGATCTTAACTATGCAAATCAGTTCAAATTTTGACAGCGGCAATATCCGTGTAATTTCTGCCGAACAGGCCAATAACATTCAGCTTGAAATCAAACATGATAACCAATCAGAGTATTATCAATGGTTCCATTTTAAACTTCACAATATTGAGCGCTGTGAGCATATCTTAAATATCACTAATGCTGGAAAGTCTGCATACGTTGAAGGCTGGGTAGATTATCAAGCCGTAGCTTCTTATGACCGAGTAAATTGGTTTCGAGTGCCAACTAGCTTTAATGGCGATTGCTTAACGATTACCGTAAACCCTGAATTCGATTCGATTTATTTTGCTTATTTTGTACCTTATAGCTACGAGCGTCATCAAGATCTAATTCATACTGCGCAATTAGACGCTGATTGTCAGTTAGAAGTGCTCGGACAAACCCTTGACGGTCGTGACATGTCATTACTTAGAGTTGGCGAGCCAGGCGA
>CALJHL010000188.1 GCA_938075435.1 uncultured Thalassotalea sp. | reverse complement strand
CGCCAGGTAGCAGAGCTAAATTTAAATCCAAATCGTAAGCCTAATAAGATAAAGCTAACGATAAAGGCAGCAATGACCATTAACGTGATGGCGCCGACTACGGTCATTTCATAACTGTGCTCCCCCATAGCGATAATAATTAAGCCTTTTTCATTAATAAATAACGGTGCCAGCGCGGCCAATACTAAAACCAATAAAAACAACAAAATAAAACGGATCATGCGTTACCCTCCAATGTTGGAGTCGGCAGTTCAACACCTTCTTCTGTTTCTGTTGGTTGTTGTGGCACGGCTTTAGGTTGTTGTATTTGCTGCTGGGCTGGCGCCATTGGCAAATTGGACTGATTTTCGATTAGGGCGCGCAATGCCTGCTGCGATGCTAACGTTTGAGGATAATTTAGGGCAACTGATAAGGTTTTTAACTGCTCTAAACGTTCATTAAAATGTTGAGTCGCGACATTCGAGCTATCAAAATAACGAGCTAACCATTGTTGCACGTCGTTAATTGAGTCTTGATACAGCTTGGTATTTTGTTGACTTGCGGCCCACTGTGCCTGCTGTATTTTCAACTCTAAATTGTTAAATAAATTTTGTTGGAACTTTGGCGCCATTAATGGTTCTACCGAGCCATCGCGACGGCGAATAGAAATAAAGTTTTCTTTAACCATATTCCAAGACTTGGCTAAGTTTGCTCGCCAATCATTAATGTCGGTAGACAGTTGATTATCTTCCGAGCTGTCGACAATTTCTGGCTCGGTTATGGTTACTAAAGGTAAGCCTTTAACTTGCTTTGCTAGGCCCATTAAACTGAGAATAATATCGTCGGTTTGTAATTGTGGTAACAGCTTTAATTGTTCAATGTCTTGATGCATTAATTGTCGAACCGATAAGAATTGCGGATCTTTCAATGCTGCTAGGCGGGCATCGGCATCATAAATTAATGAGATGGCGGTTTGACTGTCTTTTTCTAGCCATAACACTCTGGCCGCCATGCGTACTAAATACTCGGCTTCGATCACCTGCCAATTGTCTGGTTGTTGTTCTTGGAGCTTGGTTATTTGCTGTTCTAGTTCGCTAATGCGCTTGGCGCTACGATTTTCGACGCTGCTCAGTAGTTGTTTAATTTGTTGCTGAGATTGGCCTTGTTGCGCCGAAATTTGCTGCTGCAATTGCTTAGATAGTGCGGCGTTATTGCTGTTGATGCTAGCCGTTAAGCGTTGCTCAAATTGCTGGCTTTGCTGCTGTTGAAGCTGTTGCTGCCACCAAAAATGACCAGCGACTGCGGCACTTGCCATTAACGCCAATATTAACGCTAGTACCGCAATTTTTGAGATGCCTTGGCTGGCAGTTGAATTGTTTTTTGTGCTTGTTGTCGGGCTTTTTTTAGCGGCACTGCTGTTCGCTACGCTAGATTTAGGTGCATCGGATTTAGGTGCACTGGATTTAGATGCACCGGTTTTAGGTGGGTTTTGCTTCGCTGTCGACGATTTGTTGCTAACACTCGCGGCTGGCGGCTGAGTTTTCATTTTTGCTTGCGCGGCAATTTTACTCGCTTCGGCGGCAGATAATTTTTTAGCCGATCCCGCAGTAGATTCAGAGTCGGCTTGTTGTTTTTTTTTATCGGTCATAATCTACTTCCATGGGCCGTTTTATCGCTGCAACAGCCTGATATATTTTAAGATTGTTCGCCCCTTGGGCATCATAGACATTTGGCACGCCAAAGTCCTTCGCTTGTTTAGCAATTCGAGCACTTGCTACTATCCATAAGCATTGCTTTAACCAAGCAGCATTTGTTGTTAATTTCAGCAGGCGAACAAGTAATTCGTTACTGGTTATAACAATACAATTTATTTTGGCTTTGTGCCATTTCTCAATGGTTTGTGGTGCATTTAATTGCAACCAAGTGCGTTGATATACTTCATTATAGACAACCTTGGCACCGCGATGTTGTAATTGTTGCTTTAACAGCTCTCTACCGCCGTTACCGCGGATAATTAAGATGTTGTCGTTGTTAATATTTTGCAACTGGGCTAATGCTAGGATCCCTTCCGAGGTATGCTGTTGTGGGATAACGACATTGCTTATGCCGGCGTTAACTAACGCTTGGGCGGTGGCATTACCAACCGCGATAATGGTTGCAGATAATTTTAAGGTCGCAACAGAAATTGCGGTTAGGGCGTATTCGACCGCGGCTTGACTGATGAAAATGATGGTCTGCGGATTTTGGTTTTGAATTTGTTGTTGCAGCTGCGCAAGTTGTTCGCCTGCTTGATAGGCGAACAACGGCGTTATCTCAATATGCGCCGCCAATGGCTGTAACGTTTTGGCTAACTGTTGAGACTTCTCTAACGGTCTAGTGAGTAATATATTAAGGTTATTGTTGTTCATATACCTGTTTTAAAATTACGTCTGCGCCCGCGGCTAAAAGTTGCTCGGCAAGACTGTTACCCAGCGCTTCACCATCGTTGATACTGCCTTTAATATCACCATGTAAAATTTTGCTACCGTCGATGGCGCCAACTAATCCACGTAAATAAATCTCGTTATTTTCAATAACCGCGTAGCTGCCAATGGGTACCTGACAGCCGCCTTCTAAAGCTCTATTCATTGCACGTTCAGCTAATACTCTAATCCGAGTTAGCTTATGCTCTAGTGGTGCTAATAACGCTTTTACGCGTTCATCATCGAGGCGACATTCAATACCTACAGCACCTTGGCCATTGGCAGGTAACATTACTTCTGGTGCAATAAATTCGGCGATACGTTCAGGCATTTCTAAACGAATTAAACCCGCTGCCGCTAAAATAATGGCATCGTATTGGCCATCATCTAATTTTGCTAAACGGGTATTTACATTGCCGCGTAAATCGCGAATATCTAAATCTGGACGTAAGGCCTTTATTTGACACTGGCGACGAAGGCTTGAAGTACCAACAATTGCCCCTTGCGGTAAATCGGCCAGACACTTAATGCTATTAGAGACGAAGGCATCGCGAGGGTCTTCACGTTCGCAAACTACTTGCAAGCCAAGACCTTCAGGAAACTCTACCGGTACATCTTTCATCGAATGTACCGCTATATCGGCGCGACCTTCTAATATTGCCACTTCTAATTCTTTGACGAATAAGCCTTTGCCACCGACTTTAGATAATGGTGAATCAAGGATAATATCGCCTTTCGTTACCATAGGTACCAGCTCAACAGTTAATCCAGAGTGAAAGCGTTCTAATTCGGCTTTAACAAATTCAGCCTGCCAAAGAGCAAGGGCACTTTTGCGAGTTGCGATTTTAAGGGTTTTTTCGTTCATGACTGTTCTCTTTCGTTAATCGGTGTGTTCAAAGCGTTAGGAAAAGGCAATAACATTTAGGTTATTGTGCCGTCAGGGTAATTTCTGTGTCGGCTTGGCGACTGGCTGATGTTGACATAAATTGCCAAAATTCATCGCCACTGCGTTTATCAAACCACTGCCCTTGTTTATGTTCAAAATGGTGGCCATTAAATTTAGTTGCCACCCATATTTCATGTAATGGACCTTGTTTGTTGAGAATGATTTTTGTGCCATTTAAAAAGGTTAGGGTTAATAAACCACTAACGCCTTCAAAATCAATATCTACCCCACAATCTTCGATTGCTTCTTCAACGGCAAGTAGTAGCTCATCGGCGATTTGGTTGTATTGACTATCGTTCATTTTTTGGCCTTTTTATTGTTCATTCGGTGCGGAATGGATTTTTTTTTAATAAATTCCGGCAACAACTTGGTATTTACTGTTCTGCATGCGATTATAATGCTACTGGCGGAACAAAGCGAACAATAAAATGCTTAATAAAAAACTGTTAACTGTTGTATTATCGATAGTTATTTTCACAACCTTAGGCTGTGGCCAAAAAGGGCCTCTTTATGAAGTCGCTCCAGAGCCAGACAATAAAGCCGAAAATGTTGAAAAGCCAAAGACAGACAACTAATAACGTCATAAAACAACCAACATATTTAACTAAACCAGTTACCAACCGTACTTCAGGAACATCATAGTGGATTTTTTTAACCGTCAAAATGATTCTTTATTTGCTGAACAATGTTCAGTAACCGAGCTTGCCAAAACTTATGGCACGCCGCTTTATGTCTATTCACGAGCGACTATTGAACGTCATTGGCATGCTTTTGACCAAGCGGCAAAAGACAAAAAACATTTAATTTGTTACGCCGTAAAAGCCAGCTCGAATCTGGCTATTTTAAATGTATTAGCGCGTTTAGGTTCAGGTTTTGATATTGTTTCTAAAGGTGAGTTGGCGCGGGTAATACAAGCCGGTGGCGACCCGAAAAAAGTTGTTTTTTCTGGAGTGGGTAAAAAATCTGAAGAAATTGCCTACGCATTAGAGCAACAAATTCATTGTTTTAATGTTGAATCTGAAGCTGAACTGAGCCGAATTAATGACGTTGCGGCTAGTATGGGTAAGCAAGCACCTATTTCAATGCGGGTAAATCCTGATGTTGATGCGGGTACTCATCCTTATATTTCCACCGGTTTAAAAGATAATAAATTTGGTATTCCCATTGATGAAGCCGTGGCTATTTATAAAAAAGCCGATGCGATGTCAAATCTTGTGGTTAAAGGTGTCGATTGTCATATTGGTTCGCAGTTAACTGAAGTACAGCCTTTTTTAGATGCACTCGACCGAGTCTTGGTGTTAGTTGATAACTTAGCTGCAGCAGGTATTCAATTGAGCCATTTAGATGTGGGCGGCGGTTTAGGTGTACCTTATCAAGGTGAAGAGCCACCGCACCCAAGCGAATACGCGAAAGCCATTGCCGATAAAATGCAAGATTACGATCTTGAGTTAATCTACGAACCGGGGCGTGCCATCATGGCCAATGCCGGTATGTTAGTCACTGAAGTTGAATTTATTAAAGCCAATCAAGATAAGCATTTTGCCATTGTTGATGCGGCAATGAATGATTTAATCCGGCCAGCCCTTTATCAAGCTTGGCAAGAAATTGTTCCGGTTGAAAAAAACCAGCAAGCCAATACGGTCAATTACGATGTCGTTGGGCCAATTTGTGAAACCGGTGACTTCTTAGGTAAAAATAGAGATTTAGCCATTGCTACTGGTGACTTACTCGCCATTCGCAGCGCCGGTGCTTACGGTTTTACGATGAGTTCAAATTATAACTCTCGACCGCGGGCCGCTGAAGTTATGGTGGATGGCAATCAGTCGTTTGTGATACGCGAGCGTGAAAGCCTTGAATCTTTGTGGCATGGTGAAACGCTATTACCTTAGTATTAAAGGCGCTAAGTCGGTAGTAACAGTGCTAACCAAGTCGATATAGGTAGCAACAAAAAAAATTTGCAGTGTGATTGCTAAGTACAACTTAGCCAGAGGGTAGAAATAGTAACTATGTTAATGAACTTTTCCAAAATGCATGGCTTGGGCAATGACTTTTTAGTGTTAGACAATGTCACCCAAAATATCTACTTATCGAACGAACAGATCCGGAAGTTAGCGGATCGTAATTTTGGCGTCGGCTTCGATCAGTTATTGGTGGTTGAGCCTCCGTATGATCCCGACCTAGATTTCCACTACCGTATTTACAATGCTGATGGCAGCGAAGTAATGCAATGTGGTAATGGTGCTCGATGTTTTGCCCGTTTTGTAAAAATGAAAGGCTTAACCAACAAGCACAAAATAAAAGTGTCAACCGGCTCTGGTAAAATGACCTTGCACATCGAGCGTGATGAGCAAATTACCGTAACAATGCCAGTGCCACAATTTGAGCCGATTAAAATTCCGTTTGTTGCTCAAAAGGTAGAAGGTACCTATATTTTACGGGCCGAAGAACAAACCGTGTTGTGCGGTACGGTTTCAATGGGCAACCCGCATTGTGTGTTAACTGTCGATTCTGTGGCCGACGCGCCAGTAAACACTTTAGGTAAACAATTATCGAGCCATGAACGTTTCCCAGAAGGGGCTAATGTTAGCTTTATGGAAGTGGTTTCGCCGAAATGCGTAAAATTACGCGTTTATGAGCGTGGTGCGGCCGAAACATTAGCCTGCGGAAGTGGAGCTTGTGGTGCTGTAGTGGTAGGAATTACTCAGAAAAAATTAGCCAATAATGTCACCGTCGAATTACCCGGTGGTAAGTTAAAGATTTATTGGAAAGGCCCGGGCCACCCAGTCAAAATGACTGGCCCGGCAGAGCATGTATTTGATGGACAATTACACTTATGACCGATAAAAAAGCCTTAGATGCGGCGATAAATGGTGACCTAGAAATTAACGAGATGAGCTTGTTAAATGACGAGTTAGTCAGTGATTACTTACAAAGTAACCCAGATTTTTTCAGTAAAAACGCTCACCTGCTTAGCACCTTGCGATTTGCAGATAGCAAGCGAGGCGTGGTTTCTTTGGTCGAAATACAGCAGCAAATGCAACGCCAAAAAATTCATTTGCTCGAAGAAGAAATTACCCAATTACTTACCGTTGCTAACTACAATGAGCAATTGTTCACTGTGTACAATGATTTGTATTTAAGCTTGATTGCCAGCCCTGATTTGTCACATTTTTTAGATTGTTTAGGACAAACGACTACGCAATTATTAAACCTTGCCGATTTTAAGCTTTATTTGACTGGTCGCGATTTTGAAATTGGCCACGATAGCATTATTAAAAGTGATTGCCGAGAGGTTATTAATAAACGTTTGGCTAGTGTTGATTATTATTTTGGCCGCCTACAACAAACAGAGAAAGAATTAATCTTTGCAGATCAAAAGGTTGGTTCGGCAGTATTAATTAAACTAAGCGATGGTGAGCACTGCTTAGGCTTTATTGCCATCGGCTCTAATGACGAAGCCCACTTTTCACCCTCGATGGATACTTTACTTTTGAACCAATTTCGTACTTTAGTTGCTAAACTATTAATACAACAGTTGCAAAAAATAGGATTGTAAAGTGCGTTTTTATCGACGATTGTCTACCTTTAAAGCCATTAGCTTTGATCTTGATGACACCTTATATGATAACTTTCCGGTTATTACCAAAGCAGAGCAAGAGCTACAACAGTTTTTAGTTGAGCAAGTACCTGAGTGTTCTGCTTTAGGTAGCGATTTTTGGTTGCAACATCGCAATGTCTGTTTATCTAATCAGCCGGAGCTTTGTCATGATGTAACTGCGTTGCGGCTAGCCTGTATGCAAAATGGTATTCAGTCTTTAGGCTATTCTGAAGAGCAAGCAAAGCTTAAGACTAAACAAGCTTTAGATTTTTTCTTATCGCATCGAAATAATTTACAAGTGCCCGCCACGGTTACCAAATTGCTGGCACAACTCGCTCAAAAATATCCTCTAGTTGCCATTTCAAATGGCAATGTCAGTATTGATGATATTGGCCTCAGGGAATACTTCACCCACAGTTTTTTTGCTGGCGCCGGTAATCTGCAAAAACCAGAAAATGACATGTTTAAGCAGGCTTGTAATGCTCTTAATATTGAGCCTAAGCATTTATTACACATTGGCGATTGTACCCATGCCGATATTTACGGCGCACTATCTGCCGGTTGCCAAACCATTTGGGTTAATAATGATCAATTTGGCCTTCGCAAAAAACCATTAAAAGTATTACCCACGGCTGAATTCGAACGAGTCGAACAGTTGAAAATCTTCTTGTGAAATAACTAGGGTCAGAGTCACGTTAAAATTTAACGTGACTCTGACCCTAGTTATTTGCATTTGCACCACAGTCTAATAGACTGATGATAATGAAAAATTATGTTTAAGGTATTTATGAAAATATTAACGTTTAATAGCTTATTGCTTTGTTTTCTATCTGGCTTGGCTAGTGCTGCTCCGGCTCCGGCCGAACATAGTCGGTATTTAGAGATAGATGGCAAGGTCGTTACCCAACATAAAACCAAGGTGAATGGTGAAAAGTTTGCCTACACTGCCACTGCCGGTACACAACCGGTGTGGAATGAGGAGGGCGAGGCTATCGCTGCCCTACATTATACGTATTACCAACGTGATGATGTCAAAGACAGAGCGTCTCGGCCTTTACTTATTTCTTTTAATGGTGGCCCAGGCTCTGCGTCGGTTTGGATGCACGTTGCCTATACTGGTCCGCGGGTGTTAAATGTTGATCCTGAAGGTTATCCACTACAACCTTATGGGGTTAAAACCAATCCTTATTCGGTATTAGATTCTACCGATATCGTCTTTGTTAACCCGGTAAATACCGGCTTTTCACGATTATTAAAAGACAAAGATGGCAAAATGCCTTCTAAAGAACAACAAAAGAACATGTTTTTTGGCGTAAATGCCGATGTTAAATATCTGGCGGATTGGGTTAATACTTTCGTTACGCGCAATAACCGCTGGCGTTCTCCTAAGTACTTAATTGGTGAAAGCTATGGTACGACTCGAGTTTCAGGATTAGCGTTAGAGTTACAAGAACGGCAATGGATGTATTTAAATGGCGTGATATTAGTGTCACCAACCGATATTGGTATTGAACGTAATGGCCCAGTAAAAGCGGCGAATCGCTTACCATACTTTGCAGCTGCGGCTTGGTATCACAAGGCGTTGGGAGATGAATTGCAAGGTAAAGACTTAGCCGAAATATTACCGGAAATCGAGCACTTTACGATTAATGAATATATGCCGGCTTTAGCGATGGGGGGCTTTATTGACCCGCAAAGAAAGCAAAAAATCGCTGAGCAAGTTGCTAAGTATTCAGGCTTGAAAGTCGATATTGTTTTGAAAGCTAATCTTGATATTTCGCCACGTTATTTTTGGAAAGAATTATTACGAGAACGAGGCCAAACCATTGGTCGACTTGATTCCCGTTATTTAGGTTTAGACAAGCAAGACATTGGTGAAAGCCCTGATTTCTCGGCTGAGCTAACCTCATGGTTGCATTCCTTTACCCCTGCAATTAACTATTACATGAGTGAAGAGCTAAACTATAAAACGGATTTAAAATACAACATGTTTGGCAATGTCCACCCTTGGGATAGAACCAATAATAATACCGGTGAAAATTTACGTAAAGCCATGGCCGAAAACCCCTACTTAAATGTGATGGTGCAATCGGGTTACTACGATGGCGCCACCAATTACTTTGATGCAAAATATACCATGTGGCAATTGGACCCAAGCAGCAAAATGCAGCAACGGTTGAGCTTTAAAGGCTATCGTAGTGGTCATATGATGTATCTTCGCCACGAAGACTTACGACAATCAAATGCCGATTTACGCGAATTTATTAAGGCCAGCCTACCTAGCAAAGGCCAAGCCGCTAAATACTAACAATATCACTGGGGTCAGATCCTGATCCCAGTGACTTATCGCAATTATTTTTTGCATCTAACTTTTTAACTGTTTTTACATACAGTGCATAAATAGCTTGTTATACTCTTAGCAATTTTATTTTTCAAAGCATTAGAAAATACTATGGATGTATCTGATTTACTCGACTCTTTAAATGATAAACAACGTGAAGCGGTAGCAGCGCCTGCGCAAAATATGCTGATTTTGGCCGGTGCCGGTAGTGGTAAAACCCGGGTGTTAGTGCATCGTATTGCTTGGCTGACCCAGGTTGAACAAGTGTCACCTCATAGTATTTTGGCGGTAACCTTTACCAACAAAGCGGCCGCGGAAATGCGTGGTCGGGTAGAGCAAGCTATCGGTGGTAGTATTCAAGGTATGTGGATTGGCACCTTCCATGGCCTTGCGCACCGGTTATTAAGGATGCATTTTCAAGAGGCTAAGTTACCGCAAGAGTTTCAAGTTTTAGACTCAGATGATCAACTACGTTTGTTGAAACGAGTGGTTAAGAGTTTACAACTCGATGAGAAAAAATGGCCCGCCAAACAGGCTATGTATTACATCAATGGCAAAAAAGATGAAGGCTTAAGGCCGCAACACATTGACAGCCAGTTTGATCCTACCGAAGAAACCTTCGTTAAAATTTATAAAACCTATCAGGATACTTGTGATCGGGCTGGTCTAGTTGATTTTGCCGAACTGTTGTTGCGTGCTCATGAATTATGGTTGAAAAATCCGATATTGCTTGAGCATTACCAACGCCGTTTTAGTCGAATATTAGTTGATGAGTTTCAAGATACCAACGCCATCCAATATGCTTGGTTAAATATGCTCGGCAAAAAGCACGGTAACTTGATGATTGTTGGCGATGATGATCAATCTATTTATGGTTGGCGTGGCGCTAAAATTGAAAATATCCAACGATTCGTTAAAGATTTTGACGCCGAAACGATTCGTTTAGAGCAAAACTATCGCTCTACCGGCAATATTTTAAACGCCGCGAACGCCTTAATTTGTAATAACAGCAATCGTCTTGGTAAAGATTTATGGACCGACGATAAAGACGGCGACAAAATTTCCTTATATACCGCATTTAACGAAATTGATGAAGCCCGCTTTATATCTGGTCGCATTAAACAGTGGCTGGAAGAGGGTAATAGCCTTGATGATGTGGCGCTGCTGTATCGCAGTAATGCGCAATCACGTTTACTGGAAGAAGCGCTATTACAGGCGCGTTTACCGTATCGAATTTATGGTGGTTTACGATTCTTCGAACGCCAAGAAATTAAAGACGCGTTAGCGTATTTACGAATTATTAATAATCGTAATGATGATGCCGCCTTTGAGCGAATTATAAATACCCCAACTCGAGGCATAGGCAATCAAAGCCTGGCGCAGGTACGTGATTGTGCTCGAAGTGAAGGTGCAACCATGTGGGATGCGTGTCTTCATTTAATTGAAAAAAATGAGTTAACTGGGCGCAGCGCCAAAACCATTAAGGCCTTTGTTGAGTTGATTATTCAGCTTGAAGACGATTCAAGTAATTTAACATTAGACCAACAAGCCAATCATGTTATTCAGCACAGTGGTTTAAAGGCCATGTACCAAGCTGAAAAAGGCGAGCGGGCAGCCGCAAGAATAGAAAACTTAAATGAATTAATTACCGCCTGTGCCACTTATGAGGCTGATCCTGAAGTTGCGGATGAATTAACTCCGTTAACCGCATTTTTAACCCATGCGGCATTAGAAGCGGGTGACGCCCAAGCCGATGAGTATGAATCGGCAGTGCAATTAATGACGTTGCATTCGGCCAAAGGTTTGGAATTTCCATTAGTGTTTATTGTTGGTATGGAAGAGGGGATGTTCCCATCGCAACAATCGGCTGAAGATATTGTTCGCTTAGAAGAAGAGCGTCGCCTTTGCTATGTGGGGATGACCCGGGCAATGCAAAAGCTGTATTTAACCCATGCCGAATCACGTCGTTTGTATGGACAAGAAAAGTATCATCGCCAAAGCCGATTTTTAAAAGAAATTCCGGATAAATTTGTTGATGAAGTGCGGATGAAGAATCAAGCCGCTAAGCCAAAAACTACCGGCCGTTTTAGTAATACCATTACCATGGAAACCTTTGAAAATACTGGTTTTAAATTAGGCCAACGAGTGAAGCATGGCAAATTTGGCGACGGTACGGTGTTAAATTTTGAAGGGACCGGTGCGCAAAGCCGTATTCAAGTTAACTTTGAAACTCAAGGGAGTAAATGGTTGGTTGTTGCTTACGCAAGATTAGAAGCAATTTAACTTAATTTATGTTGGTTTATATTGGTTTTAGTTGCGTTTTGCCCAAAATGTAAATAAATTTGTTATTGCACATCGTCAGCTTGAAGAATATTTTTGTACAATAACTTTATATAACCAAATTAACACCTTAAAGGACTTTAAGGTGTATTAATAACAATAAATTAGTTGAGAATAAACATGGAAACTTCAGAACAAAACGCTGTTGAACAGCAGCCAAGCCAAACAACTCAGCCGGTAAGTTTTAACTTTAATGGCAAAGCCGGAGAGTTTTTCGGCATTTGGATTGTTAATATTTTATTGAGTATAGTCACCTTAGGGATTTATACCGCTTGGGCAAAAGTTAGAACCAATCGCTATTTTTATGGCAATACCGAACTCGATCAACATAGCTTTTCGTATTTAGCTACGCCCCTGCAAATTTTAAAAGGGCGGATTATTGCGGTGATCCTTTTTGGCGGTTACTACATCGTTTCAATTATTTCACCAGTAGCTGGTTTGGCGGTAATGGCTTGTTTATTAATCGCCATGCCGTGGTTAATTTGTGCCAGTTTACGTTTTAAAATGCGGATGACCAGTTATCGAAATGTACGCTTTGACTTTACCGGAAAATACGGTGAAGCATTGTTAAACTTTTTAGTTTTTCCAATCATTAGTGTGTTCACTCTTTATCTGTTGTTTCCTTATGCCTTAAAGCGCATAGATCAATTTATTGTCAATAATACTCGCTATGGAAATAAGCAATTTAAAGCCGAACTGTGTACCACCACTTACTATATGACTAGCTTAGTCACTGCAGTAATGTTTGGCATTATAATCGGCATATTCTTCGCGGTTGTTGGCAATCCTGAAGAGGGTACTGGGCTTGCGGGTTCAGAGATGCAATGGTTACCGTTACTTATGTTTGCGGTATACCTACTAGTATTAAGCTTTATTCAGGCATTTTATGTTGCCCAAATTCGCAATCATATTTTTGAATCAACTGAAATAAACGATTTAGCACGCTTTAACTCATCTTATGATTTTTTAAGTTTAGCCTACTTACAAGTCACTAATATGTTAGCGCTATTGTGTAGCTTAGGTTTGGCATACCCTTGGGTAAAAGTTCGCCAGATGAATTATATGGTGGCGAAAACGAGTGTTGAACTTGTTGATAATAAAGACCAAGTACTTGACACCATAGGCGAGCAAAGTTCAGCAATTTCTGAAGAAGTGGCGAATGTCTTCGATGTTGATGTGGGCTTAGCGTAATGCAAAGTGCAGCGATCTATTATTTAGCGGGCAGCAGTCAAGCTCGGCCAGTTAATGTATTGCTGCGCGACAATGAAATCTCGTTATTTTGTGCTGACAGCCAGCAAGTGATTACTAAAGTAATGCTAGATGAGTTGAGCATTTGTGCTGCTTTAGGTAATTTACCTTGTGAAATAAAGCTCGCTAATGGCGAGCTTATCGTTTTACCAGGGGATGATCAGCTTGTAAATAAATTAAGAAAACAGCTTAACCCAGCTAGCTTATTTCTCGCGAATTTAGAAAAAAACAAAGTCTTTTGGTTAATTGCCATTATTTTAGTGCCATTGTGTTTCTACTCGTTAGTTAATTATGTGATCCCTGCAGCAGCAAGTTCTGTTGCCGGGCAAGTTTCACAGCCGATGAAAGCTGAAATAGATGAGCATGCTATCGGTCTTTATGATGAGGTTATGCTCGAACATACTAGCCTTAGTTTAACCGAACAAGCTGTCATTGAACGGCAATGGTTGGATTTATTGCAGGCGTTAGATCTGGATGTTAATCAATATCAATTGTTATTTAGAGCGAGCGAAGCCTTTGGTGCGAATGCTTTTGCATTACCCGGTGGTACCGTTGTAGTTACCGATCAGTTGGTGCAATTATTTACTGATAATCCGGAAGCGATTTCGGCTATTTTATTACACGAGTTGGCTCATGTGGAATACAACCATAGTATGCAAATACTGGCCGAATCGGTTGGCACCACTATTTTAATGACGTATTTTTTTGGAGACTTAGATGGCATTGTTGAGCTGTTTTCAGGAACGGCAGTTACCTTAGTGCAAAATAATTATTCGCGTGATCTAGAAAGTGAAGCCGATGATTATGCGATAGCTAAATTAAAATTATTAGGTCAGTCTCCGCAAGCATTTGTCGACGCCATGCAAGGTTTGTCTGAGCAAGGTAAAGACTATAATAAATTATTAAAATACTTTAGTACCCACCCCGAATTTCAACAACGTATTAACAAAGCCAGCCAAGCAATCGAGTAGTTACTTCCCGGCGGTAAAGGACCTCTTTACCGTTATTTTATCTTGAAATCACCACGAAATTACCCTTGAATTAATAATTAATTTAATAAAATCAATAGTTAATGCGGTTGTTTGCGTAATTTTTATTTTTAACTATAGTTTTCGTTAAGTATTTAAGTACCGAAATGCCCATTAAACTTTAGATGTTTAATTTTAGTAGTGTTGTAAAAGTTTAATTGGTTAAAAATAAATTAATCGAATAAAAAGATAAAACACAGGGAAATAAAATGAATTATTTAAATATAAAACTTCCAGTTTTAGCTAGCTCTATGGCCGTTTTAATGACGGCTCAACCTAATATCTCCAATGCCGCAGAAGACACAATTGAACGTATAGAGGTTACCGGTTCCCGCATAAAGCGTAAAGACGTAGAAGGTCCTTCGCCAGTGCAGACCATAACCCGCGATGATATTGAAAAAACCGGCTTAGATAACTTACAACAAATATTTGAACGATTGCCCATTTCTGGGGTAGGTACCTTCTCGACTCGTGGTAATAGTCAAGATTCTACCGCTAATGGCGCTGCAGCAATAAGTCTAAGAGGCTTCGGAGCCGATGCAACATTAGTTTTAATCAATGGTCGACGTATTGCCATTAGTGCATTCGCAGAAAATATTGTTAATTCCTTTGTCGACATCAATAGTATTCCGGTTGCCGCGATTGAGCGTATTGAAATTTTGAAGGATGGCGCTTCAGCGGTTTATGGTTCCGATGCCGTTGCCGGGGTGGTAAATATCATTTTACGAAAAGATTTTACCGGCACCGAAGTTACCGCCCGTTATGGTGGTAGCGACGCCAATTATGAAAAATCTGCGAGCATGGTTTGGGGGATTGGCACCGAAAAAAGCAATGCTACCTTGATATTAGATTATTTTTTAAATAGCGAATTAGGAAATAATGAAATTTCACAGCACAGTACCGCCAACCAAGCACCATTCGGTGGTATGGATTTTCGTTCATCTAGAGGTTTTCCAGGTCGGTATATTGTTGATGGGGTGACTACCATTGATCCTGATTGCCCAGAAGACCGGGCATTTGGGGCAACTTGTGTTTTTGATTATGGTCCGTTTGGCTTAATTGCACCGGCTGCCGAACGTGTAGGGGCAATACTGCAAATGTCCACCGAAGTGAATGATAGTATTGAATTATTTGCTGAAATGGCGGTGCAACATAATACTTCTGAGGCCGGTGGCGCCGCGACCCCACTTGATGGTGATGCCGGTTTGACGGTACCTGCTAATCATCCTAACAATCCATTTGGTGAAGATATTGATATTAACCGCCACAGAACGGTAGATGCTGGGCCGAGGAGGTGGGATATTGAATCGGACAGCATGCGCTTATTGGTAGGTGCTCGTGGTGAGCTCACCGATGAGTGGGAGTGGGAAATTGGCGTACAAAAAGGTCGAAGTGAATCCACTCAAACGGGTAACCGAACACAAGGCTGGGTAAGAACTGACTTCTTGCAACAAGAAATCGATGCCGGGCGTTATAATCCATTTGGGGGAACAATTAATAGTCAAGATGTCATTGATAACATTACTACTAGCTTAGTTAGGCAAGGTGAATCTCATATAACTTCAATTGATGCCTTTGTTTCTGGGGAATTATTTGAGATGGATGGTGGTAATGTGGGTATGGTGGTTGGCTTAGAATATCGAGATGAAGATGCCAAAGATATCCCCGATGACCAATTTGTCAGAGGCTTAATCTTTGGTACTGAGTCAGTTTCAGCCTCAGCCCAACGTGACCAATGGGCGGCGTTTGTTGAATTTATGCTGCCGGTCACGGAAGAATTTGAACTTAACTTGGCAGTTCGCCATGATGATTATGACGACTTTGGTAATACCACCAATCCGAAAGTTTCTATGCGCTGGAATCCACTCGAAAATGTGGTCTTGAGGGCTTCGTGGAGTGAAGGTTTTAGAGCGCCTTCACTAGCGCAAATTGGTTTAGGGCCATCTCAGGAATCACAATTTTTTACCGATACTTATAAATGTCCCGATCCGAGTGATGAATCAAATCCTGCCTGTGCAGCTACCGACTACACCATTGTATTTGCCGGTAATCCCGATTTAAAAGCCGAAGAATCTGAAACTTGGAATGTTGGCGTAGTTTGGGAAATTAACGACGATTTGGATGTGGGTTTTGATATTTGGAACATCACTCAAGATAATAAAATTGATGAAGTTCCATTTGGGATGATTTACGACTCAGAGTGTAATAATCAAAATAGTACAATTTGTATTCGTTTAGACCCACTGCCGGGAGAGACTCTTGGCGAGTTGAGTGAAGTACATAACACGTTCTTTAATGTGTCTTCGCAAGAGGCTGATGGTATCGATTTTAGTGCTAATTATGCTCTTGATCTAAACGATATGGGTAATGTGAAGCTTTCTCTTAATTGGTCTTATTTAAATAATTTTGAGAAAGGTGGACTCGATTATACTGGAGAATACAATTACCCTGAACATCGTTGGGCAAGCGCCGTCGATTGGGAGTTGAATGACTGGCGAGCTTCAATGGTTATAAGTTATATCGGTGAATTTGAAGATACACCTGATGCTGACTTTGATGGCACTTTGGATTTTGAAGAAAATTCAAGTCGTATGGTGGATGCCATGGTAACCGTCGACTTGCAGTTAAATTACACCACCGAATACAATGCTGTTTATTCAATCGGGGCGATAAATGTTTTGGATGAAGATGCTCCTTTTGCCATTGGTGATGGCGATTCCGATCTGTATGGTTATGTTACTGGTATGCATAACCCTAGAGGACGGATGATTTACGGTGAGGTTAACTTTCGATTCTAACTATGCTTGCTGTATTTAAGAAATCCGGCTAGTTTTTTAGCCGGATTTTTATAGCAGTTCTCGCTGAGTGAGAACAACCTTATTTGACTTGGTATTTGTTGTTGGCTTTATTTTTTTTAAACGTATATAAAGAATCAAAACTAAAGATAATTAACGCTACCCAAATGAACCCGAACGTGATCATCTTTTCAAAAACCAAGGCTTCGTTGTAAAGGGTTACCGCTAAAACAAACATCAAGCTAGGGCCAATGTATTGAAAAAAGCCGAGAGCCGCTAATGTTAAACGCTTTGCTGCGCCAGTAAAAAATAATAATGGTGCGGTAGTCACTAACCCGGCGGCTATTAAGGTAATGTTTAAACTGCTGGTGTTGTTAAGCATATTACTGCTGCTTGAATCGAGAAATACTAACCAATAAAGTATGCCTAACGGCAGTAGCCAAGCAGATTCAATCAGTAAGCCAGGTAATGATTCAACCGGCATTTTCTTGCGCAG
>CALJHL010000187.1 GCA_938075435.1 uncultured Thalassotalea sp. | reverse complement strand
TTTTTTTATTGATGTTTTTATACAAATCAACCCTATTAGATAGCACTTTGGTTATCTCAAGCGGCGGAGAAAACTGGCTAAGTTTTAGCGAATTAATATCTATTTCAATAAAACCTTTTGAAGAACTGAGAAATAGCTTACCTTTCCATAAATGGGCGCCAGCAGCCTTAAAGCTTAAATTTTTAATATTAAATAGGTTGTCAAAAACATCAACGTCATGAGATTCAATATTAAATTTTATCAGTTGGCTATTACTTGTTACCCAAACATTCTTTTCATCCAAAGCAAGTGACATGAGCTCATTACTCGGAAAACCGTGCTCTGTGGTGAAATAAGTAATTTCCACTTCATCTGAATCGGCATTGGTCTGCACTCTGGCTAAGCCGAGCCCTTCTGTTGCCGCCCAAAATACGCCATTTTTTCCCTCTCGAAGAGAAGAAACCCTGATGTAGTCTGGCTTATTTTCAGTACGCCCAAATTTATAGTGCTGGTAAGCGCCATTTTCTCTATTTACCTTAAATATTCCATCGGTTGTCGCCATCCATATTTTACCCTGTGAAGATAAAATGGTTTCCATTGAAAAATTACCTTCCGAGTTATAAACACTCTCCTGGGTGTGTAGAAACCGTTTGGTCACACCTTTTTCTGGATGAAACAAGCTCAGCCCAACTTTGCTATAGCCGGTGAACCATACGCCGCCATTCGGCTCCGGTAATACCGTATAGAGCTCTTGATGTGGTAATCCATAGGGATTACCTTTGTTATTATCAAAAAAATATAGCTCTTTTTTTTGACTATCAAAGAGCCTAAGCCCTTTATTTGATGCCATCCAAATTTCATTTTGGTTACTGGCAAGCGACCAAACATGAGACCTATCTTTAGTATCTTTAGTAAAAGAATCAAAAAAATTAGGTGCAACTGTTTGCGTACTTTGGTCAATTAAATCAATGCCATTATTACCGGTAACTAGAGTTTTACCTGAACCATAGGCTAACCCCATATTGACTACTTCACCTGAGAGTCCACCGCCGCCAGGTAATGGTCTATAAATATGAATACCGTGCTGCTGAGGAAGTAATCGAGAAACCCCTGCGCCATTGGCGACCCAGATAATACCGCTAGGCGCTTTAAATATATTGCTAATGTTGTTACTGGCAATAGAATAAGGATCAAACTGTATATGCTGAATAGCAGAAATAGTATTTGAGTCTAAATTAAGAACTGAAATGCCGTTAGTGTAATGACCAAGCCATAATTGTTTTTTATTTATTTGGGCGATAGAAGTCACTGAAACTCCCATTAACCCCGAGGCTTGGGTGTGATGATAAAATTCATCGGTTTCAAGATTGATTAAAAATAACCCCTCATATTCAGTGCCGATAGCTAACCAGCCACTCGCGAGTATTTTTATATCGAGAATATAATTATCCCCTATCGGCTTAAATTTAGGATGTTTCGTCGGTATATCAGTTATGTTAAGCTCGCCTAAAACAATTTTTTTAATGCCCTCACCACTTGCAAGGATAATCGTTCCATCTGTCATTTGTGAAATAGCAGTGACACTACCTATTGATTTATCACCAATTTGTTGAAACTTATTGTCTGCCTCTTGATATAAAGCAAGGCCTATCTCGGTTCCAATCCACACTCGTTGCTGTGAATCGATAAAAATTTCCTGTATCCAGGTTGAAGCTAGGCCATCAGAGATTTTGAAAGTGTCGATGCTGCCATCGAGGTTAATTCGGTTTAATCCATCCTCGGTTCCGATCCAAATATTGCCCTGTTTATCTTCGGCGATAACGGTAACAAAGTTATTGGAAATATGATTGGCAGAATTAGGTGAAAAATAAAAGTGGCGAAAGGAATAGCCATCATACCGGCTGGCTCCTCTTGACGAGGCAAACCAAATAAAGCCATTCGATTGTTGAAACGTTTGTGTAATACCGAGTGATGGTAAACCGTCTTCGAGTGTCAGGTGCTCGAAGGTGTATTCAGGAGTGTTCGCCGACCACGATGGAGTAACAATCGTTAAGCAAACAACGAATAGTAACAACTTTAAAAGACGATCCATCGTAAGTACTCTCTTTAGTAATTTACTACTTTTTTTAGACTAAGCACTAACTACACAGGTTAGAACTTGAAGGCTCAGTCGCTTTTTAATGGTAACCCTTCAATATTCAGCGCCCAGGGTAACAGAATAAAATCGCTTTACTTGTTACTTCCTTGTAATTGATTTAATTGAATATTTTCTTTCGATTACTCGACCAGCTAATAATACATTATATTTACTTAAAAGTCGGCATTTTTCAGACAGTTGTTCTGGTTGGTTAAATTTTGTGCATTTAAAATCCAAACTGAACCTATGTCCAATCTCATTTTTTACTGTAATGATTTTATTACTGTTCCAATGTTTTCAGGAAAATACAGATATTGTTTTATTGTTTTTTTTACTAAACGAGTGTTATCTTTGAGTGTCTATTAACATTTCATTAACAGTAAACGGAATAAATATATGCGGACAATAATAAAAATAGGATTAGCACTGATCCTCACTTTAACCATGCAAACATCCTGGGCAAGTCCTAGTGATATTGAGGTTAAGGATTTTTTTAAAAACCCAGAATTTTCAGCATTACAATTATCACCTGATGGCAAGCATCTTGCCGTGTTATCTCCCGTTAATAACCGTAGAAACATTGTTATTATGGAAACGGCTGGTTTAAAGAATGTTAAGCCGATCACCGGCTTTAGAGAGCAAGATATAGGTTCTTTCTATTGGGCCAATAATAAAGATATTGTTTTTACTCTAGACAGTGATGGTAATGAAGCTTTTAGTATATACACCATAGATTCTACTGATAAAAAATCTAAAGTCGTGAAACTTGTTGGCTCTGATGTGTCTAGTGAAGGCATTCGCTCGGCGGCCACCGTACACCCTCTGATGAGTGATCCTGATCATATCATTGTTCAATTTAACGGTCGTAAAGTTAAATCTCCTGATCTATATAAATTGCCTTTAGATAGCCGTTGGAGTGAAAAACGAGGCAAAAATAATAAAATGAAACTCATCGCCAAAAATCCTGGAGATGTTCAGGGCTGGGTGTTGGATCATGATGGCGATGTACGTGGTGCGGTGTCAATTGTAGGTTTAAAGGGTAAATTTCTTTACAAAGAAAAAGCCGAAGAAGAATTTCGAGTCTTGCAAGAGTTTAATGTCGAAGATGAAGGTATAAATCCATTAGGTTTTGATTTTGACAACAAAACCATGTTTGTTACCTCAAATATTGGCAGAGATCGAAGCGCTGTATACAAATATGATCCACAAACCAACAAGCTTGGCGAGATGATTTTTGCTCATGATGTTGTTGATGTTAGCGGTTTAATGATGTCTCGCAAACAAAAGAAACTTTTGGGCATCAGTTATTTTGATGACTACCCTGAAACCGTATATTTTGATAAAGCAACGGCCACTATGATGAAGTCGCTTGAAGCGTCATTCCCAGGCAAACGGGTAAACATTACCAGTCAATCTGAAGATGAGATGCTTAATATTGTGTTGGTAAATAACGATAATGATCCTGGTCACTATTACCTTTACAACCGCAAAAAACCTAGCCTGAGTTCATTAGTGCCAAGAATGGAATGGTTAAAACCTGAAGATATGTCTTCAATGAAACCAATTAAGTTCACCAGTCGAGATGGTTTAACTATTCGAGGTTATTTAACGGTTCCAAAAGACTCTAACGGTAAAAAATTACCGTTAATCGTCAACCCTCATGGTGGCCCATTTGGGGTTAGAGACATGTGGGGCTTTAACCCTGAACATCAATTTTTTGCCAGTCGTGGATATGCCACGGTGCAGGTGAATTACCGTGGTTCAGGCGGTTACGGTCGTAAATTCCAACAAGCTGGGTACGGCGGTAAATGGGGTGCAGAAATGCAGAATGACCTTACCGATGCTGTTAACTATCTGGTTAAGGAAGGAGTTGCTGATGCTGACAAAGTATGTATTTACGGTGCTAGTTATGGTGGATATGCAACCATGGCAGGTTTGACATTTACCCCAGATCTTTACAAATGTGGCATAAACTATGTGGGTGTAACTGATGTTGGCTTATTATTTGACTCTATGCCAAAACATTGGGAGCCACAAAAAGAGCTAATGAAAGGTCGAATTGGCGATCCTGATGATAAAGAATTGATGAAGCGTATGTCGCCGTTAGCTCATGTTGATAAAATCAAAGCGCCATTAATGATTGTGCAAGGGGCAAAAGATCCGCGAGTAGTCAAACAACATGCAACAGACTTGCGCGATGCTCTTGAAGATAGAGGCATAGAGTTAAGTGATGATGAATGGATCATGAAAAAAGATGAAGGTCATGGTTTTAGAAAAGAAGAAAACCGTATTGAACTTTACACCAAAATGGAAAAATTCCTGGGTAAACATTTAAAATAAGTTTTAAATAATTAAAATATCGACAAACGATAAGGCCTAGGTCTTATCGTTATTTTATCTCTAAATTTTAAATCCAGAAATTTCGTTATTTTTTTACTTAGCTTGCTTCACTCAGCACCAGTGTTTTGTCTAGTCTTTGGTCTTAATTGTCACTTCAATATTTTTACTATCGCCGGCAAACCATGTTTGTACATAGATAGAGCCTAAAACGGCTGGCATACCATTTTCAGGTACTTCTTTATAGCGAACACTATTTTTATTTTGCTTTTCAAATTCAAATTTAATTACTTTCTCAGACAAAATTTATGACCTTTATTTAATAATTCCATGGCTTGAATAAACCCGTTTTCTCTAGATAAAGCAAAGCCTATACTATGATTTTTCCTAAATCGGACCTTGCAGTTTTAAATTCATTTTAGGATCTTTTAATACTATGCCTTTTTTTAACAGTAATTTATGCAACTGCTTTTGCAGTTTGGTTTCAACGTGGCTGCCCTGTGCCGCGCGCAGCTCTTGTTCGCCATTGAAGTGGCACTGCACTAACAAACTGCTCGGGAATAAATCGAATTGAACTGTATGGCTTAAATGACTATAGCCATCGACTTGCTTTGCCTCTTCATCAACTTGGGCTAATACCGCCAATAACTTTACGTTTAAACGTTGGACGATTTTACTCATTTTCATGTTATAAATTCTCTCAATTAGACTTAGTAAAAATCAAGCCGTTGCCTTTAAGTGGATAGTATTGATAAATAATCTCGGATCGTCAATTTTGTCGAGCATTGCATTATCCGGCAAACAATCGTCATCGACATAATCTACAAAATTGGCCGACGGATCAAAAACTAAGATGTCCAACGCTAACCGATCCATCCCGTATAGACCACGATGGATCATATCAGCCGAAAAAACTAATAAGTCGCCCGCCGCTAACTTAATTGTTTTACCGGTAGAGAGGCTTTCACTACTCAATCTGCCCTGTTCTTCTTGGCGCACAGCAAATTCTTCATCATTGTCCCAGCGCTTATGTGTTCCTGGCACTAGCTCCATGCCGAGTTCATCAAACAAAGGCACGCGCAGATGCAAAACTTGAGTGTCATGAATGACTTTTTTTTGCACGTCAACGTCATGATCATATTGACAATCTCGATGCCAAAAATCTTTTAGTTGCGGATTAACCGGATTAAAAAATAATTGGGTATTCATAAAAGCGGGATTAGCCGGTATAACCGATTCGACCACATTCATTATTTTTTTTGAGCTGATAAAATTAAAAAGCTTGACCCTATCATCGCCCCCTAAGTAATGGCTGCCGGTAATTAGCGAAGAATTGAACGCTTCCTGCTCATAGAAATCAGCGTTGTCATGTTTCCATAACTGATGAAATTTTAAGATTATGGCTCTAAGGGTTGAAATTTCAGCGGCATTAAAATAATTTCTAATGACAAAATAACCTTGCTCTTCATAGTCGCGACTCAAAGGTCTTTGACTGTCTACCATTACCTTTACCTTCACTTTAAATTTATTATAGAACGAGGACTAACAGCTACTAAATCGCACCTTTTAGTGACTGAACTGGCCAAAAATCCAGAATCACGAATATTGACTCATCGTCAATAAATAGGGATGTGCTGCTTTATACTTAGGTAGCTAAGTCTTTCATACATATTGCCGTTATCAAATTGCTAACCCTAAGCTGTAAGCCTCTGATAGATTTATTTTGCAGGTGTAAGCCCTCAACTAACGCAGTGCAGCTATCAACTAATGAATCACTGTAGGCAAAGCCAATAAGAGAAACTAACTTACCCAAACCAATATCATCAAGCATCTTGCTAGTTTCGTTTTGCTGTTCATAAACAATATTCACCAACTCGATAGTGCTAACCAGTTTTTCCATTCTCGGGTTAAGCCTAAGTAACGCTTCATCCCTCTTGCTCGCAGCCTTTTCAATAAGCTCCTTGCTGGCAACTAACCCTTGTCGAGGTTTTTTACGGATAACAGTCGACTTTCTTTTAACACGCTTGCGAACTATTGATTCATCATAAACGAACTCGCCATCGACAAGTTGACCTATGTTAGTCACACTCAATCTTTCCGCCATTATCGCTGCAGACTTAGCTGTTTTACGGGTAAAGTCTCTATAATCTTCAGCAAAACCATGGGTAGAAATACATTGAGCTAAGTCCAGTATTAACGCATCAGCCTTGCCCTTTGATGCGCGTAAACACCTGCCGATAATCTGTAAATACAATCTTAATATTTTAGTAGGTCGAGCTAAAACAACGCAATCAGTAGCAGGATCATCAAAGCCAATGGTAAGCATAGACATATTGATTATCAGGCTAACCTCGTTGGCCTTGTATCTACGTATACTTTCATCATTATCAGCAATCGAACGCTTAGAATGAACACGCTCATGTTTAACACCGAGCGAATGAAAAGCTGCAGATAGTGACTCGACGTGATTAATGGAGTTAGCAAACAGCATAACCTTACGACCTTTCGAGAGGGCGTCATCCATAGTTTGCTGGGCAACTAAGGCACAATGTTTTAGTAATATCAGGTCTAAACCAGAGACACTAAAATCCCCCCTATACATCTTGACGGCACTATAGTCTATCTCTTGCGATAGACGAGGTACTTTGTAAACAGGCTTGGCTAATTCGCCTAAGTCAATCAAGCCTTTAGTCGTGGTCTCTTCAATCAATTGCATCGACGGATCAATATAAACACCTAACCTGTCAATGGGGGTGGCAGTAAGGCCGATAATCAAGTCAGGAGATAGCTCTTCACGCATAGTAATATAAACGCTACCCATGCACCCCACATGATATTCATCACGCAGCAGTACATCACACGCTATGTTTAGGTGTTTTCTTCTGCCATATGACTGCTCCATCACTAAGGTGACATCACCGCCAGCGACATACTTGTAGCCTGACTTAACCACGCTAACCGACAGACCATTAACGCTGAGGGTGTGTAATAATTGCGGGACTAATGCCGCATTGCGTAGACTTACCACAACTTTCTTGTTGGACATTGCTTGGCATACTTTAAGTATGCAGATACTCTTACCGCCACCCGTAGGTAGGGCGATAATGGAATTAACCCCTGCGTCTATAGCCTTACGGACACTGTTAACCTGATAATCTTTTTCTAATATCTGCATGCCATATTACCTAGGCTTGTTTCCTGTCTTGCTATTGTTGAGAACGGATCATTATATACCCAAATTACTAGAATATGCAGGTTTCAAATTTTTCTTTTCTTTAAAGAGAGAAACGCTATGGTTTGGTGCTTATTTATCGGCTTGGTTTCGGGTGACCGCATAAGGTCGAAACCACCAATAAACAACAGCTGACATTCTAATTTTTTAGCTATTTGAATTTTATATATTGCCCTGTACTTAAATATAAAAAGACCCCCGATTGTTTTCCAACAATCGGGGGTCGCTTAAATTGGTTCGCTTTTTTAATTTAGGATGTTGATAACTCAGCTAATTACAAACTTTATTATCATTTACCAGCAAATGTCAGTCGGGAATTAAGTTCGTGACTAGCCTATTAGTAGATTCAAATACTTACAGATTAATAAACGGAATTAAGTTTGTGACTAAGCCGATTTGCACTGCCAAAAACATTAGTGTCGCAGTAATTAAGTTCGTGACTTCATTTTGATATATGAAATATATAAAGAGGAACTATCCAACCGAGTAGATTACCCCCCTCCTTTAGCTTTAACTTTTAGTTCAACATTTAAAGTGGGGATTAACGATGACAGCTTGGAATAAAGGTAAACGTGTTGGTCAAAAGAAAGCATTTAAGCTCGAAGAAATCTGGCGTATTCGGATACGGTTAGAGATTGAAAATAAACTTGAGCATTTAGCTTTATTTAACTTAGCTATTGATAGCAAGCTTAGATCTTGTGATTTGATAAGCTTAAGAGTACGCGATATATCATCAGCATCGCTTGTTCAATCTCGTGCAATGATAGAACAACAAAAAACTCACAAAGAAGTTCAGTTTGAAATAACACTCAAGACCCAACAATGTTTGAGTCAATGGATTTGTATAAATGAGCTATCTTCATCTGATTAATTATTTCCTAGCTCAAGGAAAGCAGGTCATCATATTTGCTACCACTACTATGCCAATATAGTTAAAAATTGGGTATCGAAGCTAGGTCTAGACATAACACAATATGGTACACATTCTCTTCGGCGTACTAAGGCATCACTCATTTACGCCAAAACAAAGAACTTAAGAGCTATACAACTACTCCTTGGCCATTCAAAACTACAAAGTACAATTGAATATCTAGGGGTCGAAATTGAAGATGCACTATCAATTTCAGAAGAAACAGAAACATAAAGTAGCGGAAGCGTCACTCGAGTTATTGGCTGAAACGACTTATTTAGGTTAAATACTCTATGGCGCTTCCGCCCCCATTGTGAGTTAGGAAGCTATTTTTAGGGTTTATACCCTAAAGCGCAAACGTCCCCAAAAAGCATTAATATAGTAACAACTTTTGGCTTGTTTTCTAAACAGCCTCAACCTAAGTAAATATTGGTTATTGTGACACTTTTTTCTTTAACTTCTTCAAAGCTGTCACTAGAGGAACAGATTAGTTATTTCTTTTACGGTTAAATAGCTCTCTAATTTTAATAAAGAACTCCTGATTAAAGCCAATTCATTTTTCTCAAGTAATGTATCTCGGCTCAATTGTCAGTAACCGTTTTTTATAATCATCACAAAAGAGTTAACTATGCCAGAATATAAAGCCCCGATCAGAGATATCAAATTTGTAATGCAAGAGCTACTTGATTGTGAGAGTCACTATGCTCACCTTGGATTTGAAGATGCAAGCCTTGAAATGATTGATGCTATCTTATCTGAAGCGAGCAAGTTTACTGAACAAGTTATTGCGCCTATTAACCAAAGTGGTGACCTTCAAGGTTGTACATGGAGTAAAGAACAAGTTACAACCCCCGATGGTTTTAAAGAAGCATATAAACAGTACATTGATGCGGGTTGGTCAACCTTGCCTCAGGATCCTGCATACGGTGGTCAAGGGCTTCCTCACTCATTACATGCCAGTATTTGTGAGATGCTATCTGCTGCCAATCATAGCTTTGCAATGTATCCCGGCTTAAGCCACGGTGCAATTGCAACAATAGAAGCACATGGACATGACATTCAAAAGAAAATGTTTCTTCCCAACTTAGTCAATGGAACTTGGACAGGAACCATGTGCTTAACTGAGTCTCATAGTGGTACTGATTTAGGCCTATTACGTACTAAAGCCGATATCAACTCGGATGGAAGTTACTCTTTAAATGGCAGTAAAATATTTATCTCTGCAGGTGAGCATGATCTATCAGAAAATATAATTCATATTGTTATTGCGAGAATTTCAGGCTCTCCTTCTGGAACTAAAGGCATTTCTCTGTTTGCCGTACCTAAATTTAACGTCAATGAACTAGGTGAAAAGCTAGATAAAAATGGCGTAAATTGTGGCTCTATCGAACATAAAATGGGGATCAACGCGAATGCAACTGGTGTGATAAATTTCGATGATGCCAAAGGTTACCTGATTGGTGAAGTCAATCGTGGCCTTAATTGCATGTTCACCTTTATGAACTCTGCGCGCCTAGGGGTAGCAACTGAAGGCGTTGCTGCAGCCGATGCTTCTTTTCAAGGTGCACTATCTTACGCAAAAGATCGTTTACAAATGCGTTCAATGACAGGTGTTAAAAACCCTGAACAGCCTGCGGATCCTATTATTGTTCATCCTGATGTTAGACGAATGCTGTTAACACAAAAATCTATCTCTGAAGGTGGACGAGCTTTAGTCGCTTCACTGGCTCAATTAGTCGATATTACTCATGTTAATAATGTATCTCAAGAAAGTAAAGTAGCAGCAGAACAACGACTGGCATTACTCACTCCTATTGCAAAAGCATTTCTAACAGAAGCCGCGTTAGAGTGCACAAGCCACGGCATTCAAGTGTTGGGCGGACATGGTTTCATTAAAGAGTGGGGTATGGAACAATTAATGCGCGATACAAAAATTTGTTGTTTATACGAAGGAACAACAGGTATTCAATCCCTTGATTTACTTGGCCGTAAAGTGCTCGGTAGTAAGGGCAAGCTTTTAAACCTCTATACAGATGAAATAAGTAGTTATATTAAAGAAAATCAATCATCAAAAGGATCCAGTGAGCTTTGTGCTACTTTAGCTGAGTACGTCGAATTATGGCAAGATATGACAAATAATATCGCGGAGAGATCTCAACATAATCCTGATGAAATTGGTGCGTCATCTGTCGATTACTTAATGTATTCAGGTTACGTAACGTTAGGTTTTATGTGGTTAAAAATGGTTGATGTTGCTCACAGTAGGATGCTAGAAAACCAGCAAGATGAGTCATTTTACCAAGCAAAAATTAAAACAGCACAATTTTATTTCGATAGAATCTTACCTCGTGCTCATGGACATGCCGCATGTTTAGGCCGTGGCGCCAAAAGTACAATGGCATTAGACAGTGACAGCTTCCTATTTTAGCTAAACCTAATAATTTAGCTCCCTTCTTTTAGGGGCAGCTCTGAAACTACTTTCGCTCCGTTTTACTTAAAAAAAATACCGACTTATTATTAGTCGGTATTTTTTTAAGTTATAGGCTGTAAGACTAAATAATTGCCGCCAATTCAGCGCCTTGACGAATTGCTCGTTTTGCATCTAACTCGCTTGCCACATCAGCACCACCTATTAAGTGCGTCGGTAGATTTGCGACTTGCAATTCGGATAGTAGTTCACGCAATGGCTCTTGTCCGGCACAAATTATAATATTATCTACCGCTAATAATTTTTGTTCGCCATTTTGATTGATCAATAAACCGTTATCATCAACCTTAAGATACTCGACATTATTTAGCATATTAACTTTTTTATGGCTTAAGCCTGTTCTATGTACCCAACCCGATGTTTTACCTAGGCCAGCGCCAACCTTAGTTGATTTTCTTTGTAGTAGGTGAATAATTCTTGGTGATTTTGAAGGCTTTGCTTTAACCACGCCGCCGCGATAATTCATCGCCAAGTCTATGCCCCACTCCTTAGTAAATACGTTGATATTTTGACTCGGCGTAAGCTCTTTGGTTTGCTCAGTAGATAAGTATTCAGCTACATCAAAACCTATGCCGCCAGCACCGATAATAGCAACATTTCTACCGACACGTTTCTTATTCTTAATAACGTCGATATAACTCAGCACGCTGGGGTGATTTATTCCTTCTATCGCTAACTCCCGGGGTTTGATGCCAGTTGCAAGAATAACGTCATCATAGCCAGTATTTATTAATTCTTTACTGGTAATACGTTTATTAAGCGTTATTTCAACCTTATATTTATCAAGCATCACTTGGTAATATCGCAAGGTTTCGTAAAACTCCTCTTTCCCTGGAATTTGTTTAGCAATATTAAATTGTCCACCTAACATTTCTTGGTCATCAAACAAGGTCACTTTGTGGCCTCTTTTTGCCGCGATATAAGCAAAAGATAAACCTGCTGGCCCACCGCCTACTACCGCTAATTTTTTCACATTTTCAGTTGGGAGATAGTTTAATTCTGTTTCATGACAGGCGCGAGGGTTTACTAAACAGCTGGTTAATTGTTGATTAAATACATGGTCCAAACATGCTTGGTTACAACCGATACAAGTATTTATTTCTTCAGAACGTCCGGCGATTGCTTTGTTAACAAACTCAGGGTCAGCCAAGAAAGGCCTTGCCATAGATACCATGTCGGCATGACCTTGTGCTAATACCGACTCTGCAACGTCTGGTGTATTTATTCGGTTAGTGGTAATTAAAGGGATATTAACTTCAGACTTTAACTTCGCTGTTATTTTAGTAAATGCCGCTCTAGGTACTTTGGTGACGATTGTAGGAATACGCGCTTCATGCCAGCCAATACCGGTATTAATAAGGGTAGCCCCTGCTTTTTCTATCGCTTTAGCTAGCTCAACAACTTCCTGCCAACTACTGCCTTTTTCTATTAAGTCGAGCATTGAAAGTCGATAAATAATAATGAATTCGTCACCAACCTCAGCTCTAATTCTTTTAACTATTTCAACGGGTAAACGCATTCTATTTTGATAACTACCGCCCCATTCATCATCACGTTGATTGGTATGCTCTACTAGAAACTGGTTAATGAAATATCCCTCCGATCCCATCACCTCAACACCATCGTAATTTGCTTTTTTAGCTAAATTGGCACAACGGACAAAAGAGTCAATTTCTTTTACAACTTCATCGCTTGTTAAGGCACGTGGTTTGCTGGGATTAATAGGAGATTGTATCACTGAGGGCGCTATAGGCTCTTTACTATATGCGTACCTACCCGTATGTAATATTTGCATGCAAATTTTGCCTCCAGCCTCATGTACTGCATGAGTAACAACTTCATGCTGTAACGATTCAGCTTCGGTATCCATTTTTGCTCCACCGGGGAAACCTGATGCTACTTCATTTGGCGCAATACCACCGGTGACTATGAGACCAACCCCTCCCCTTGCACGCTCAGCGAAATAACTAGCCATACGAATAAAGCCATTATGCTCTTCTTCCAAGCCTGTATGCATTGACCCCATTAACACTCTATTTTTAAGTTGGGTAAAACCTAAATCTAATGGCTGCAATAAATGCGGGTAGTTACTTGGTTTTGTCATGATAAAGTTCTCATAATTTTAAAAGGCGATAGCTAACTAAATAGCTAACTAAGCAGTCAACTAATAACTTTAGTTAAAAGCGCAGCCTTTTACCTGTTACAGATGCTACATCCTCATCAAACAAAGCATTATGCAAAAACTTAATAGAAAATATTGTATCGGCTACTTGTTCCCTGAGTGACAAGTTAAGCGCAATTTAATAGGTAATATAGTGGGCAATTAATTCAATTAGGAATATTAACTTATGCCAGCTCCAATCTTAAATGGCCGTGATTTAGAGTTCATGCTTTATGAATTATTTAATGTAGAAACATTAACTGAACGTGAAAGGTTTCAGGATCATAATAGAGAAACTTTCGATGCCGCCATTGCCACCTCAAAAACAATAGCCGAAAAATACTTTATTCCTATTAGGCAAAAAGTCGATGGAAACGAGCCAACCTTTGATGGTGAAAAAGTTCATATGTTACCGGAAATAAAACCCGCTATTAACGCCGTAGTTAATGCCGGCCTTTCTGCACCAACCACAGATTTTGATCTAGGTGGCATGCAGCTTCCTAATGTCGTTGCCAATGTTGTCTCTGCAAATTTATCAGCCGCTGCCAGTACCACATTAGGTTATATATCACTGACTCATGCAAACTGTAATTTAATTGAAGTCCATGGCAGCCAAGAGCAAATAAACAAGTGGGTAGTGCCAATGCGTGAAGGTCGATTTGCCGGCACAATGGCAATGACCGAACCCGGCGCAGGATCGGGGTTAGCAGATTTAACCACCACAGCATTACCCCAAGAAGATGGTAGCTATAAGGTAACGGGTAATAAAATATTTATTTCCGGTGGCGATCACGAACTCAATGAAAATATTGTTCATTTAGTGCTTGGCCGCGTAAAAGGCGCACCTAAAGGCGTTAAAGGCATATCTCTGTTTATCGTACCAAAGTTTACTGTTAATGATGACGGCAGCTTAGGTGAGCGAAATGATGTCGTTCTCTCAGGACTTTTCCATAAAATGGGTGGTCG
>CALJHL010000186.1 GCA_938075435.1 uncultured Thalassotalea sp. | reverse complement strand
ATAGTCAATACTGAGCCAAGCTAATGTTAAGCCAAGCTAAGCTGATCTGGTTGCCGTTGCTGGCGGAATATTCGCGGCTTTACTGGCCGGGTAAAGTACCGCCAGTTGACCAACAATATATAAAGCAATGATCCCAAAAATTACAATGTCACTGGTAATGGGTGACATTGACAAGGTATTTACTAACCAAATATTTAAACCGATAGCACCGGCTGCACCTAACGCCACGCCAAACGTAGAAATCATCAAGTTTTCAATCATAAAGTAACTCATGATGTGGCCCTTGGTTGCTCCTAGGGCACGACGGGTACCTATTTGTTTAGTGCGACGATTGATACTAAACATCGCTAAACCAACAATACCAAAGCCGGTGATCAAGGTTAATATTGCAATGACCGTTGACAGAATTTTGTTTACCGCATTATGGCCACGATAACTGCGCTCGCGCACTTCATCAATGGTGGTGACTCTGCGGATAATACGACCTTTATTGCTGTCGGCTAAGGCTTTCTCAATAATTGGCATTAGTTTATCTCGGCGACCCGGCTCTGTACGGATCATAAAGCGACTGTCTTTACTTTCCATTTTAAATGGCACTAACATACTGCGTTCAACGCCATTCCAACCATTCCAAGGGGCTTGTAAGGTTTTAACAATGCCGGTTATTTGAATGGCCTGAGTTTCTGAAATATAAACGGTTTTACCTAGCGCCGACTGCCAATCGTCAGGAAATAAGTTTTCTGCCATGGCTTTGCTGATAATGGTTTTAGCAGGCCAAGTCGATTGACTCGCATCACGCCATTGAATATCGGTTGTGGCAAAGTTTTCGCCGGCAATTAGTTCTAAGCCTAAGGTGTTAATTGCATGGTCGTCAACCATATAAACGGCAACACCTGTGGTATCCTTGCCTTCACCGGCTTCAGTTTGTAATCCCATTGACCAACCACCGCCGCTCATTGGGATGGCATTAATTTGAATCGCATCGACTACGCCTTCGGTTTGTCGTAATAGCGCTAAATCTTCTTCTAAGGCGACCTGTTGATTATAGTCGGTGGCAAAAACAGTGTTGTTTAAATAAAATAAATTGCCTTCATCTAAACCACTTGGACGAGCCATTTGACTATTACGCTCTTGCATCATAAAAATAGCGTTAACCATAATGGTTAGGGTTAAGGCTATTTGCAGGCTAATGAGTAAGGCGCCAACTTTATTGCGCAATAGAGCGCGAAAAATCAATCCTAATTCTTTCATAATCATATTCCCTATTGGCTTTTTAACTGTTGTGAAGGCTGAACATTACATGCACGCCAAGTCGGATATAAGCCGGCTAAAATACTACTGACTATGGCTAGCCCAATCGCGGCGATTACCATGGTGCTATCAAGTCCGGTAAGGCCTTTGAGCATATCACCATATAAACTACTGATACTTTGTAAGCCGAGCCAAGCAAATAACAGGCCGAGTATGCCTCCGGCTATGCCAATACAGGCCGACTCAATAATATATTGGGCAAACAGCGTTCTGCGACTTGCACCCAGGGCTTGGCGTAAACCAATTTCGGGGGCTTTACCCAAGAATTTAGCCAGCAATAAGCCGACGGTATTTAATAAACACACAATTAAAAACATTAATGACATGATCATCATCATAATGGCATCGTCAGCCACCACCTGTTGTTGCTCTAACCATTGCATTACATTGTTTAAACGATTGTTTAGTGGTCGCTCAAACCGGCCAAAGGTTTTTTGCTCCTCAACATAGGCATTTAAAAAACTCATGTATTCATCTCTTGCTTGGGTATTGGGCAATTCAACCCAAAACTGTAGCCACGCACATTCAGAATTTAAAAACGCGTCAAAGCCATCGCCGGAAGGTTTCCAACAATTGGTATTGCCTGAGAGGCCAATTTTTTGTTCGGCAATTAAACTAAAAGGCACAAAAATTTCTTCGCTGTCATTAAACGCACCGGTGCTGATGTCGTAAAATCTTGGTTTCGGATCCCAGTAATCAATTACCCCAACGACTTTAAAAAAGTTACCGTTTATTTTTATGTTGCGACCGACTGAATCTTCACCGCCAAATACTCGCTGATTGGTTTCGGCGTTAATAACCACGACTTGCTCTTTATTTAAATCTGCTGACGCATCCCAAGCTCCGCCATAAATAAATGGCACATCGAACATCGCAAAGAAGTCAGCCGAATTGGCACGTGCACTGACCATAAAGGGTAGGCTGTCATCGCCGTCAGGTTCAATAACACCATTGGCTTGGGCTTGAATACTTTGTCGAAAGGCGTTGTTCGCTTGCATTAAGTAAGTGGCATCGCGATAGGTTAATTGATCGGGTGGGCTACCATCATCATTAAATGGTTCGTTAATATCCCAACTGTCTAATTGGACATTATAAAGTTGTGAACTTTTATGCGGAATAGGGTTGGCAGACATTAAATAATTAACGGTGACTGTGGTCATCGAAGCGCCAATGCCTAACCCTATGGCGACGATCATTAATAAACTCAAACCCCAGTTTTTAACAATCGAAATCCACGCTAATCGCAGGTAATAAAAAAACATAATTCGCTCCTAAGCAATGGCTTTTGCATTGGTTAATACCACATCGAGTTCGCTGACGCGGCCATCTTTGATTTGAATTTTGCGAGCCGCACGATTGGCTAATTCATTATCATGAGTCACCATAACAATGGTGGTGCCTTGCTTATTAATGTCTTCAAGTAAACTCATAACGCTTTGCGCCATATGAGTGTCTAAATTGCCGGTGGGCTCATCTGCCAATAAAAATCGTGGGTCTGTTGCTAGGGCTCTGGCAATTGCAACCCGTTGTTGCTGACCACCAGACAGTTGATTGGGAAGGTGTTTCATGCGCGAGGCTAAACCAACCATTTCTAAATGATGCTCAATTCGTTGTCGACGCTCTTTGGCATTAAAGCCGCGATAGCGTAATGGCACGTCAACATTGTCAAACAAATTTAAATCAGGTATTAGGTTAAAGCTTTGAAAAATAAAACCAATTTTTTCGTTACGTATTTGCGAACGTTGGCGATCGTTTAACTTAATAATATTAATATCATCGAGCATAAACTCGCCACTGCTAAAGCTTTCAAGCAGGCCGGCAATATTTAAAAAGGTAGTTTTGCCAGAGCCGGATGGGCCGGTTACACTAACAAAATCGCCTTCATTAACGTTAAGATTAAAATCACGCAAGGCATGGGTTTCGATATTATCGGTTTTAAATACTTTACTGACATTGTTCATTGTTAACATGGTGTTTTCCTTTCAAAATATTTTTAGTTTTAGTTTTAACTTTTACTGAATGAGTAATACTTTTTCGGCATTTTCAAAAATATCGGTGCCAGAAATAATAATTTGTTCGCCCTCGCTTAAGCCGGAGAGAATTTCGACCGTGCTTAGGCTTCTAGCGCCAACATCAATTTTGGTTTTTTGGGCGATGCCATTATTAACTACGTAGGCATAACGGCCATTACTGC
>CALJHL010000185.1 GCA_938075435.1 uncultured Thalassotalea sp. | reverse complement strand
GGACCGATGGTTGTATTGCCATTACCAATCCAGAAATGGATGAGTTTATGTCGTTAGTTGCTAGTGGTACGCCAATAACCATTACTTGGTAATTTTGGTGATAAATTAGGACGCTTTGTGGTTAATGCCGTTAATATCCGGTTTAAAAGGTACAATTACCGGCACATCTAATTTTATTTTTATGCGTTTGTCATAGTTTAATTTTTCAATATTTTTTGACCAGTATTTATTAACCAATGATGTAATTACCCCATCCTTATTGGCTTTTATTAATGCCTTATGAATAATCTCTTGAAATTCAGGATGTTCTCGGCTTAAATAAAATTTCATATCAAGATCGTAAATAAAAACTAAATTTTGTTCGATCATTAACTTAGGATGTTTATCGGCATCATCGGTTATTTCGTTTATCCCTCGAGGTAAATAATCAAAAGCGTAATTATTGACAAACATTTCAAACAATATTTCCCAATTACCACTTAAGGTTTCATAGGGTAAATTGTTGGCCTCCCAAATTTGCACATCAAACCAGTTCAACCCCAGTCCCGCGATATAATCTAATTGTTGTAAATCTTTAATGTTTTTTATTTGTTTGAATAATTCTTGTTCGGAGCGGCGAATAAGCAGCACACGTTTGCCTATTAAACCATTAGTCAGCCCAGTTTCAAGACAAATAAACTCATCATTGCGCTGCTTTGTATCCAACATCCAAAAAATAGCTATGCCGCCGCTTTTAAGTTGTTGTATTGCTTTGAACTGGGCAAGTGTAACTTCATTAAATGTGACACTATGGCCATCATTTTCTAAAGCTGTACGCAATAGTTCATGAAAAAATAGATGTTGTTGTGGTGCGTCGGATAACACCGGAATGGATAATTCTAAATGTTTACCTTCAACTTTAAATGAAGCAAATATGCACAAAAATAATAAAATGGCAAAAACAAAGCGCATTATCAATTCCTAGAGGAGGTAAAATTGTTAACCGAACTTAATTTGCAGTCTGTTTAATCGGTCAAAATATAAAATAACAGACTGATTCATTTAACGATTGGGTAAAGTTAACCATGTAGGTAAGTATAGGATAAGGGCTTAGTTATTTCGAATCTATTTGCAATGTTAGTCTGAGTTTAAGACATTTATAATTGTCAGTTTACATTGTAACTCTTGTCAGTGAACAGTTTATTTTTTAGACATAAAAAAAACGGGCTAAAGCCCGTTTTTGGTGTTACTAGTTAATAACTAATTACATTACACGCTGGCCTGGAACTGCGCCTTCATCTGGGTTTAGGATAAAGATATCTTTACCACCCGGTCCTGCAGCGATGATCATTCCTTCAGACATACCAAAGCGCATTTTACGCGGTGCTAGGTTAGCAACAACGACCGTTAACTTACCAATTAAGTCTTCAGGTTGGTAAGCTGACTTTATGCCGGCAAATATTTGCCTAGTTTCGCCGCCCAAATCCACTTCTATACGCAGTAACTTATTGGCTTTTTCTACGTGCTCAGCAACAATAATTTTAGCAATACGTAAATCTACTTTAGCAAAGTCATCAAACGAAATTTCATCAGCAATAGGATCAGTAATTAACGGCCCCGTTGTAGGTTGTACAGCAGTGTCGACCGTCGCGGTTAAGTTATCTTTAGAATCATCAAGCATAGCGTTTACTTTATCCATTTCTACACGTTGTAATAACGCTTTAAATTTATTTACTTTGTGACCTACTAGTAGGGTTTTGTGGCCTTCCCAGATCAGTTCATCATTTAAAAATGCAGCTGTTTTACCCGCAAGCTCTGGTAATACCGGCTTAAGGTAAATCATTAAGATGCGGAATAAGTTAATGCCAAGCGAACAGATGTCTTGAACTTCTTGCTGCTTGCCATCTTCTTTAATTAACTGCCACGGTTCTTTCACCGCAATGTATTCGTTTACCTTGTCTGCTAAAGCCATTATTTCACGCATAGCACGGCCAAATTCACGTTTCTCGTAAAGGTCAGCAATACTATCACCGGCGTTCATGACTTCGTCGGCTAGGGCTTGATCATCGATATTGCTCGATAACATGCCATCATATTTTTTCGAAATAAAGCTGGCACATCGCGAAGCAATGTTAACCACTTTGCCAACCAAGTCAGAATTTACTCGTTGTGCAAAATCTTCAAGATTTAAATCTAAATCATCGATGCGACTGGTGAGCTTAGCGGCAAAATAGTAGCGTAAAAATTCTGGGTTTAAATGATCTAAATAGGTACGGCCTTTAATAAAAGTGCCTTTCGATTTAGACATTTTACGACCGTTTACCGTCACAAAACCGTGGGCATAAACAGAGGTTGGTTGTCTAAAGTCAGCACCGCTAAGCATTGCTGGCCAAAATAACGAGTGGAAATAAATAATGTCTTTACCGATAAAATGATAAAGCTCAGCGGTAGAGTCTTTTTGCCAAAATTCGTCAAAATTAATACCGCGTTTATCACAAAGGTTTTTAAAGCTACCCATATATCCTATTGGCGCATCTAACCAGACGTAAAAGAACTTGTCAGGCGCGTTAGGAATTTCAAAGCCAAAGTAGGGTGCATCACGGGATATATCCCATTGCTTTAAGCCTGAGTCAAACCATTCAGCCAATTTGTTGGCCATTTCTTCTTGCAATGAACCACTGCGAGTCCAATCTTTTAGCATTTGTTCAAACGCAGGTAAATCGAAGAAATAATGTTCTGAATCTTTCAGTACCGGCGTTGCCCCTGATACTACGGATACTGGATTTATTAAATCGGTAGGAGAATAAGTTTCGCCACAATTATCGCAGTTATCACCATTTTGATCTTCGCTTTTACACTTAGGACAAGTGCCTTTAACAAAACGGTCAGGTAAGAACATTTGTTTTTCAGGATCAAATAATTGCGAAATAGTGCGGGTTTTAATATGACCTTTGGCATTAAGTCGATTATAGATTTCTTCAGCAAAAACACGGTTTTCTTCACTGTGAGTTGAATGATAGTTATCAAATTCAATATGAAAATCTGCAAAATCAGCCATATGTTCGGCGCGAACCTGCTCGATCATTGCTTCTGGGGTGATCTCTAATTGCTGGGCCTTAAGCATGATCGGCGTGCCATGCGCATCATCGGCACAGACATAATAGGTTTCGTGACCACGCATTTTTTGAAAACGGACCCAAATATCGGTTTGAATATATTCCAATAAATGACCTAAATGGATCGGACCATTGGCATAAGGTAGTGCACTAGTCACCAGAATTTTGCGATTTTTACTCGTCATAAATCAAACTTGCCTATTTTCTTAAAAATTTAATAGTAATATGGGCAGGGATAGTACAGAATTTAAGGTGTTTTTTCATTAATAATTATCAAAAAAAGCAATTAAAGCCGGACATTATGTTAAAAAAACTGTTTTCTAAAGGTGAAGAACCTACACATTTAATCAATAAAATTAAAAAATACTTAAAAGAGTATCGTTCGCAAAGTTTTCCTGATGGTGTCTTAGCCAGTATGCTAGCGTTTAATATTACCGTTAAAAAAGCAACCTATACTCTAGCCTTTACGTTACCATTTCCTTGCCAGGGCGAATTAGAGCAAATTGCTAACAAGCTTGCTAGCGAATTAGATATCAATATTGAACTCGAACTTGGTTTAGCGGTTAAACCGGTGCGAGCACATAATATTAAAGGTATTAAAAATATTATTGCCATAGCCTCAGGTAAAGGCGGGGTTGGTAAATCTTCCACCGCAGTTAATCTTGCTTATGGTTTAATAGCTGAAGGAGCAACGGTAGGTATATTAGATGCGGATATTTATGGACCTTCAATCCCAACGATGCTGGGTTTACATAACCAACGACCAACTTCAATCGATGGTAAATTAATGCAACCGCTCACTGCCAATGGCCTGTGTGCCATGTCGATTGGTTTTTTAGTTGCTGACGCCGAAGCAACGGTGTGGCGTGGCCCCATGGCAAGCACCGCTTTCGCACAATTGCTTAATGAAACGGCATGGCCAGAGTTAGATTATTTAATTATAGACATGCCTCCAGGTACCGGTGACATTCAATTAACGTTGGCCCAGAAGGTTCCTGTTGCCGCTGCAACTGTGGTTACCACACCACAAGATATTGCTTTGATTGATGCAAGCAAGGGCATCAGTATGTTTGATAAGGTGCAAGTGCCAGTATTAGGGATAATAGAAAACATGAGTTATCACTTATGTGAAAATTGTGGTCATCAATCACATCTATTTGGTGCTGGCGGAGCAGAGCGTATTAGTGAAAAATATAAGGTTGATTTGCTAGGGCAGTTGCCGTTGAATGCTCAAATTAGAGAAGACAGTGATAATGGAATATCAACAGTTGTTGAAAATTCAGCTAGTGATCTTAGCCAATTGTATCGTAACATAGCGCGAAACATGGCTGCGGCGTTATATTATCAATTAGATGCGAATAGCCCATACACCCCAAACATTGTTATTACAGAAGAATAAATCATGAGACTTTGCGACAGAGATATCCAAGAATTACTCGATATAGAACAGATTGTAATCGTACCAAAGCCTGATCAATCAATGATCTCAGGTGTCAGCGTTGATATATGTTTAGGTAATAAATTTCGTGTATTTGAAGATCACAATGCACCTTTTATCGATTTAAGTGGCCCCAAAGCTGAAGTGCAAAAAGCCATGAATACGGTGATGAGTGATGAAATTCATATTAATGACGGTGATGCCTTCTTTTTACACCCTGGCGAATTAGCGTTAGCCGTTACCTATGAGTCAGTAACGTTACCTGACAATATCGTCGGTTGGTTGGATGGCCGGTCATCACTGGCTCGTTTAGGTTTGATGGTACATGTAACTGCGCATCGCATTGATCCCGGCTGGTCTGGGCAAATAGTGTTAGAGTTTTATAACTCGGGTAAATTGCCATTGGCGTTACGCCCACGCATGAAAATTGCCGCCTTAAATTTTGAAACCATGTCAGGTTCCGCAATACGTCCATACAATAAACGAGCGGATGCTAAATACAAAGGCCAAACCGGCGCTGTTGCTAGCCGCATTAGTGAAGACGATAAATCTTAATCATGAATAACTAGGGTAATAACTAGGGTCAGAGTCACGTTAAATTTTAACGTGACTCTGACCCTAGTTATATTTATGCACCATCGACCAGATGAGTTCCTAAGCATTGCTCTAACGCGTCAACTAAACGAACTTTATCATGGAAGTAATCTACTTTATTGCTGGCTAATGGTAGTTTTATTAAATTTACAAAATTCGAACTGGCTTGGTCATTTTGAGTAATAACCGTATCAATTGGCTGACAGCCAATATTGTAAGTAAGCCATTCCAATTTTTCATCTAAACTTAATTCACCTGCAGGGCTGTGCTCTTTTACTAAATTATCAATTAATACGCACTGGCCGTTCGAAGTAGATATAGCGCTGGCGATATCTCTGACCAATAACGGCGGCACGATACTGGTAAGAAAACTCCCCGGGCCAATAATAATCAAATCGGCTTCTGCTATTGCCTGCAATGTCTCTGGCATGGCTTTGACTAAAGGAGCTAACATCATATTTATTGGCATAGTTGCCATGTCATCAACCGATACTTCGCCGACTCGACAGCGACCTTCATCATAAAATGCCATTAAATCTGTTGGCGTTTCCGACATTGGTTGTACCAAGGTTTTAACTCGCAATATATTGCTGATCAGCCTGATAGAATCGAGTGGCCGAGTATGTATCTCGTTTAGGCCATATAGAATTAAATTACCTAAATTATGACCTTCTAACT
>CALJHL010000184.1 GCA_938075435.1 uncultured Thalassotalea sp. | reverse complement strand
AGCAATTCTTTATCGGCAAACTTTACCGTTTCATGAAAGTGATTGTCGCCAATGGTTAACAAATAGCCGCGTCTAATGGTGCGAGCGAAGGCTTCTAACTCTTCAAGTTCGGCGCCAATTAATGGCCCCAATGCTGAATACGTGTTGTCTAGTTGTTTAACGCCAATATCGGCGGTAGGCGACATAATTGAACCAACGGTATAAGTACGTTGGTGGTTTTTGTACATGGTGTCATGGTTTTTTTCGTACTCGGCAATAATGCCACCGAATAAATAGACGGTAAGACCAATCGCTAAGCCAATAACGTTAATTGCGGCGTAGAGTTTATTTTTAGCTAGCGCTCGTAGCGCTATTTTTATGTAATTTTGAAACATCATTGTTCCTTTATTGTGTTGGTGCTGCTTTAATTTTTATCGTTAAAGTGTTAGCTATACGAAGCTAACCTTTACAATTTTAAGCGCTTTAATTTAATTTTTACTCGTAGTGTAATGCTTTAATTGGATTTGAACGGGCGACTTTGGCCGCATTGCCTCCAACGGTTAACCAAGCAATTACTAACGCCCCGCCGCCTGCCGCTAAGCAGATAGGTATTAACCATAAGGTGTCTATTCGATAGGGAAATGCTTCTAACCAGTGCAACATTAAGTAAACCGACATTGGCCAAGCAATGAGCATGGCAATGATGACTGGCTTAGAGAATTGCCAAATAAGCAGTGAAACTATGTCTCTTACTCTGGCACCCATTACTTTTCGAATACCAATTTCTTTGGTTCTACGCTCGGCAGTGAAAGCTGCTAGGCCATATAAACCAAGACAGGCAACAATAATAGCCAGTATCGAGAATGCCGAAAATAGTCTGGCTTGCGCCAATTCTTGGGCATATTGGGCTTTCATCATTTCACTTAAAAATTGCAAGTTAATTGGTTGCATTGGCACATTTGCTTTCCAAGTGGACTCAATCTTTGGTAATAAGGCAGACACATCGTTGCTGTTAAAAACCAAGTTTGCTACTCGAAAACGTTCAGGATTTAACAAATAAGCACTCGGGCGAACACCAAACTTTATTGACCTAAAATAGACGTCTGGTACAACACCTATGATGGTTAATTGAAATTTTTGGTCGCGAAATACACTTGACTCAAGAACTTGACCAATCGCTTGCTCTGGGCTGGTAAAACCGTATTTTTTAACTGCCGACTGGTTTAAAATTACATTAGCATTACCCATATCTGTCGAGCCTTCGGGTAAACGGTTTATTTGGTCAGTGCCAAAATCTTGGTCAAATAATCTACCGGCAATGGCGGCAATGTTGTAGGCTTCAAAAAAACCATAGCCCATTGCATGATGATTTAATAATTCCTCTTGATTACTATTGTTGTCGTTGGTTTTTGCTAATAATTTATAGTAATTATTGTTTTCATTATCTTGGGTTGGTGATTCAGATGAAAATACAACTTGGTCAATTTCATTTAAGTTTAATAACTCTTGCTTTAAACTTTCCAGGTTATCACCCGCACTGCGAATGTTAAGTACCAGCTTGTTGTCGCTTACGTAGCCAACATCCATAGAATTTGCAAAAATTGTTTGCCCGTAAACCACGGCCGTACTAATTACTAACGAGATTGACATGGTAAATTGAAATATCACCAAAACACTGCGCAATTTAGATGAACTATTCGACTCTGAGCCTTTACTTGATTTTAAAATATGTGCCGGTAAAAAGCGGGATAAAAACACCGATGGATATAAGCCTGCACCAATACCAACTAACAAAGAAATAGCAATTAAAGACAAAAACAAATCAGCATCTTCAAACAATCGTAATTCCAACTCTCGGCCCAATACACTGTTATAAAGTGGTAAAGCAGCCTCTACCGCAACTAAGGCAAATAGTAATGAAATCAGTACTAAGGCAATGGCTTCACCTAAAAATTGAATAGCTACTTGGCCTCGGCTCGCCCCCATCACCTTGCGCATCGCTACTTCACGCGATCTTTGGCTTGCTCTGGCGGTTGCTAAATTCATAAAGTTAATACAGGCGATTAACAAAATTAATCCGGCGACTACGACAAAAATATAAATCATTTTTAAATCACCCATCGGCGTTAAATCGCCCATGTTGCCAGCATGCTCCTTAGCGTTTAAATGCAAATCGGGTACTAACATTGCACGATGCTTCAAAATATCAGTAAGCTTGGTATCTTCAGAGATTTCCCCCAAGCTTTCTTTAAACATTTTAGGAAAAGGGCTTTCATTATTTACCCAATAATTGATGCGTTGTTGCAGTTGTGCAACGCTTATACCTTCGCGCATTTTGAAATAGGTATATACATTAACACTGGTCCATGTTTCTAACGCGCTTGGGTCATTAGCGAACATTGATGGTTGTAAATATACAATCATGTTTGGCTCAAAATGCGAGGCACCAGCAAAGGTTTCAATAACACCGGTTATCGGTAAAATTGTCGGTTCATCAGTAACACAACAAATGGTCATTGTTTCGCCAATGACATCGGTTTTGCCAAAGTACTTTATCGCCAACTCTTCGCTTATCACTAAATCCATTGGTTTTTTAAATGAAGAGTCTTTGTTGCCGTGTTTAAATTGCAAATCAAAAATATTGAAAAAACTGCCATCAGCTAAGGTAATTTGCTCGCTAAAAGCCTCATCATTTTGCTGAACCGTGGTGCCATAATTAAGCACCCGAACGCCATCTTCAATTTCATTGTTGGCGTAATCTCTTAGTGCCTCCATCATTCTGCCAGCCGACCGGACCGTTAAAAACTCTGGTCTGTCGGGGATCATGTAAGCGGTATGTAACCTAACTAAACGATCACTGTCTTTAAGCCATTGATCAAAGCCAGTTTCTTCACGCACAAATAGCATGATCAAAATACAGCTCATTAATCCTATCGCCAAACCAAAGATATTAATGAAAGAAAACATGCCGTTTTTAATTATGTTGCGCCACGCTGTAATTAGGTAATTACGAAACATGATGATGTCCTTGTTTTACAAATAGTGTGTTGTCGTGTTGTCGTGTTGTTGCGTTTTGATGAGTATAAATTCAGCTATGCAGCTCGAACATTCTCAGTTACTACATGACCATCAAATAAATTGATGGTACGGCGCGCGTAATCTGCATGCGCAGGGCTATGGGTTACCATCACAATAGTGGTACCTTCTTGATTTAACTGCTGCAGCATTTCCATTACTTCTTGGCCATGCGCGCTGTCTAAATTACCGGTTGGTTCATCGGCTAAGATCATTGCTTGATCGCCAACCACAGCTCGAGCAACGGCAACACGTTGTTGTTGGCCGCCAGACAATTGGCTTGGCATATGCTTGGCTCGATGGGCAATACCGACTTTATCCATTACTTTAGCAACACGCTCTTTACGTTCAGCGGCAGGAATGTTGTGATAAAGCAATGCTAATTCGATGTTTTCTTGTACTGACAGTTCTTCAATCAAATTGAAATTTTGAAAAATAAAGCCAATGTTATGTTTACGAATATTAGCAAGCTGCGCTTCGCTATAACCGGAAATGTCTTCGTCCATAAACAGGTATTGACCAGTCGACGGGTTATCTAGCATGCCAACAATGTTTAGCAAGGTCGATTTTCCACAACCCGACGGGCCCATAATTGCAACAAACTCGCCTTGTTCAATTTCAATGTTGACGCTGTTTAATGCTGCAGTTTCAACTTCGTCGGTTTGGTATACTTTTGAAAGATTGTGTAGCTTTAACATAATTAATATTCCTATATCTGTGGTTATTATTGGTTTAAATTGTAAAAATTATTCAGGGTAAATTTATTAAATTAACAAGGGATTAACGTCATTAATTGCTTAGGTTTAATCGGTCCATATCTTGATAGCTGCTGTATGGGCTCGTGACCACTTGCTCGCCTTCTTCAAGCCCATCAAGCACTTCAATGAAGCGGCTGTTACGGCGACCTAAACGCACGGTGCGCTTCACGGCTTGGCTTTTGTCGCTAGTGACTACAAATATCCAATTACCACCGGTATCTTGAAAAAATGCCCCGTTCGGGATTAGCAGCGCTTTGGTTTCATCGCCTAGGGTTAATTTGGTTTGAATGGTTTGGCCGCGACGAATGCCACTGGGCTGTTCACCGACAAATTTGAAATCGACTTGAAATTGGCCATTTTGAACTTGTGGGTATATTTTTGAAATTACTAATTTGTAATTCTCAAATTGAGCTTTTTGGCCTAAATCAACACGACCTAAATAGAACTCATCGATATTCGCGGTAAGCTTATAATCATTGGGCGTATCAATTTGACCAAGACGCTCGCCACGGCCAATACTTTGTCCTACTTCCACATTAAAGCCTGATAACTTGCCATTAACAGGGGCGCGCACGTTCATGTTGTCTAAATTTTTACGTGAAATAGCTAAGTTACTTTCAAGTCGTTGACTGGTATCTTTTAAAAATATTAATTGCTCACTTTGCATTTTGCTATCTGACGCTTGGCTCTCTAGGGTTATCGTTAAGCGATTTTTATACCATTGCAGGGTATCGCTGGTATCTTCAAAGGTGGTTTGCGCAACGGCACCGGTAGTGACCAATTGTTGCTCGCGGCCTAATTGGCGAGTAAGCATTTTTATTTGATAATCTATATCTACTAAATTGCGTTTGTGTTGTAAGCGGTTTTGCTCAAGCGATAACTCAATTGAACGCATGTTATTTAATTGTTCGGCCACTCTGGCTTCATTGCCTAGCACATTAAGTTGTAAAGACGCATTCGATAACTCGACAATTAAATTACCACTGGTTAAGTCGGCACCATCTTCAACTAAAATGCGTTCAACTCGGCCACCTTCCATGGCATCTAAATAAACGGTTTGTGCCGGAGTTACTCGGCCACGTACCGGAATGAAATCTTCAAACGTGCCGCTAACTACCTCTGAAATGACAATTCGGCTTTGGTCAACACTTAACGACCGGCCGCCAGTGACTGTGCTAAATTGATAGCCGAAGTAGCCAACAACTATTATTAAGGCCGAAATTCCCGACCATTTTTTTAATGGGTTTTGTTGGTGAGTTACTTTGCGATCCATGCCGGCACCCGATACCGCTTTAGATTTTTTTATGTTTTGCACTGGCATGGTTATCTCTTTCTTCGCTTTGTTAGTGTGTTCCATTGGTGTGTTCGTCCCATTATTCCTGCTGTATTTTAGAAAACGGTGCTGCTGCCTTCATTGTCAATAGGATGTTGCAAGCGCCGTGCCATTCTTTTAGCTGTTGATTTTAAAGCATAAAATAATTTAGTATTCGATATTGAACAGATGCAACTGTACGTATATGAACAGTTGGTGTACGATAATGAACAGTTCTATTTGCAACTAATTTAAGGCTGCTGGGTGAAACAAGATGGTGTAATACTCATCGTTGATGACGATGAAGATATCTTAGTGGCGGGTAAGCTGCTGCTAAAAAGGCATTTTTCGAGTGTACAAATATGTAATCAACCGGAGAATATCCCTAAGTTACTGAGCGAACAAAAGTTTGATGCTATTTTGTTGGATATGAATTTTGGTCCAGGCGAAAGCAGCGGTGCGCAAGGTTATTTGTGGCTTGAAAAAATT
>CALJHL010000183.1 GCA_938075435.1 uncultured Thalassotalea sp. | reverse complement strand
CCCTATATTCCTTATAGCGATAAGGTTGACAATGCCAGTTCATTAATGGCACCAGAGGCTCAGCAGCATCAGTTAAAGGTTACTTTTAGCGAAAATACCGAGCTGCAATTACAAGAATTGGGTTGCCATTATCCGCAATTACAACTTTTTATTACTCAGGTACTCAACCAAGATCCTCGCCCCGCGTACAAAAAAAAATCTACTGCTAGGCAAGAATATGGCATGAGCTTGTACGATTTAAATATTCGCTGGCAAATTGAAGCGAATAACTGCTTAGTCTTAAGTATTGATAAAGCTTAAATCATCTTGTTATATCAACTTAGTAATGAGCTGTGTATAATTGCGCCGATTTTGGCTAACCGCCGAAGTCATACGCTAATACATTAATTTAACAGCGCCGAATTTACGTTTCGGTAAGCATTGAGGAAAAAACATGTCTGATGTTGTTGTTTCGGCACTATATAAATTTGTCACTTTAGAAAATTTTGCCCAGTTGAAAGCTCCCCTGCATAATATTATGCAAGCCAATGAAGTATATGGCACACTCCTTCTTGCCCAAGAAGGCATAAATGGTACGATTGCCGGCTCACGCCTTGGTATTGATAAAGTATTAGCCCACCTAAAAAGCGATACTCGTTTAAGTAATTTATCGCATAAAGAATCTTATACCAATGAGCAGCCTTTTAAACGCTGTAAAGTTAAGCTAAAAAAAGAAATTGTCACCATGGGCATTGAGGGTATCGATCCTAAGCAAGTGGTTGGCACTTATGTTAAACCAAAAGACTGGAATAACTTAATCTCTGATCCTGAAGTATTATTGGTGGATACTCGGAATGAGTATGAAATTGAAATTGGCACTTTTAAAAATGCCATAAATCCTAAAACCGAAACCTTCCGTGAATTTCCACAATACGTTAAGGAAAACCTTGATCCTAGCAAGCATAAGAAAGTTGCGATGTTTTGTACCGGTGGTATCCGTTGCGAAAAATCAACCGCTTATCTAAAAGAGCAAGGATTTGAAGAGGTCTATCATCTTGAAGGTGGAATTTTAAAATACCTTGAAGAAGTACCACAAGAAAACACCTTATGGCAAGGTGATTGTTTTGTGTTTGATGATCGCGTTGCCGTTGACCACGCTTTAGAAAAAGGTAAATACGATCAATGTCATGCTTGTCGTATGCCAATAACCAATGAAGATATACAACGACCTGAATATGAAAGAGGCGTAAGTTGCCATCTATGTATTGATAAAGTCTCACCAAAACAGCGTGCCCGTTATGCTGAGCGAGAAAAACAAATGAATTTGGCAAAACTTCGTGGTGAACAACATATCGGCAGTGAAGCCGCAAAAACCATTAATGAACGTCGTGAGCAAAAACAGCAGCGCATTAAACAACAACGTGAAAATTCACAATAACTCTAGGATTTGTATCCGGGTCAGCGCCACCTTAAAATTTAACGTGACACTGACCCTAGTTATTTACCCTAGTTATTTCAGCCCTTTGCTTTATAGTAAAATGAAGTAGCCAATAAAAATAGGTATATCTAACGTTATGAGTGTCAATAAAATTTTTCTTAGTTTGTTATCATTAACTTTTCTAGGGGCCTGCAGCAGTAACAAACCTGAACAATGGCAACGTTTTTTTACTACCGAGATCCGCACCGATCAATCAAAAACATTTGATTTTGCGCTCGTCAATAATGAAACAGTTGCAAGTTCAGACCGAGGGCTTAAATCATCAAATAAAGCCACGAATAGTCAACGTCAGAGAAATACTAAGAAAGATATTGATAAACAATTAGAAACGCTATTGTTGACAGAATTAGATGCTGAATTGGTCTTAAACCAATACTGTCGAACCGGGTATATGATAATTGAGAAAAGCTTTCGTGATGACTTGATCGTTCGTGGTGAATGCAATGACAGCGCCACTGTGCAGGATAGGGCTCAATTTCCAAATACCAGTAAAGTAGGACAATAGTCATCCATTTGATTAATCAACTTGGTATAATTTCTTAAGAATACAAACGCTTATTAGTAGATTTGTAATATGGCTTGTTAACGTTTAAAATTGTATAAAATTCAACCTATACTATTTACATTGGTGGGCTTTATTATGGCAGATGAATCTTCTGATACAGATAATATAACCGATGAAAAACATTCCCACATTGATACACTTAGTGAAATAGTCGATGATGGCAGTGTCATTAATGATGAACATCCAAGTATGTGGTGGTTAAATATACGCCGACGCTGCCATAAACATGGTTCGATAAAACGTAATCGGATCCGTCGAAAACATTAGGCCTAACCATTAGTCGTATTCTAAAATTTTCTGGTTATGCGACAAATTCCTCAATTTCTGCTTTTTACCTCTGGTTACTACTGTTAGAATAGCGGTAATTTTATAATCATAATTTACTCGGAATTGTCCAGCGATGCGTACCAGCCAATATTTACTTTCAACTTTAAAAGAAACACCAGCCAATGCTGAAGTGATCAGTCACCAATTTATGTTACGTGCCGGCCTAGTTCGCGCTGTAGCATCAGGTTTATATACCTGGTTGCCCACTGGTTTAAAAGTGTTAAAGAAAGTTGAAAACATTGTGCGCGAAGAAATGGACCGTGCTGGTGGCATTGAGATGTTAATGCCAATGGTACAACCGGCCGATTTATGGCAAGAGTCTGGCCGCTGGGAAGACTACGGACCAGAATTATTACGATTAAAAGACCGCCATAACCGCTCTTTTGTGTTGGGACCAACACACGAAGAGGTGATCACTAAATTACTCAGCTTTGAGCTAAACAGCTACAAACAGTTACCCTTAACTATGTATCAAATCCAAACGAAGTTTCGCGATGAAATTCGTCCTCGTTTCGGTGTGATGCGTAGCCGTGAATTTTTAATGAAAGACGCTTACTCTTTTCATTTAAGTCAGCAATGTCTTGAACAAACTTATCAAAAATTACATCAAGCTTATTGTAATATTTTTGATCGTCTTGGTTTAGATTATCGACCTGTACTTGCCGATACCGGTTCAATTGGTGGCGATGCATCACATGAATTCCACGTGTTGGCCGAATCTGGTGAAGATGATATTGCCTTCAGTGATAGCAGTGATTACGCCGCCAATATCGAAAAGGCAGAAGCATTAGCACCAAGCGGTGAACGAGCACCAGCAACTATGGAGCTAAACAAAGTAGCAACTCCAGATACTCATAGTATTAGCGATGTTTGTGAATTTTTTAACATCGCAGCAAGCCAAGTTGCCAAAACGTTATTAGTCATTGGTGAAGGCGAAGAAGGTGTAACCGCACCAGTAGTCGCTCTAGTATTACGTGGCGATCATGACTTAAATGAAATAAAAGCCGAAAAAATTGACGGTGTTGCCAGCCCACTAACATTTGCTTCAGATGCGCAAATTGAAGCTGCGGCTAATTGTAATGCCGGATCTATTGGTCCAATCGCTATAGGTTGCAAAGTGATTGTCGATAGAAGTGCAGCCCATCTTAACGACTTTACTTGTGGCGCTAACGAGAGCGGTTATCATTATAATGGTGCTAATTTTGAGCGTGATATTAGCGACTATGAAGTTGCTGATATTCGTAATATTGTCGCCGGCGACCCAAGCCCATGTGGCCAAGGTACGTTAACAATTAAACGTGGTATCGAAGTTGGTCATATTTTCCAACTTGGCGAAAAGTACGCAAAAGCCATGGGCGCTGCCGTTTTAAATGACAATGGCAAAAACCAAATTTTAACTATGGGTTGTTATGGTATCGGCATATCACGAATTGTTGCCGCCGCCATTGAACAAAACAATGATGCCAATGGCATAATCTGGCCAGATGCTATTGCGCCATTTAAAGTTGTTATTATCCCGATGAACATGCACAAATCGGCCCGGGTAAAAGACACTGCTGAACAGCTTTACAGTGAGCTGTTAGCAGCCGGAGTTGAAGTTATCATTGATGACCGTAAAGAACGTCCTGGCGTTATGTTTAAAGATATGGAACTCATCGGTATTCCGCACAGTATTATTATTGGCGAACGTAACTTAGACAATAAAGAAGTTGAATATAAAAACCGTCGAGAAGCCGATAAATCGATACTAAAAATTGATGAAGTAGTTGAATTTATTAAGACTAAATAGTCATCCAATCGCAATAGTCGTAACAGTCGCGCTAATAGCAAAAAAGGCTTGTTACCTAAACAAGCCTAGCCTTAGTTACGGCGATCAGTGATTAACATATAGCACCATTCGGAATTAGCCCTATCCTATCGATAGGGTTTTTTTATTGCTTTTAGCGCTGCCATTTATCCCAATAAATTTTGCGATTAAATTTTTTCGACAACTGCTTATTTAATTGATGAAAAGTGGTTAACTCCAGCGGTTGACCACTAATACATTGCCAAACAAAGCGATGACAATTATTTTTTAATAAATCATACTCTTGATATTCATAAATTTGTTTAATCGCTCGCTGCGCGATTAAATCATCGGCAAGGGCATTGCCCTTGGCATCACAAGCGACAAATATTTCATTACCGGAACGCTCCTGTAAAAACCGTTGCGGTGAAATCGCTTTAATCAACCCACTGCCATGTAATTCAACAATGGTCTCTGCATCAACTAAAATTCCAGTGTGATCCAATAAACCACCAAGACCACAGCAGACTAAAGAGCCAGGGCGTATTTTAGCAAACTTGGTTGAACTAAAGGTTTCCGATGGATGTTTAGCAATACCACTGGCATGTCTGCCAAGCTCGCCTCGAACACCATGTTGATCGTCTGAGTCACGATTTTTATCGGCTTTTTTGTGCTGGTCATGTAGCTCATTAGCAGCCAAAGCGGATACCAGTGCTGCCCCTAACCAAAGTAATGGTAATGCCATTGTCGCTCCTTAGAGTGGCTTGCAATCGTTGTCATTAGTATTAGTTATATGTAAAAACAGTAAAAATATCATAAATAAATTGTCAGCAAGTGTTTCTAAGGGCTAGTATTTGCTTTAATAATGTCAGCCAACACTTAATGCAAAAAGCCAATACGAGTCACCGTAAGCATTAATTAAGGACTAATAATAAAGATCATGAACAAGCAATCGCTAAAAACTATCCGTTGGGGCATTATTGGCCTCGGCGAAATCGCCGCTAAATTTGCCAATGATCTGCAAGGTGTTGCTGGGGCTGAACTTTATGCGGTAGCTTCGCGTTCTCAACAAAAGGCCGATCAATTTTGTAAAAAATATCCGGCAAAAAAAGCTTATTCTAGCTATGTCGAATTGGCTAATGATAGTGAAATTGACGCTATTTACATAGCCACTCCGCATGCATTGCATTGCCAACACAGCTTATTATGCTTACGCCAAGGTAAAGCGGTATTATGTGAAAAACCATTGGCGATGAATAGTGAGCAAGTACAATTAATGCTCGATTGTGCTAAACAGCATCGGGTGTTGTTAATGGAAGCTTTGTGGACGTACTTTCTGCCGCATTATCGTTTTGTATTAGAGGCGCTGCAACTGCAACGTTACGGCAAACTGCTAAACGTCAGTGCCGATTTTGGTTTTAATCGACAATTTAACAACGACTCAAGACTATTTAATAAGGCACTTGGTGGAGGCAGTTTATTAGACATTGGCATTTACCCTATCTTCGCTGCTCTCTCCACCTTAGGTAAACCAGATGCAATTAGTGCCCAAGCAACCTACTTTGCTAATGGTGTCGATTCCTCCTGTACAATGAAATTTTGTTATAACAACCAAGCCCAAGCGACATTAACTTCATCGCTAATTGCTGATACCAGTTGTGAGGCCATTTTTGCTTGCCAAAATGGCACCATTACAATAAATAAAGGTTTTCATGGTCCAGCTACCGTCACCATAATTACAGCAACCGATGTGCAAACCTTAGATTTTAATTACTCAGCCCAAAGCCATGGCTATCGTTATGAAATAGAACACTTTAATGAACTGTTACACCAAGGTAAAACCGAAAGTAATATTATGAGCTTTGCTTTTAGTGAAACTCTAATGGCAACCTTGGATAAAGTCAGAGCACTAATTGACTTGCAATATGATTAATTGAGATCACTCTGTATTGCTAAGATTAATTGGTTAACAGCGCTGTCTGTTGGTGTTATTGACCTGAATTTACCAATAAATCTTAGTTATAAGAAAAAACCCTTAAAATAATACTAAAAAATACTATCCGCAAGTCACTCAAAAGACTAGTATTTAAGTTATCAATCGCGATTCAAAACAATTCATAGTAGTAAGTAGGTGGCATGAAAGAGTATTTAAAATCAAATAAGTTATCTGGTGTGTGTTATGACATTAGAGGCCCTATTGCCGCCGAAGCTAAACGCCTAGAGGAAGAAGGTCATAAGATCCTGAAACTTAACATCGGCAACCCAGCACCATTTGGCTTTTTAGCTCCAGATGATATTTTACGTGATGTGATCCACAATTTACCTACCGCACAAGGTTACAGCGAATCTCAGGGTATCTACTCTGCCAGAGTAGCAGTAATGCAGTATTATCAACAATTTGGTATGAAAAACCTCGACGTCGATAATATCTTTATTGGCAATGGCGTCAGTGAACTCATTGTTATGGCAATGCAAGCCCTACTTAATACTGGCGATGAAGTGCTGATCCCTGCTCCAGACTACCCTTTATGGACCGCTGCGGTGTCATTATCGGGCGGAAAGCCGGTACATTATCAATGTGATGAACAGAATTTTTGGTATCCAAACATTGACGACATAAAAAGCAAAATTAGCAGTAAAACCAAAGCTATCGTATTAATTAACCCTAATAACCCAACCGGAGCAGTGTATCCAGAGGAAGTATTACAGCAGATTATTAGTATTGCTAAAGAGCATGATTTAATTGTATTTTCTGATGAAATCTACGACAAGGTACTATACGACGGCGCAACTCATACGCCAACGGCTAGCTTAAGTGAAGATGTTCTGGTGGTTACTATGGGCGGCTTATCGAAAAATTACCGCATCGCCGGGTTTAGAGCCGGATGGATGATGCTTACCGGGCCATTATTGCGAGCCCAAAATTATATTGAAGGTTTGGTAATGTTGGCCTCAATGCGTTTATGCGCCAATGTTCCCTGCCAACATGCCATTCAGACAGCACTTGGTGGTTATCAAAGTATTAGTGAATTAATTAATGAAGGTGGTCGATTAAAAGTACAACTTGATCTAGCCCACCAAATGATTAATGCCATTGACGGTTTAAGTTGCCATAAAGCTCGCGGCGCAATGTATTTATTTGTAAAAGTAGACACCAATAAATTAAAAATCACTGACGACGTGCAAATGGTGCTTGATATTTTACGGCAAGAAAAAATTCTAATTGTCCAAGGTAGTGCCTTTAATTTAACCGACGGTATTTATTTTAGATTAGTATTTTTACCGCACAGTGAAGACTTGATCCAAGCGATAAACCGTTTAAAACACTTTTTCAGCCATTATTCGCAGTAGACGGATTAGAGGTGCTGGGATAATCTACCTGGTGCAAAGGTAGGTATAATATTTACAATAATAAGGATAGGCAATGGAGAGTACATTTCTAGCTTGGATGTTTAGAATGCCACTGATCAAACGATGGGCATTAATGTATTGTGTCAAGTCGGAAAATATTGCCGAGCACAGCCATCAAGTCGCTATCGTGGCCCATCTATTAGCGGTGATCAGAAATAAAAAATTTAACGGTACCATTAATGCCGATAGAGCCGCAACGATAGCTCTATATCATGAAGCAAGTGAAACTCGCTATGGCGATATTGTTAACCCCACTAAATATGCCAATCCAGAAATTGCTCGTGAATTTAAAAAAATTGAATCTTTGGCCGAGCAAGAATGCTTAGATTCATTACCTGAAGAATTTCGTGAAATTTTTTCCGATATCATCGTTCAGGACAATGTTGCACAAGAATATAAAACCATAGTCAAAGCTGCGGATATTTTAGTCGCTTACATCAAATCACTTGATGAATTGAATCACAACAATCCAGAATTTGAACACGTAGAACAACGTTTAAAAGCCAAACTAGATCAATACTCGAAAAACATGCCCGAAGTGCAATATTTTATGGATACCTTTTTACGGTTTTGTACCGCCTCGGTAGATAACTTAAGTAAACACAGTTAAAGGCAAACTCTATAGTCTGCTAAATTAAAATAAAAAAGTGCGGTACAGGTTGGGAGTTGTACCGCACTAATTTATAAGCACTCTGTGTATTCATCAGTTGTTGCAAAAAACCATCTTAGTTCGTCAAATAAGCGTGGTAATTGGTATGCAATTATCTAATAAATCTTACTGACTCTAGAAAACCGCACTTTTGAGTGAGTAAATATCCAATTTACGCATACCACATACTAAAAACGCAGCTTTACTTTTATTCAACAAAAATGTCAACGATTTCGACTGTTAAAATAATAAATAAAAACCAAAAAAATATATTTTATTTATAATATACAAGGTGTTAGTAATAACAAAGTGGCTAAAAAGCTCAATTTATGGTGTTTACATCTTTTATAAAAATAATCGAGTATTTTTCCAAATAAACGCCCTTAGCAATTGTTTATTAACGATATTATATTTATTAATTATTATTTTCGGTTCTACTAAAACAAAGTGAAAAGGCCGCTCTTGCACTTAAAATCAATATTCTTCGCATCCTCAGTAAAGAACAAACAACATTGACTGACTACTATCAATCAGTGTTGTTTTCTTTATGCATGGTTAGTAAATAAGGCGCTAGCTAGACAGAACAAATTCAATAGGCTAAGCCTATTACAATATACATATTCACTAGTCACTATTGGTCGTTATTAAATTCAGCGGCATTAACCTTTAGTTATTAGCGCAAAGAAAATCTTAATTGGATTTACGTTAATTTTGCATTTTAAGATCCTTTGCCAATTTAAAAAAAAGACTCGCAGTGAAGAAACTGCGGTTCTTAATCACCTTCGAAGGAATTAATATGAACCATAAACTGCAATGGTCAAGTTTTATGCGTAGTAACCACGTTAGTCGCATAACAACCAATAACAACATAGATATTAGCGGTCAAGCGATCTCAGACGTCAATATATACTGTATTAATGACGAATATGGCGACTATAAAGTCAGTTTTAAATTAGGCGATGACTGTGCTGAAATCTGTCAATATTTAGTTAGTGTAAATAATCAACCAGACTTTACTATACAACTAAGCGAACAAGCACAACAATGTGACGAAAGCCAATTAAAGAGCTTATTTGATCAGTTTATGAAATTGATCAAACCGCGTTTAAAAGAAGCCCAGAAAGAGCAAGAAATACAAAGCATTGAATTTATCGGTAACACCTTTATCTTAAATAATCACACCACCTTTAGAGTGTTGACCGATGATGGTGAAGGCCGATTAACGATAGAGATCCTTGGCAGCAAAAACGACGAACAACAGCCATTAAATCTATCTTCACATGGCTTGTTAGACAGCTTATACCTAGGCTCAATAAAAGTTGCTCAAGAGTAATTAATTTTCAACAAAACAAGTATTGAGCGCAACGACCATTTCAATACTAACAACAGTCTGCTTAAATTAACGTTAAATTTAGTGATGACGAAGCGGCTATAAATCTTAACCTAGATTGAAATAAAATCTAGGTAATACAATAAACGTCACCAATTGGTGATAAATAAATTCAAATAATAAACGGGAGTTGACTTATGTCAGATGATATTGAAATACAG
>CALJHL010000182.1 GCA_938075435.1 uncultured Thalassotalea sp. | reverse complement strand
ATGAATAAGTATAGATGAAAAATATCGTTCGTGGTTCAAGAGTGATTTATAAAGGCACATAGAAACTGGAGAAGATCCCACCCAAAAGCACGGTGGGAAGACGGTGTATATTTTCTAATATCGTATGGCGGCAGTTGGCACAAAGCCGACCAATCGAAGGTTTCAATTCCAGCCAAAAAAGCTATTTTATCGATGCACAATACGCTGAAGTGGGTCCCACATCTCGCTAGTGCTCGTGATGGGATGACGTGGTTAATTGTTTCTAATTATCGATTAGGTTCTAAAGGTTAATTCGTCTCTGATTGGCACTTTATAGGCCAATTGAAGATCTCAATTCAAACCAAAAAATAATTTATAGAGTCAGAATGTACTGAAGGTAATCCCGTTCTTCAACGGGACTACTGCACTATTGTTATAATTCTGGGTATTTACAGATGATATTAAATTACAGCAATGACATTATTTAATGCTAAAACCAATAGCACTACAAAAGTACCTACCATTCCAACAAAGCGCTGCCATGAAGTACCAATGCTTGAATTTAGGCCAATAGCGTGTAAAAAGCGACAACTCACTAATAATCCACCTAAGGCGTGTAAAAATAAGCCTGAGCTACCATTACTTTCGGCTAACGCTAATAAAATGAGAGCTAATGGAACGTTTTCAATAAAATTACCATGTACTCGAATTGCTTTGGCAAGTTGCTGATTTTCGCCGTCACCAATGCCAATCTTATGTTGTTTTCTTAAGCCAATCACTTTAAAGCTTAACGCAATATGGATGATAGCGAGGATACCCGCATAGAAGCCGGTAATAAGTAAACTTTGAATCATTTTATATGCCCTTAAATGGATGTTTTTATTGTATTAATCACTTGCTATTAAGGCTGCTATCTTAATGCAAACAAAAGTTGACGGGAAGGAATAGTTTTTAATAGTTTTTAGATTAAAGTTAATCATTTAATAATCTATACTAAGTATAACATTTTCCGAATATCGATTTTTATCAGAAATTACAGGGAGTTGTTTTATACAAAAGGTTATGCTTTGAAGTTCATTATTCCAATGTTTTTAGGGGCATTTATATCATTTGCTCTGTTTGCACTTATGGCCTCATTAGTGGCCACGGAAGACGTGTATCTTGAAGATGTCCCTGAATTTCAAATAGTAGAGATTATTGACAAAGCTGAAGATAGCAACGTAGAACGTACCAACCGAGCTCTGCCACCACCTCCTGAGCCAATGTCAAAACCTAGTGGTATTTACAACGTTGCCAAAGGAGTTGATGCAAAAGCTAAATTACCTAGCCAAGTGAAAATGCCAGATGTCAATTTAGGCAGTTCGTTGTCAAATCAGGAATTTAGTATTGGTATTATTAAAGACACTACCGCCCATCCTATTTATCGGTCGTTACCTCGTTATCCTTTAGAGGCGGCTCGAAAAAAAATACCTGGTTGGGTCAAATTAAGTTTTTCCATTAACCGCCAAGGTGAAGTTGAAGATATTAGCATTATCGACTCAGAGCCTAAGATTATTTTTGATCAAGCGGCAATTACTGCCTTGCAACGTTGGAAATATAAACCACAACTTGAAAGTGGTAAAACCGTTAAGCAAACTGGTTTAACGGTGCGCATTGATTTTGGTAAAAATTAATACCGAGTCTAATATCCGTTACTGCCTGAATAAATTTAATATTTCTCCATTAAATTCAAAATAAATTAACCCCTTTTATTATCCTGTAACGTTTAGTTATAGAGCGTATTTGATGACTATGGATAGTCATTTGCTTGTGGTGAACACTACCTTTATCAATCACATTAATCATTAATTGCAGGGATCATTATGTTGAAAATTTTAAATCTAATCATTATTGCTGGCACTGTTTGTTTTGCCTTATTTGCATTTATGGCATCTTTAATTGCCCAGCAAGCTGCCAAGCCATCAGTTGCTCAACCTTTTGAAGTTATTGAGTTTGTTGAGCAAGCAAAAGATAGTATCGTGAAGGTGAGAGAGACGTTAAAGCCGCCGCCAGTAGTTAAATCTTTTGATTTACAAAAGACGGTTGTAGATATTTTAAATACCGAATCGGTAACTGTTGCGGTTAATATGCCAACCCCTGACATGGGCAAGGGAACTTTAAGTACCATGGGGAAATCAAGCATAAACAATGGTGAAGCCAGACCAATAGTTAGAGTTTCGCCTAAATACCCGATAGCGGCACAACGAGACGGAAAAGAAGGCTGGGTACAATTACGTTTTTCAATTATGAAGAACGGCGCAGTATCTGATGTTCAAGTTGTGGCGGCAGAGCCTGAAAGAATGTTTAACAAAGAAGCGATCCGCGCTTTGAAAAAATGGAAATACAAAGCGAAGATCAAAGATGGTAAAGCCATTAAACAAGAAAATATGTCAGTTTTACTTGAATTTACAATGGACCAAGAGCTTGGCTAAACGGTAGACTGAGATTAGCTTTATGACGATAAACTAATTGAGCATTTAGTTAGTGGAAATTAACTGTGAGGAAAATTTAATTTGGTAAAATTACCTTCGTTAATGAAAGGCTGGTTTAATCCAGCCTTAACTGCTGAACAGAAAATGATTAAGTTTGCCCAGCACGCTGACCAAAATTTAATTTCTGCCCTTGTTGATGAATTCAATGATGATTTGTATCATTATTTATTATCGCAATCGGAGCCAAGTTTAGCTGAAGATATCTTACAAAACACCTGGTTAAAAGTCATTGAAAAACGAGCTTTGTATCGAATGCAACTAAGTTTTAAAAGTTGGTTGTTTATCTTAGCAAGAAACAGTCTTATCGACGAACTTAGGCGGCAAAAACGTTGGAATTTTTCCCAATTAGAAGATCATTGTTTAACCACGTCAGTATCTATAGATAAGTTAATTCAGCTGGAGAGTTTTCAGCAGGCATTTGATCTACTTATCAAGGAATTGCCATTTGCACAGCGAGAAGCTTTTATATTACAACAAGACGGCTTTAGCTTAAGTGAAATTTCAACAATAACCAATGACAATATTGAAACCATTAAATCAAGGTTGCGGTATGCAAGAAATTACTTTAAACGTCACTTGGAGCAAGTAAATGTCAAATAATAACTCACCTCAAGACATGCAAATTGAGGCGCTCTATCGACAACGAAAAGCTGAAAATAAGCTTAACAACAAAACCGCAAGCAGAGTTAATCGAGCTATTGCCAGTAAGTTAGAGCTTAACTCAAATAAGCTAAACATTAAGGGCCAATATCAACCCCTTAGTTTTATAAAAATTGCCTTACTAACCGGGGCTATTTTTATCTTAGCCTTACCCATATTTTCGTTATTACTGGAACAAGTCACGTTAATAAAACCAGCCAATAACATGACATCGAGTCAGTCAGTTGAGCTATTTGAACAAGATAATAACAATACTATCGTGGTCAATAAGCAGTATCTATTGCCTAAATATACCCAGGGCCAACAACGAGTTCCTTTCTTTAACTCTATTGTTGCTAATACTGAGCGGGAAAAATTAACGTTATTTAATCAACAAGTGGAAGTGTTTTTAGCTACGGGTTATAAAAACATGCAACAACAGCAGCAATTACTCTATGCAAGCTCGGTACGCAAAGGAAAATTAGTGAAACAAAAAGATCTCTGGTTTATTGAATTCTGTGGTGAGCAGATGTTGGTTTCAGCCCAAGAAATCATAGAAGATCTATTTTTAGCAGATCCTTATTTAGATGAAACTCGCTCAGGAGACTTTTACGATATCTATTCAAACCAAAGCGGTGTATTAGCGATGTTAGCGACACCTGATATTTTGCAATGTAATTAATTTTTGCTCTTTATGCTAAGTCGCTATTAAAAAATAGTCTAATCAAATTGCTTGGCGTAACATCGCAATATGTGGAATGTTATCTTCTAAATACATATCTGAAACGCGGTTAAACTGATGCTGGTTGTAGTACTTTTCAAGGTGCTCTTGTGCCGATATTTTAATATTGGTTGCTGGCCAGTGCTGCTCACATAATTCGAGTGCTTTTTGCATTAAAGGGTGGCCTATTCCTTTGCCGCGATAATCTTGTAAGGTCGCGACCCGGCCTATACTCACTAAGCCGGGATAAGAAATTCCTGGTGCTAATAAGCGTAAATAGGCCACTAATTTTTCATCAGCATAACCGAGTAGATGTACTGTTTCACTGTCGCGATCTATGTCATCCAGATCAGGGTAGTAGCAGGTTTGTTCAACCACAAACACATCAACTCTAAGCTTTAGTAGATCGTAGAGTTGATCGGTTGTTAATTGATTGAATAGTTTTGCCTGCCATTGAATTGCCACGGTCATAGTGTTCTCTGCAGGCTTTGCCTGTTCGCTGTTATTTATGTCGTTGTTGTAATATTGCCATAACTTGACTTAAATCTACATCTTGATCTTTTAATAACACTAAGGTGTGATAAAACAAATCGGCACATTCACCAATAAACTCTTGTTTTTGATTGGTTGCTGCAGCCAATGCCACTTCAACACCTTCTTCACCCACTTTTTGCGCCACCCTTGCTGTACCACGCGAGAGTAGATGTGCTGTATAACTGTCTTCGGGTTTTTCGGTACTGCGCTGAGAGATAACTTGCTCTAAATAGCTAAGAAAATTTTGCTGCGAACATTGTTCTTCCGGAAAGCACGAATTGGTGCCTAAATGACACGTTGGTCCCTGTGGGCGGCAGCTAATTAATAAACTGTCTTGATCACAATCTGATAATACCGATTGTACTAATAAATAATGTTTAGAGCTTTCGCCTTTTTGCCATAAGCGCTGTTTAGAGCGAGAGAAAAACGTAGCTTTACCCGTTTCAATAGTTTGTTGAAGGGCCTCTAAGTTCATGTATCCTTGCATTAATACCGCGCCAGTATCGGCGTGCTGAATGATAGCAGGGATAAGATTATCCATTTTTTGCCAAGCAAGTGTGGGGCAGTTTTCTAATGTTACAATCATGTTGCTCTCTTCTAAATTAGTTACATTCTACGGTTATTAATAAATTGCTATTAGCCATGGTTTTAAGGGTACTAGCGTTAATTTTTAGCTGCGCATTGGAATATTTTCAGTGCGTAAATAGTGCTTCAATTGTTGAATATCAATTATGCCTTTGTGAAATACGCTGGCCGCTAAGGCACCATCTACGTCAGCTTGCTCAAATACCTCTTTAAAATGTGCCATAGTACCAGCACCACCAGAAGCTATCAGAGGAATGTTACAATGCTCTCGTATCATCGACAATTGCTCAAGATCATAACCTTGGCGAACGCCATCTTGGTTCATAACATTTAACACTATCTCGCCGGCGCCGCGCTCTTGTACTTCTTTTACCCAGTCTTTAGTTTGCCAACGGGTTGTAGCCGATTTTGTTTCATCACCGGTAAATTGATGTACTTGATATTTACCACTGGCTTTATCAAAGAATGAGTCAATACCAACTACTACACATTGTTGTCCAAATTGACGTGTTAATCGGGAAATCAAATTGGGATCTGACAATGCCGGTGAGTTTATCGATATTTTATCGGCGCCCATTAATAATAGAGTTTGTGCGTCTTGTTCACTCTTAATACCACCGGCAACACAAAATGGAATATCAATGACTTGCGCAATTCGCTCAACCCAGCTTCGATCTACTACTCGCCCGTCTGAGCTTGCCGCGATGTCATAAAATACCAACTCATCAGCACCTTCATCGGCATAGCGTTTCGCTAAGGGTACTATGTCACCAATAATTTCATGGTTACGAAACTGCACACCTTTAACAACCATGCCATCTTTAACATCAAGGCACGGAATTATGCGTTTTGCCAACATTATGTGAACGCCTCCATGGTGATAAAAGACAATAGGGTAGTTATACGATTTTCCAACATTATGGTTATGCGTTTTGCCAGCATGTGATTGCCTCCGTTAAGGTAAATTTACCTTCTAGCAGGGCGCGGCCTAAAATAATGCCATCGGCACCTGATTTGGCCACCGAATCAATATTTTTTAAGCTGCCAATACCACCTGAAGCTTGCCAAGTGATCTCTGGAAACTGTAATTTAAGCTCTTTATATAACTCAACATTACTACCGGTAAGCGTGCCATCTTTGGAAATGTCGGTGCAAAGCACGTGTTGGACAGTATCTTTGCCGTAAAAGTTTAAAAGGCTTTCTAACGTGGTCTCGCTAGCATTAACCCAGCCATGAGTCGGCAGTAATTTGTCGCCATTGGCATTTATTTGTACATCAAGAGCTAAGACGATTTTTTCTTTGCCATAAATTTCGAACCAAGATTTAACTAATTCTGGTTGCTTTATTGCCAATGAGCCAATTACTACTCGACTCGCACCTAGGGCCAATAAATCGTCTACATCTTGCTGGCAGCGAACTCCGCCACCAACTTGTACCGGCATTTTAGCTAAACTTATAATTTCTTTTAAGCGGCT
>CALJHL010000181.1 GCA_938075435.1 uncultured Thalassotalea sp. | reverse complement strand
ATCTCTTCTTCTTGCTGATGATGTTCAACAACCCGCTTGTATGCTTTTTTATGTCGCAGATAATCAATCACCTTGTGGCGAATAATAGTAAAAAGCCAGGGCCGAAATGGTCGTTTCGGGTCATATGTATGACGAGCTCGGTGTATGGCAAGCAAAGATTCCTGCACACAATCGTCAAGAAAGTGTTGTTCACCCAAGCGGTTACGCAGATAAGCATGTATTACATTAGCCAATTCAGTGAGTAATTGTCGATAATCAGACTCACTACCGGCCTGGGCTCTGGCCATCAGAATAGACCAGCGGGAACTATCAGACTGCTGCTGTGGCATATTTTTATTTTTCACCCTTTCAAAAAAGGCCTGTTCGTTAGAAACAACGCGATAGGCAAATATCATCTTGCCAATATAAGGATATCCTAGCATGCAAGCAGGGTCATTGAATATAGCCGCATGATGGTCGCCATACGAGTTGTATTTTATGTATCTGCCCTTTCCCCGTTGCAATCTAAAGTAACTAAAAGTGCTTAAAGAAAACAAGAAAACTGTCACAATGAAAATGGGCAACCTTGGTGAGTACATGTTTGCACCTGAAAGAGCTATCTATTAGCTAAGTACGAACAACAGGCTTGAATAGTTACAGTATACAAAAAGAAATAAACCAAGGCTCTCATTGGCAAATAGCCAACAGATCAAATTTATCGGGCATAATTAACGGTGAAAAACCCCGTCAATTGACGATTTTAAAGATAGCTTAAATAAAAAAGCTGCTACATGGTATAAGTTGGATCTTTTGAATTTAACAAGCGACCAAGAGCCGACTCTATTTGATTGCGAATATTGTTTTCATCAACTACAAAAGCCACACCGACACCTGCTTCAGTGCCATTTTGAGCACCATTTGGAGTGATCCAACAAACCGCGGTTTCTAATGCTGCCGGTTCTAGATTACCCGGTAGCATGACTTCAATATCAATTTTATCGCCCAACTCATATTGCTCATGAGTTTTTATAAATAAACCGCCCTGCTTTAAAAAAGGCATATAAGCCATATATAATTCGCGATCATTTTTAAATTCTAATCTCAGATTTGTCACGGTTTATCCTTTATCACTATTTGATTGTTGTAACAGATCTTCTATATCAACCAATAAGGCTTCAATTGTAAAGTTTTTATTTGCTTGAGTGAGTAACTTTATTTGTTTATTGGCCGCTTGTGTCAACGCTAAGCATTGCCATAGTTGCTCATTTGAATATTTATTGGCGACGCTCATTAGCGCATGGCCTTGCAGGGCTTGTTGCCAGCCCGATTGAATGCGTAGCAATTGATTAAAACAATGGGACAACCAACGCAGGCTGTGAATACTATCAAAGCCAGTTAATAACTCTGAACTGCTAATAGTCTGCTGCAACCAATTCAGGAGGAGTTGGTTAAATTCAATATAAGATTGTTTAACTTTACTATCAGTAAGCTCGGCAAATTGATTAATATTACTAAAGTCATTTATCAACTCGTTATCATTAATTAACGCCGCTAACTCATGCCCTACCGGCGGCTGCACTTTGATTTGCGAACATCGACTAATTATTGTCGGCAGCAATAAATCGATATCGTTACACACCAACAGTAAATAACTGTTCTTGGTTGGCTCTTCTAAGGTTTTTAATAGTGCGTTGGCAGCAGCTTCGGTCATATTTTCACAGGCATGGATCAAAACGACCTTAGTTTTGCCAATATGCGCGGTCTTTTGCATAAACGCGCCCGCCTTGCGAACAATATCTACGCCAATGGTTTTCTCGCCATTATCAATAAACTGTAAATCGGGGTGAGTATTAGCTTGCACTAGCCGGCATGCCTTACACTGACCACAGGCATTTTCTTGCGTTGGCTGTTGGCATACTAACTTTTTACTTAACCACAAACCTAATTCTTCTTGCCCCGCTAGCGAGCTGCCAAATAAGAGCAACGCATGCGGCAATAAACCTTGATTGATCTTCGCTTGAATATCAGTTTTATTCAGCGTTAACCATGATTTTGACGTTAAATCATCAGACAAGGTAATCCTCCAAAATATTACGAATATCTTGGTGTACTTTAGCCATAGGTTGGCTCGCATCGACAATATGTATACTGCTGTCTTGGTGCGCTAGTTCAAGGTATTTGTTTCTGACCCGATGAAAAAATTCAATTTTTTCTTGTTCAATTCGGTCGAGTTCGCCTCTTGCTTCGGCGCGAGCTAACCCCTGCTCTGGAGTGATATCCAAATACAGGGTAAAATCTGGTTTAAAGCCTTTTAAAGTAATATTGGCGATAGCATCAATCACGTTATCATCAAACTCTCTACCACCGCCTTGGTAGGCTCGAGAAGACAAGTCATGACGGTCACCAATAACCCATTGGCCATTGCGCAAGGCTGGTAATATTTTATTATGTAATAACTGGCTACGACTAGCGTACATTAATAACAGTTCACACTCAGCGGTTATCTGTTCGTCATTCGGCTCTTTTACAATCGCCCTCAACTTTTCAGCTAAAGCGGTACCGCCAGGCTCTCGGGTTTTCTCAAACTCAATGTTTTGCTTAGTTAAGCATTGTTCAATAATTTTGATCGCCGAAGATTTACCAGCGCCCTCGATGCCTTCCACAACAATAAATTTACCTGATTGGGACAGTTGCGTTTGTGACATAATTTACTTTTTTCCTCTGATATATTTATCTACGGCTTTGTTGTGTTCCGCCAAGGTCTTTGAAAAATAATGCTCACCATTGCCTTTGCTGACAAAATACAAGTATGAACTTTGCGCGGGGTGCATGCTAGCGATTAACGCCGACTTGCCTGGCATTGCTATTGGTGTTGGTGGTAAGCCTTTAATTTGATAGGTATTATATTTGGTTTTTTCACGTAAATTGGCATATGTAATATCGCCAGTATACCGATCGCCCAATCCATAGATAATGGTTGGATCGGTTTGCAAGCGCATTTTTTTATTTAAACGATTGATAAATACCGCGGCAATAACCGGCTGCTCAAACAATTGTCCGGTTTCTTTTTCAATTAAAGACGCCATAATTAATGCTTGATATGAATTTTTATAAGGTAAGTTCTCGGCTTTTTGTTGCCAAATGAGTTCTAACTCTGCAGCCATGCGGTTATAGGCTCTTTGCAGTAAATCAAGGTCAGAGGTACCGGCAGTAAATTGATAAGTATCTGGGTAGAATAAACCTTCCGGGTGAGTAAACTCGCTATTTAGTAGCGTTAAAATTTTCGCCGATGATTTATCATCTAAGGTAACTTTAATGTATTCGCTTGCAAACAACTGCGCTAACCATTCTTTAAACGTAGTGCCCTCAATAAACGTTATTTTAAACTGATGTTCAATGCCCGAGTTGAACAATGCCACTGCCGATTTGAAACTACTGTTTGCCGGTAATTGATAAGTTCCAGCTTTTAATGCGCTAAATTGGGGATTTAATTTCGCATATATTTTTAATGGCAAGGTTTCATCAATCCAATTACGAGCTTTAAAATCCTTTAGCAAATGATGATAGCTTAAACCCGGTTTTATCGTATAGAATTGTTGATTAAGGGCTGTTAATGGTTGATTAACTTGTTGCTGTACCACATATAAAACAGCCCCTGAAGCGGCCATTAATAATAGCAAAAGGGCAACTAAAAAGCGGCGCATTAATCTAGTCCTATTTTAAGTTGCTGTTGCAGAGCATGCACTGGAGCTATATTCATGGGTAAATCATTAAATTGTTTTACAGCCGCTAAGCCGAGTAATGAATTACAAATAAACATCGCTTGCGCATTTTTCAATTGTCCTACATCGGCTTTAATCGTTTGCACATTGGTGAGTGTGGAAAGTATTTTATTGCGGATAATACCCTTTACTCCTGCAGTATCAAGCTCTGGGGTGTACCAGATATTGTTGTTAAGCCAAAAGATATTCGCCGTATTACATTCGACAATATTATCATTTAAATCAGTAACAATGACTTCATCAACATTTAGAGTGTCGAGTTCATTACGGATCAAGACTTGTTCCAGTCTATTTAAATGCTTTAAACCCGCTAGCTGCGGATTAATGCCGAGTTTGATTGAGCTTAACCCCAAAACAACACCTTGTTGTTGCCACAAGTGGTAATGGCAAGGAAACTCACTAACAGTAACAATAATGGTTGGTGAGGCTATCCCGGCTCTTGAATAGCCACGTTGGCTATTACCCGCAGAAATAATCACCTTTAAGGTAGCTAACGGTTGTTGTTTGGCAGCTTTACTGAGCTCTAGATTTAAATTTAACCAATCAACATCAACAATGGCTAACCTTGAGCAGCCTGCTTGTAAGCGCTGCAAGTGTTGCTGACGATATTGAATTTCACCATCGACGATTTTGGCAGTGGTAAAAATACCATCACCAAAGGCCAGCCCTCGGTCGGAGATGTCAATTTGATCGGTTTTGTTAAAGTTAACGGAACTATAAAGCATCATCTAATTATTCTTTATTGCTTCTGGCTTCCCTAACCACCTTTGGGAGCACTTTGAAATCTTTTCAATAGGGTGCATTTCTAATCAATATCAAAAAGCCTTAATACCGCTATAGTATTAAGGCTTTTAAAATTATAGGCAAGAGCTATTTATGCGCTTAAATCTTTTTAAAAAGTAAAGAGCCGTTAGTTCCGCCAAAACCGAACGAATTACACAAGGCATAATCAAGCTTAGCTTGACGACCTTGATGGGCAATGTAATCTAAATCACAGCCTTCTCCGGGGTTATCTAAATTAATAGTGGGTGGCACTTGCTGGCTTTGCAAAGCTAAAATTGTAAAAATAGCTTCGGCAGAGCCTGCTGCACCTAACATATGACCGGTCATTGATTTGGTTGACCCCATCATTAGTTTATAGGCATGATCACCAAATACCGATTTTGCACCATTCGTTTCTGCGATGTCACCTGCTGGTGTAGAAGTACCATGCGCGTTTATATAACCAATTTTATCGGCCGCAATACCGGCATCATTAATGGCATTACTCATTGCTAAGGCACCACCTTCACCACTTGCTGGAGGTGAGGTAATATGATGAGCATCACCACTCATGCCAAAACCACATAACTCAGCATATATTTTTGCGCCTCGAGCTTTAGCATGTTCATACTCTTCAACCATAACGACGCCAGCACCATCACTTAATACAAAACCATCGCGGTCTTTATCCCAAGGACGTGAAGCTTGCTCTGGAGCATCATTACGAGTAGATAAAGCACGAGCTGACATAAAGCCACCTATGCCTAATACCGTAGACGCTTTCTCAGCGCCACCGGCAAGCATGGCATCAGCATCACCATAGGCAATCATTCGCGCTGCATGACCAATATTATGAACACCAGTAGTACAGGCAGTGACAATAGCAATATTAGGGCCTTTTAAGCCGTGATTTATCGATAAGTGCCCCGAGATCATATTTAATATGGTCGATGGGCAGAAAAATGGTGATAATTTACGAACACTACTTGCTAACGTTTTTGAATGTCCTTCTTCAATCAGCGTTAAACCACCGATACCAGAACCAATTGCAACGCCGATCCGGCCTGCATTTTGTTCGGTAACTTCTATACCTGAATCGGCAAATGCTTGATTGCCAGCCGCAACACCGTATTGAATGAATAAATCCATTTTACGTGCATCTTTATTGGCTATGCCAAAGTTTTCTGGTTCAAAACCTTTTACCAGACCGGCAAATTTTGTAGTGAAGTTAGTTGTATCTAGGTGTTCGATAGGACCTATACCGCTGTTACCAGCAAGTAGAGCATTCCAAGTAGTTTGAGGGTCATTTCCAAGTGGGCTTAGCATCCCTAAGCCAGTAATTACGACACGACGCATGACTATCATTGTCTCCGCATTTCAATACCAGCGATGAAATTAAATAGCAGTTAATTCAATTGAGATTTACTGGTAATAGTGAATATATTAAAGTCTAGAAACAAAAACAGGCGGTAAAAACCGCCTGATTTTAATAACTAATAATTAGCCATGTGCTGTAACGTAATCAATAGCTGATTGTACAGTAGTAATTTTTTCAGCTTCTTCATCTGGAATTTCAGTATCGAATTCTTCTTCAAGAGCCATTACTAATTCAACAGTGTCTAGAGAATCTGCACCTAAATCATCAACAAAAGATGCTTCATTTTTAGCTTCTTCTTCTTTAACACCTAGTTGCTCAACGATGATTTTTCTTACGCGTTCTTCGATAGTACTCATGTATATTTCCTTTACTAATTTTAGCAATTTATAAAATTGTCTGTAGTTTATTCGTCATCAAGCCACCATGCAAGTTTTTCTAAGAATTTTTCTGCTGGTCTGACCTGAATTCAAGATTTAGTAGCTAATTTACTTATGGTTTATATTTAAATATGCAAACTATTAATAATAATTTGCAACATTTTAAACCATGTACATACCGCCATTAACGTGAATTGTTTCACCATTAATGTAGCCAGCGGCATCAGAGGCTAAAAAGCCTACCGTGCAAGCAATTTCTTCTGGTTGACCTAAGCGATTAGCGGGGACTTGTGAGAAAATCCCTTGTTTTTGCTCTTCCGTTAAATCTTTGGTCATATCAGTATCAATAAAGCCCGGAGCTATAGCATTAACCGTAATGCCGCGTGATGCAACTTCTTTTGCTAATGATTTAGTAAACCCTAATAAACCAGCTTTAGATGTTGCATAGTTTACTTGTCCGGCGTTACCCATAGAGCCAACTACGGAACCAATATTAATTATACGGCCATGGCGATTTTTCATCATAGGTCGCATAACGGCTTTGGTAATTTTGAATAACGAAGATAAGTTAGTATCGATAATATCGTCCCACTCAGCATCTTTCATGCGCATCATTAAGTTATCGCGGGTAATACCAGCGTTATTAACTAAAATATCGACACCGCCAAAATCTGCTTTAATCGCTGCAAATAAGCCAGCAATAGATTCACTATCGGTTACGTTTAATTCAAAACCTTTACCATTTGCACCTAAATAAGTAGTGATGTTATCAGCACCATTTTGCGATGTTGCAGTACCAATGACAGTGGCACCTTGGCTTACTAGTTGTTCAGCAATTGCTTTACCGATACCGCGACTTGCGCCAGTAACTAAAGCAACCTTGCCTGCTAATGAAAATAATTGAGACATTCTGATCCCTTTCCTATTGATCTAAAGCTGAATTAAGTGAATCGTTAGTATTTACCGACACACAGTTAAGTTGTTTATTAATACGTTTAACCAAGCCCAAAATCACCTTGCCAGGGCCGGCTTCAATCAAATTCTCTACTGACATTTCCGCCATTTTCTCAATGGTTTCAGTCCAACGTACCGGGCTATATAGTTGACGGATCAACGCATTTTTAATCGCTTCGCCATCAGCAACGATTGCCACATCGACATTATTTATAACCGGAATACTAGGGCTATTAAATTGAATAGCTTGTAAATCAATGGCAAGTTTATCGGCGGCTGGCTGCATTAATGCACAATGCGAGGGAACACTTACCGGTAGAGGTAAAGCGCGTTTAGCACCCGCTGCTTTACATAGAGCTCCAGCTCTTTCTACTGCGGCTTTATTACCGGCAATCACGACTTGACCTGGCGAGTTAAAGTTTACAGCTGCAACCACTTCATCTTGAGCCGCTTCGACACAAGCCGCTAAAATAGCGTCATCGGCTAAACCAATAATCGCGTACATAGCGCCAACACCAGCAGGTACCGCTTGTTGCATGTACTCACCGCGTTTTTCAACAAGTTGAACACCATCGCTTAAGCTTAATACATCGGCACAAACCAAAGCAGAATACTCGCCTAGCGAGTGACCGGCAATAACACTAGGGGCATCGCCACCTTTGGCTTGCCATGCTCGCCAAATAGCAACACTTGCGGTAAGTAATGCCGGCTGAGTGTAATTTGTTTGGTTTAATTTGCCATCAACATCGTCTTGAATTAGCGCCCACAAATCGTAACCTAGAGCTGCAGATGCTTCTTTAAAAGTATCAATCACAACTGAGTTATCGCCTAAGTCGGCTAACATACCAACAGCTTGTGAACCTTGCCCTGGGAATACAAAGGCTAAATTGTTATTCATTGTTTATTACCTAAATATTTATACGTTTATATATAATTGAATTTATTGTGCGTTTTAGACCAATTTCATTAATCACGAATTCTACTTTTTGATTAGTGAGCTTGGTATTAAAATTTAACTAACGCACTGCCCCAAGTAAAACCACTACCAAAGGCTTCCATAAGAATTGTTTGGCCACGTTTAATACGACCATCTCGAACTGCTTCATCAAGAGCGGTAGGGATAGTAGCCGCGGAAGTATTACCATGCTTATCAAGGGTCACTACCACTTGTTCCATTGGTAATGACAGTTTTTTAGCCGCTGCAGCAATAATACGTAAATTTGCTTGATGCGGAACTAACCAATCAATATCAGATTTGTCCATATTATTATGCTCAAGCGTTTCAGTGACAATTTCACTTAAACGAGTGACTGCAAATTTAAAGACCTCGTTGCCCTTCATATAAATATAGGCTTTTTCTTCGGTTAATAAGTCACCACGTTTTGGTGAATCAGCGCCAAGTAACGCGCCGTACTCACCATCTGAATGAATGTGAGTAGAAATAACTCCGGGTTCTTCACTCGCTTCAAGAACTACCGCTCCTGCAGCATCACCGAAAAGAATGTAAGTGCCACGATCTTTGGGATCACACATATGCGAAAGGGTATCGGCACCGATCACTAAAATTCGCTTAACCATGCCCGATTTAATGTATTGATCTGCAATGCTTAAACTGAAGATAAAACCAGAGCAAGCCGCTGCTACATCAAAAGCAGGGATCGTAGGTATGCCTAAATATTTTTGTAAATGACACGCTGCGCTAGGTAAATCGACATGCGAACTCGTAGTCCCCATAATAATCATATCGATATCTGACTTATCAATACCGGCCATTTCGATGGCTTTTTCGGCGGCTTTGGCCCCCATGTAGGCAACGTTTTCATGTTCTGCAGAAATACGGCGTTCTTTGATGCCGGTCCGGTCAGTTATCCATTGGTCTGTTGTATCCATGATTTTTTCAAGATCAGCATTGGTTCTGACTTGTGCAGGAAAATAACTACCGGTACCTGTAATTTTTGAATTCATATTTATCTTTTAAGACCTTTTAACTAAACCGAGTTCTAATTTTGTTTTAATTTTCTCAGGAACTTGTCTTTCAACTTCTTTTACCGCTTCCAAAATTGCGTTATAAAAAGCTGAGCTTGTGGCATTGCCGTGACTTTTCACTACAATACCTCGTAATCCTATCAAACTTGCACCGTTATACTGGTCGGGGTTCAGTCGTTTTACCATTTTTTTTAGAGTTGGGATCAGTAATAAACCCAATATTCGAGTAAATTTACTCTCTTTAATGATTTCCAGCACTTTTGCCATGACTAATCTGGCAACCCCTTCACAAGTTTTTAGTGCTACATTACCAACAAAGCCATCACAAACAATAACATCTGCCTTACCAGAAAAAATATCATTGCCTTCAATAAAGCCAATGTAATTGATTTCTGGACAGGCTTTAAGTAAATTTGCGGTTTGTTTAATATGATCGCTACCTTTAATTTCTTCTTCACCCATGTTCAATAACGCAACCCGAGGTGATGCAATGCCATCCACTTGTTCAGACATAACAGAGCCCATTATGGCAAATTGAAATAACGTATTGGAATCGCAAAAAACATTCGCCCCTAAATCTAGCATAAAGGCATGTTGGTTGCTGTTGGCTATTGGTAATTGCGATACTAGGGCGGGACGTTCGATGCCAGGTAACATTTTTAACACATAATGTGCACTTGCAAATAAAGCACCGGTATTGCCAGCACTAACACACGCTTGTGCTTCACCACTTTGCACTAAATCGAGTGCTCGGCGCATTGATGAGTCTTTTTTAGTTCTTAAAGCAATGCTAGGTTTTTCATCCATAGCAACAACTTCACTGGTATGAACAATAGTGATCTGCGGATGATTAGAAGAGTTGTTTAATTTTAATTGGGATTGTATAGCGCTTTCATCACCACATAGGATGAGGTGAAGATTTGGCAAATGATTAATTGCCGATATTGCAGAGGGAATAGTTATAAGGGGGCCAGAATCGCCCCCCATAACATCTAACGCGACCGTTAGACTATCCAAAGTTAAATCGCTTATGAAGCGATAACTTTGACACCTTTGTAAAAGCCATCGGCTGTTACATGGTGACGACGGTGAGATTCACCTGATACTGGATCGACTGATAAGTTCTCAGTTGTTACTGCATCGTGTGAACGGCGCATGCCACGTCTTGAACGAGACTTTTTACTTTTTTGTACGGCCATTACCCTACTCCTAAAATCATTTAAGTTGTTTTAACATATCAAATGGATTCGGCTTTTCTACAACCTCCGGTAACTTGCCCCAAGTACTATCAGCAGTTGCTGAACAGTCCTTTAGGTCATGCTTCGGAATTAATGGAATTTCAAGGATTAACTCGTCTTCCATTAAATCGCGTAGATTAACTTCACCATTTTCATCTAATTCGACAGCATCATATTCTGAAGGAAGATGCTCAGCACCTTCTTCATTTTTAACCGGGCTATAAATAAACGTTACGTTTAGTTCTAACTCATATGGCTCATTACAACGCTGACATGTTAACGAAACTTGGGTTGATGCGTTACCGCTGATAACAATCAAACCTTGTTCATCAACATCAAAATTCATTTTTACATTTACTTGCTCACTAGCCTTCTCAGAAATAGCAAGCAATCTAGCTAATCCAATTAATTCAAAATAGCCATTATATTCGAGACGACGTTGGGCGCTTCGGTATGGGTCTATTGTTAATGGAAGTTTAAGATTCTTCATATGGCGCGCATATTAAATGGTGTAGAGCGCTGTGTCAAAAGAAA
>CALJHL010000180.1 GCA_938075435.1 uncultured Thalassotalea sp. | reverse complement strand
AAACTATTCCATGGCGTAGTTTTTTTGAACAAGTGAGTATTGTCGAAAAAGAGCTCCGAAATGATCCTGCTAACATTTATGCAAAATTAGATTTTGATAGTCGTGACAGATATTGTAAAACGGTTGAAAAATTAGCACGTGCCACTGACTATAGTGAAAAAAATATAGCGCAAAGAGCTATACAGCTTGCGCAAAAATCTGAACCCGAAAATGAACGCCATCGCCATGTAGGATACTGGTTAGTAGATGACGGAAAATATGTATTGGAAAAGCAATTAAACTTTAAAATTCCATGGTTACAACGGGGTAAACGATTATTACAAAAACATATCGTTTTCATGTATTTATTTTTATTAGTAACCTTAATAGCAGTTACTGAATCTGTTGCTCTTTATTATTTGTATATTAATGATACAAATATAACACAATGGGTAATTGGCTCGTTGTTGGCTCTTATTCCCGCTTCGATGTTGTCAGTGTCAACTCTGCATTGGTCTTTAACCAATTTGATACCGCCACGTGTTCTTAATAAACTTGATTTTGATAAAAAAATTAACACTGACTGTGCTACCGCTATCACCATCCCTACGCTGTTAGGGAGTATTGAGGAAATTGACTCACTGCTGATACGCATAGAGCGGCACTATTTATCTAATAATGATCCAGCGCTCCAGTTCGTTTTACTAACCGATTATTTGGATGCTTGCGACGCGACGGTTGCCACTGATAGGCAATATTTAGAGCATGTTCGTGTTGGTATAAAAAAGCTTAATGATAAGTACCGTGACTCAAGACGTACGCCTTTTCACTTGCTTCACCGTGATCGCAAGTATAACCCGAGTCAACATTGTTGGATGGGCTGGGAGCGCAAGCGCGGAAAATTAGAAGAATTTAATCACTTTCTTTGTGGTGATAACGGTGATGAAAAATGTACCGCGTTTAGTGTTTATGAAGGTGATGGCTCCGCACTGCGCAATATTCGCTTTGTTATTACACTCGATAGTGATACTCAGCTGGGTAGAGGTATGGCGGCTCGTTTAATAGGTACGCTAGCACACCCACTAAATCGCGCTGTTTTTGACAACAAAACCGGCAAAATTATTGCTGGTTATAGCATTATTCAACCACGTATCGAAATAGCACCAACGCGTGCTGACAATACTTGGTTTTCAAGGTTAGCGTCAGGTGATCGTGTTATCGATATCTATAGCCAAGCGGTATCTAATGTTTATCAAGACCTCTTTGGTAGCGGTATATTTGTCGGCAAAGGAATTTACGATGTCGCGGCATTTCGGCAGTGTTTAGGTGGCTGCGTGCCAGAAAATACTGTACTGAGCCATGACTTGTTTGAAGGCATTAAAGCGCGTGTTGCACTTGCTTCAGATATTGTGCTTTATGAAGAATTCCCTAATCATTACCTGTCCTTTGTGCGTCGATTGCACCGTTGGATACGAGGCGATTGGCAACTGATATCTTGGCTGGGTCGCCATGTTAAGCTAAGTGATAATAGTTATCAATGCAACGACATTGAGCTGATAGAACGGTGGAAAATAGTTGATAATTTACGAAGAAGTCTTCTTCCCCCTGCATTACTTTTATGGCTATTGGCCGGTTGGGTTTGGTTACCAGGTGAACCGTTGGTTTGGACTACTTTAGCGATTATTTCACCTGTGGGGCATAATGTTGGTAACTTTATACTCGGTATTACACGAAATTTTCGTTGGAAAAATTTAGAAAGTTTCTGCTCTAAAGCCATATCAACTATGGGGCGCTGGCTACTTTTGATTGTTTTTCTTCCCTACGAAGCGTTTGTTGCCGTAGATGCAATTATCAGAACACTCGCTAGAGTCACAATTACCCAGCAAAATATGTTGCAATGGATCACGGCAGCACATACCGACAAACACCTGAGCAATCGTGAATCTTCTTGGTATTTTTGGCAAGAAATGGCGCCAGGGGTATTACTAACTTGTCTGCTTGTGTTTGTTGTTTTTTATCTGAATGAAGCGGCCTTACCTGTTGCCGCTCCTTTTTTGATACTTTGGTTCCTATCACCTGAAATTGCGCGCCTGATCAGTAAGCCATTACCGAAGGTTAAAGAACAATTACATGATGATGATATCGTATTTCTACGTCGCTTGGCACGACGGACTTGGTTGTTTTTTGAAACTTTTGTTGGACCTGCTGATCATTGGTTACCCCCAGATAACTACCAAGAAGATCCTCATGGTGTTATTTCGCACAGAACCTCACCAACCAATATTGGTATGATGTTTTTATCGAATCTTAGTGCCTGGGATTTTGGCTACCTTGGTCCCACAGAGTTCACTGCTCGTGTGCTTGCGAGTTTAGATTCATTGGAAAAACTGGAACACTACCGAGGTCATATTTTCAACTGGTATAATACTCAGACCTTAGAGGTGTTGTTACCGCGTTATGTGTCAACGGTTGATAGTGGCAATTTGGCCGCTGCATTATTAACACTTTCTGAAGGATGTAAAAATATTGAGGTCAGCCCGGTTTTTTCGGTAGCGCGTTGGAATGGCTTAGTGGACACCATAGCCCTTATTGAAGAAGCCATATCAAAACTAGATGAAAATGGCAAAGAAGAATACACGACACTATCTGAGCATGCGGCTCAAATTCGTAACAAGGCGGCAAGTGTGCGCAATAACACCGATATATGGTGGCAAACGATACAAGACATTTGTGAGTTTGATTGCATTGAATTTGACCGTCATTTGGTAAGTGCGTTAGCTAAAAAGTCGTCAGCCCATAGCGTTAGTGTTTTGCGTAATATTCGAGTATGGGTAGGTAGGTTACATCAGAATTTACGTGATATGCAACGAGATCTTGACCGGTTATTTCCATGGTTAAACATACTGACTTGCCCGATATCGCCAGCTCAAGAAAAAGACGCTTTAGGCTATTATGAGATTTTAAGGGTATTGCGCCACATCTTGTTGCCGACCCTGACACTGGCCGAAATATCGCCAACGTGTTCAAAGGCAAAAAAAATAATCATGGATTTTCGAGAAGAAAATCCGCATTTATCGATCGCCGGGCAAAATAATGCCATTACAACATGGTTGGCAGCACTTGAAAAAAACCTTATTAATTCGATACGAAATGCGAGACAACTTCAGACAGATCTTACCGCTATTATGCAGCGCTCGGTTGCCGAAGTAAGCGGAATGGATTTTCATTTAATGTATGATGAAGACGCGCAGCTATTCCATATTGGCTGGAATGACAGTGCTGGAGAAATGGATTCTCATCATTATGATTTATTAGCATCTGAAGCTCGTTTAGCGAGCATCGTTGCAATGGGTAAGGGCGATATATCAACAAAACATTGGTTTGCACTGGGGCGCTCTATTACCAAAGTGTCGGGGCAAAATGTCTTAATTTCTTGGGGGGGGACTATGTTTGAGTACTTAATGCCCCGCCTTCTGTTATGCAGTGCTCAAGGCACTTTGTTGGCGCAAAGTGAGCAAGTCGCCGTTGATGAGCAAATTAGCAACGGTGAAAAATGCTCAACACCATGGGGAATATCTGAATCTGGTTATGCAAGCATAGATATTCAACATAACTACCAATATAAAGCGTTTGGCGTGCCTAGTTTAGGTTTCAAACGAGGCTTGGAACTCGATACGGTTATTGCGCCCTATGCGACAGCACTCGCTTTAGCTATTTATCCAAGGCGTGCCACGGCTAATTTAAAACGACTAAGTCGCCTAGGCATGATCAACCTCTATGGTATGTATGAAGCGGTAGATTATACAGCGAGTCGTATTCCCCGAAATCGTGAATTTGTGATTGTTCGCTCACATATGGCTCATCATCAAGGCATGATATTTGTTGCGTTAGCGAATGTGTTACTTAATGAACCTCATGTGCATCGTTTTCAACGCAGTATGTTAGTGCAAACCGTTGATTTATTGTTACATGAACAATTAGCATTGGACTGTTCACCAGAATTTCCAACAGACGCGGTTACCAAAGCTGAAGAAGTACTTGAAGTTAATGCTCATAACCTGCCCGAGTTACAGGCATGGAAACCTGTAGTTTCTGGTGCCTTCCCTGAATTGCAGGTGCTTGGCAATGGCCGACTCAATACTTTAATCACCGACTCAGGTGCTGGCGGACTGAATTGGCGGCATAGTGCATTAACGCGCTGGACGCCAGACACCACTTATGAAAACTTTGGCTTTTGGGTGTATATCCGTGATGAAGATAGCGGTGAGCTCTGGTCGGTTGGTCGCCTGCCAGTAAACAAAATCAGTAAAAAATATGACGTGATATTTCACCCGCATAAGGTTGAATTTCATCGCCAAGATTATGGGATTTCACTTCGTATGGATTTGACGGTGTCAGCGAATGATGACGTAGAAATTCGCCGGATAACATTAATTAACGAAACCGAAAAAGTACGCAGACTCACTGTGACTACCTATGCCGAGGTGGTACTTACGTCACAAAATGGCGATGAGCGTCATCCTGCGTTTAGCAAGCTGTTTATTCATAGTGAAATTGCTAACAGCATGAATGCACTTGTCTTTGAACGTCGTTCTCGTGAGCCACGAGAAAAACCGCCCGCCCTTATGCATCGGTTACTTACTGACAGTCACGCGGTGCAATTAGGCAGTTTTGAAACTGACCGAGCGCACTTTATCGGGCGCAATGGCAGTTCACAAAACCCGCAAGGAATCAAAGATGGGCTGTCAGAATCGCTGGGTTGGACCTTAGATCCAATTATGTCTTTGCAAGCAACAGTGAAATTATCTGCTTTTACCACTGAAAAGCTCGCCTTTGTCACTATAGCGAGCAGCTCTCGTCGTTCTTTGTTTGAGATAGCCCATTGCTATGAAGTCTTGTCGTCAATTGATTTAATTTTCCACGATGCACTGTTTAAAGCCAGTTTGGACATGAAAGGATTTGAATATGCCCTGGCTTATTTACCTCAGCTGCAAAACCTTTTATCGGTGCTAATGCAATCGCATGAGATGTTAAGAGGAGAAGAAAGTCTCATAGAAAATAATCAAATGAGTCAGTCGGCACTGTGGCCTTTTGGCCTCTCTGGTGATGTGCCAATTTTGCTTTTTCGTTTGCATGACGATAGCAATGTTGCTTTGCTACGTGTGCTAGTTTGTGCTCATCAACAATGGCATTTGAAAGGGATCAGAATTGACTTTGTTATTATGCATGAGGGGAGCAGTGGGTATATTGACGAAATTAGTAGTAGAGTACAACAGCTATTACAGGAAATTGGTGTGCAAGCTCTACTTGGAAAACCTGGTGGATTACATCTGTTACACTGTAATCAAATATCAATTGAACAAGGATACCTACTTAGAGCGAGCGCTCATGCCATTTTAAGTGACAAGGTTTCATTAGATCAGCAGTTAATACCCAATTATTGTCAGTACTATCACCTACCGGCCTTTATCGCTTCCGCATCCCCCATAGCACCTGATGCAAGTCCTTTGCTGGAACGTCGTAGTGATCTAATTTGTTTTAATGGGATAGGTGGCTTTAGCGCTAAAGGTGATGACTATGTGATCTATATAGAGTCTGGTCAAACTACCCCGGCCCCTTGGTGTAATGTGTTAGCTAATGCCAATTTTGGTTGTTTGGTTTCAGAGGCTGGCGGAGGCTATAGCTGGGCAATTAATAGCGGAGAAAATAGGCTCACCCAATGGGCGAACGATCCCGTTGAAGACCGTCCCAGCGAAATAGTGTATATACGTGATGAAGAAACAGGGCAAGTGTGGACGGTTACTCCCGAGCCTATAGGTAGTGCAACGCTTTGTGAAATAACGCATAGCGCTGGTTCTAGCCAATGGCGTAGTAACTCGCATCACCTAAAACAAGAATTGACTGTAAGGGTTGCCCATGAGGATCCAATTAAAATTACCCGGCTAAAATTGAATAATACTCAAGGTAAGGCGCGACGTTTAACCGTAACCTATTATGCCGAATTAGTATTAGGTGTAAAACGCGCTGTTAGTGCGCCTCATATTGTTACCGAATTCGATCCAAAAACCAATGCCATGTTGGCAAGAAATGTTTGGAATGCAGATTTTTCAGAACGTATAGCGTTTCTCTGCTCTAATAGGCCAATACATGGTTTTACTGGCGACAGAGCTGATTTTTTAGGCCGAGAGGGGAGTTTTAAAACCCCCGCTGCTTTGAATCGTTGGGGGCTGAACCGTACAGTCGGGGCTAAACTTGATCCCTGTGCCGCACTACAAATGCATGTTGATCTAGTAGCCAATGGTGAAGCTGAAGTGGTGTTTTTGTTTGGTCAAGGGAATAACCGTGAGCACGCGAGAGAATTAATCGAAAAATGGCAAAAACCCCAAACCCTTCACGATGATTGGATAAAAGTGCGCAGACGATGGTTACGTTTGTTTAATTCAGTCAGTGTGCAAACCCCAGAGCCTTCCTTTGATTTAATGATGAATCAATGGTTACTCTATCAGACGTTGGTCTGTAGAATTTTTGCTCGATGTGGCTTGTATCAGTCAAGTGGTGCTTATGGTTTTAGGGATCAACTGCAAGACGTTATGGCATTGGTTCATGCCGAGCCGGCACTGGTACGTAAACATATTTTAGAAAGCGCAGCTCATCAGTTTGATACAGGAGATGTGCTGCATTGGTGGCATCCGCCAAGTGGTCGAGGTGTGCGTACACACTGTTCAGATGATTTACTGTGGCTTCCATATGTTACGGCACATTATGTAGAGGTTACTGGTGATAAGGCTATTTTTGAGGAAAAAATACCTTTTTTAACGGGTGACCCGCTGGGGAGTCGTGAGGAAAGTCGATATGCCTTATATGAACCTACATCACGAGCTGACACATTATTTGAGCATTGTAAGCGCGCATTAAATCGCGGAATTAATTTTTCGGGCGAGCATGATTTGTTATTGATCGGCTCTGGTGATTGGAATGACGGTATGGATCGCGTCGGCGTGCGCGGACGGGGCGAGAGTATATGGTTATCTTGGTTTGCCATTGCGGTGATCGAATCATTTACCGCTTTACATGACTTGTGGCCCGAAAAGTTTCCTGTTAGCGTTTGGCGTGACCGAGCGCTGGAGTTAGCGCAAGCTATTGAAGCGTCGGGATGGGATGGTAAGTGGTATCGACGGGCTTACGATGATGACGGACAACCATGGGGCTCTTCGAAGTGCCAAGAATGTCGTATTGATTCCATCGCACAATCTTGGGCTACTCTAAGTGGCGCAGCCGACTCCAAACGTGCTGTTAAGGCATTACAATCTGCACAATGTGAGCTAATAGACAAAACAAATAACCTAGTACGTTTATTGTGGCCTCCTTTTGACGCAACAATGCGCGATCCTGGTTATATTAAGGCTTATCCGCCTGGCGTAAGAGAAAATGGCGGGCAATACTCTCATGCTGCTGTTTGGTTCGCTTGGGCGTTAACTCGTCAAGGCCATGGCGACGCAGCTATGCATCTGTTTAGAATGCTTAACCCTATAGAGCACTCGTTAAATAAAAAAGATATGCAAAACTACCGAATAGAGCCTTATGTCATGGCAGGCGACATTAGCGGTGTAATGCCTCATGCCGGGCGAGGTGGTTGGAGTTGGTATACAGGATCATCGGCTTGGGCATATCGTTTAGGCGTTGAGGCTATGCTAGGTATCAAGTATAAAGGTAAGTTTTTATCTGTTGACCCTTGTATTCCAAAATCGTGGCATGGCTATAATGCGACCTTGACCCGTGATGATGGAGTGATTGCATTATGTGTTGAAGATAGTCACGGGGTAGGACACGGTGTGGTTGAAATAACTGTTAATGGTGAGGCAATTGTCGACAATGAAATACCTTTACCAATTCAAGGGCAAGTGATTGATGTTGTGGTAAAATTAGATGAATTTCAATAGGTAGCCACTTAAATAATTACACGGCATGACTATATTTAGATACGTTAAGTATTATGCTAGCATCAAATCTTTTTGCTGTTGCAGTGGTTCTAGACAATGGCGGGTGGTTGTCAATAGTTGGCTCCATAATGACAATAATATGTTGAATTTTCTTGGTAGGCTCACCTATCTAGATCGTGAACACCTTTTTTGATAGTAGCTGTTGGCTTTGTTCTGGATTTGGTATTTTGAGTTAGGTGACTATATTTTAGAGTTTTAGCTAAAAGATGTCAGTTGCTCGAAATGTTGATACCTTGTAGTGGCTTGATGTGAAAAATTAAGTTAACAACAGGGCAATAAAACCCGAAATAACAATGCCATCAAATGTGCCAGCACCACCAATGCTCGCGATTCCCGAATTTAACTTTATGATTTGCTTTAAGGATAATAAATCAGCGCCAATCAAAGGTCCTAAAATACCAGCGCAAAAGGCAACCGCGGCTGGATTTTCCGGTGTCAGCATTAAACCACTTAGCGCCGCCAGTATCCCTGGTACAAATGCCGGGAGTAAAACTCCCACACCTTTTTTGACTATAGATAGGTGATAGCAAACAATCACATTTATGGTGATCACAATGACGGGCATTAATACCATTCCAGCATTAAATAGGCGTAATAATTGATAAAGAGCAATTGCTAAAGGTACGAGACACCCACCAACATTAACGGCAATAATCAATTCGTTTTTCTGGGATATTTGCCTGTAAAACCAAGGGTTAACGCCATATGATAGCCGTAAATCCATGGGAACTTTTGATACAGATTTAATCCGTTTTAATGGAATGTTAATTAAACTCCCAAGCAAAATACAAAAAACAATACCAAGCCCTACGAGTGGGGGGATACCTAGTTTGTATAAGCTTATTATCATGAAATCCATTAAAATAAATGGAGTCAAAAAGAGCAGTAGTATCAAACAAATAGCAGCAATTAGTCCAAAGTGCATGTTAATTTATCTCATGAATTTTACCATCACTAGCATCATCTACAAAGGCCATGCTTTTAAGTATTCAAGTTAGTTTAGGTAATAAAATTAGTCATCAGAATATGCAACGCACTGATGTGCCACGTTTAGGTGACGACTCGATGAATAAACTTGAATTAATACTAGACGCACGATATTGCATTATTTTTAAACCAATGCCCCAGTCAGCTTCATCTTCTTTTAGTTTAATACCTATGCCATTATCTTTAACCTCTAGCATCATTTGATCTAAATGGTTTATAAGCCGCAGCGTTATTTTAGTCGCTTTTGAGTGTTTTATGACATTATTAATGGCTTCTTGCGCTATGCGATAAATTTGAATAGCAATGGTATTATCTGCAATTTGTAATACCTTTGAAAATTCAACTTTGCTCTGAATATTGGCTTTATCAGCTATTTTTACCAATTTTATCAAGGCGTCTTGCAGTTTTTGTGGTGGGAACAAAGTCGGTGATAGACCATGGCTAATGTTACGCGCTTCGCCTATCGATAAACTAATTTGATCTATAATCTGCGTAAGCGCTTTGCCGCTTTGTACATCGTCTTTCTCGATATTTCTTTTTAAGTCGCTGGCTAATAAGTTAATACCCGTCAGGCGCTGTCCCAAACTATCATGTACTTCTCGGCCTAATTTTTCTTGCTCTGAGACACTGATTTCAGCAATCGCTTTTTTTAACGCTAAATTTTCGGTTAAATCGGTAATAATACCAATACAAAGTTTATTTTTTGCAATCGTAGTTGTGGTCAATTTTATTGGAAATTTAATGTTATCTTTTCGAATCGCTATTAACATTTGGGGAGCGAGGGTTATTAGCGATTTTTTAACATTAAGCTCGGTTGTATTTGCCGCCTTTTGAGGTTCAACATTCATAACGGGCACTAATTGTTCAATGTTTTTTCCTAAAACTTCATCAACGTGATAGCCAAACATATTTTCAGCTGCTCGGTTAAAATCTGTTATTCGACCGTTCTCTTTCATCACCACAATTGCTTGAGAGGCATGCTTCATAATGGTGTTAAGCCGTGTGTTACGATCATGAAGCTCTTTAGTACGTTCTTGCACGCACTGTTCTAAATATTGTGCTTGTTGATAACGTTCGGTAATTTCAACAAACGTGATCACCACGCCGTTAATATGATTATCAGCCGTGCGGTAAGGAACTATCCGTCGTAAATAACAACGGTTCTTTTTATTGTTCTCCATTGACCAGACGTCTTTTTCTATTGGGGTCAGTTTTTTAAGTACCTGATGGGCATCAGTCACAAGATCGCTGTTGGCTACTTTCGCCGAAAAATCACTAATAGAACGACCTATGTCACTTTCACGCAAATTAAGTAATTCTCCTATTGTCGGATTAAACAACTTAATTTGTAATTTTCTATCAAGGAAAAGCGTGGCAATATGTGTGCTGGACAATAAATTTAGGGTATCGTCATAACTTTTTTCCAACTCTTCAACTTTTAATTGAAGATCACTATTTACGGTATGGAGTTCTTCGTTCATCGATTGCAATTCTTCTTTTGAGGTTTCAAGTTCCTCGTTAGCTGATTGCAGCTCTTCATTCATTGACATGACTTCTTCGTTAGAGGCTTTGAGCTCTTCGTTTGAACTTTCAAGCTCTTCCACTGTACTTTGCAGATCTTCGCGAGTCGCGTTTAACTCATACTCTAATTGCTCAATAATACTTGAGTCATGGTCAGGTAAACTAGGTGTTGTTGGCGGGATAGCTTTATGAGAGACCGAGTCTTGTTTTTCTTCAAAGGTAACCAGTAATAATTCACTAGGAAGTTTAGGATCAAATACCGGACGCACCGTTATCGTGCAGGGAATATAATGACCATGTCGTTTGACGTTCGCGTCAAGGTCAACAATAGGCTGATTATTTTTAAGTACATAATTTACTGCGGTTCTTATTCGGGTGCGTAAGCCTTCACGAAGTAGGGTAATTAAATCGTGTGTTGGCGTACCTTTTGGAAATTCTAAATAATTAACGGTTGGCCCTTGAAAGTGCAATATTTCGTAGACACGGTTTATTAACACCGCTGCCGGTGCATAGGCTTCTAATAGATCTCTGTTAACCAGTTCGGCAAATCGAGCTGGTGAAGTTGCGTGATAATTCATAATGTTATTGTTGTTTTTAATTGCGGAGGTTTGTTTTAAATGGCGCTCAATAGGAAAATTAACTGACAGTTTATTGGTCGCTTTAATTGACTTAAAAATACGCCACTTTTTGGAGAGTGTTTCAAATAGGTTTTTATTCTTCCCTAACGA
>CALJHL010000179.1 GCA_938075435.1 uncultured Thalassotalea sp. | reverse complement strand
GTATTTAGCCAAGAATATGACAAAACCGAGGAAGATGCCGAGTTAGCGCTATACAGTGGTGACTTTTTTAGTCATGCTGATAAACAAAAAATGGCAATGATCCATACCATGCCAGCGGAAAAACTAGGCAGCCACCCTTTTAATTTTTCAGACCCGCGCCTCGATACTTTACTATTTCGTTTTCGTGCTCGTAATTATCCACATACGTTAACCAGTGAAGAATTAACAAAATGGCAACTTCATTGTCAAAACAAACTTACAACTAGCTCTAAAAATGGTTTAACGTTAGATGAGTACATGATTGAAATTGAAAATTTTGCACATTTATATAAAGAAAATAACAATAAAATCCAATTACTTAAGGAACTCTATGAATATGTGCAATAAAACTACTTTTCATTGCTATTTAGGTTGACTATAATTATGTAAATTTACCTTAATTATTAGAGAAGTATTAATTCTGTTTTCCAGCCAATACTTCTTGGAGTGTCTATGAAAAAATTCAATTTAATCCCTGTTAGCATTATTCTTGGTACCAGTTTATTGCTTGGTGCTTGTGGTGGCTCAGACTCTGATCCCGAAATGACTATGGTATCTTTTGCCGTAGCCGATGCTCCGGTAGATGATGCCGAAGAGGTAGTTATCGCCATAGATGCCATTGAGTTAGTAAGAGAAGGTCAAGACAGTATAATGTTAGACGTCTCAGATGGTGACTTAAGTTATGCCCAAGTCGACTTGAAGCAGTTTCAAGGGGGTGACAGCAAGATTATCTTAGACGAAACAGAATTAGCTCCTGGGGTATATCAAAACCTAATTTTGCACGTCTTAGATGATAGTGATGGCGATGACTTTAGTTATGTCACCGAAACGGAAAATGGTATTCAAGTGCCGATGAAACAACCGAGTCAAAAGCTTAAACTTGGTGGTTTTGAAGTTACAGCTGGTGGCGTACAACGCTTTACCATTCACTTCGATTTGCGTACCGCCTTGGTTGAAAATAAAAATGGCCAGCGCTACAACCTTAAGCCGCATGGCGTAACCATCGTTGACAATGAAACCGTATCGTCGTTATCAGGTATGGTTGATGAAAATTTATTTTGTGCTCTAGATGAAAATGCCGGTAACTTTGTTTACCTTTATGCTGGCCATGGTTTAACTGAAGAGCAATTAGTTGACAATTATGACGCTACAGTAGCACAAATAATAGCGTTACCAGCGAATGCAGTTGCCCCTACAAATTCAACCGAAGTTACTATGATGGAAGTAGATAACGAAATGGTTTACAGCTATGCCTTTGGTTTTATTTCAGAAGGCGATTATACCGTTGCCTATACTTGCAGTGGTGCCAATGATGGTGAAGAGCAATATGATGGCCGCATGATACCTAACCCAAGTCCACAAAAACACGAAGTTACATTAAATAACGACGTGGATAGCGTACAGGATTTTAACGAAATCGTTCTTTAAAACTAGAATGGGTTAATCGCCATTCGGCTTAAATAACAAATAAAACAAAGCTGCTAATTTAGCAGCTTTTTTAATTTATGAACGTGAAGATATTGTTAATTTTTGACAGTCACTGTTTTATTCGCTAATACGCTAGTTTTGCTTTAACAGTGAGATAAGACTTGATGTATCCCAACGGCTGCCGCCATTTTCTTGGATCTGCTGATAAAAGCCATCAACCATTTTAGTCATGGGTAATTCAGAGCCATTCTTTTGTGCTTCAGCAAAAGCAATAGCCAAATCTTTGCGCATCCAATCGACGGCAAAGCCAAAGTCGTATTCACCGGCAAACATGGTTTTATAACGGTTTTCCATTTGCCAAGAGCCTGCTGCTCCTTTTGAGATAGTTGCTACTAATTTATCGGCATCAAGACCGGCGCGCTCAGCAAAGTTAAAGGCTTCACTCAAGCCTTGCACGACTCCGGCGATACAAATTTGATTGGCCATTTTGGCAATTTGCCCGTAACCTGCTTCGCCCATTAATTGGCTAAATTTGGCAAATGCAGCCATCACTGGTTGTACTAGAGCAAAGATATGTTGTTCGCCGCCACACATAACCGTTAGTTGACCATTTTCAGCACCCGCTTGACCACCAGATACAGGCGCATCGATAAAGTGCTTGTTTTGTGCCAGCGCGATTTTGTTTAATTCTCTGGCAAGCTCAGCTGATGCAGTGGTGTGATCAACAAATATTGCGTCTGCTTTTAAACCGGCAAAAATGCCGTCTTCCCCCAAGGCGACTTGGCGCACATCATTGTCATTGCCAACACAAGCAAAAACAATGTCGGCGTCAAGGCTTGCTTCTTTTGGCGTTAAAGCAAATGAGCCATCAAACTCAGCTGCCCATTGTTGTGCTTTTTCAGTGGTTCGGTTATAAACACAAACCTCAAAACCTGCTTTTGCTAAGTGGCCAGCCATAGGGTAGCCCATAACGCCTAAACCAATAAACCCAACTTTTTTCATGATAATTCTCAACTGCAAATGAATCTGACTGCTTAATGATGTTAGTGTAATGATCTGCAGATAAAATAAAAAGACTAAATGCGAGTAATTTATGACAAATATATACGATTTTTCAGTTATTAATAATATCGGCGAGACCGTACCACTGACAAATTATGAAAATAAAGTGTTATTGATCGTCAATACGGCCAGTGCCTGTGGTTTCACCCCACAATACGCGGGGTTAGAATCCTTGCATCAAACTTATAAAGATCGGGGACTTGCCGTGTTAGCTTTTCCCTGTAATCAATTTGGTCAACAAGAACAGGCCGATAATGTTGAGATTAAAAATTTTTGCGATCTTAACTTTAATATTAATTTTGACCTATTTGCTAAAGTCGATGTAAATGGCGAAAACGCCGATCCTCTTTTCAAATTTTTAACCACTCAAGCAAAAGGCATTTTAGGCAGTAAAAAAATAAAATGGAATTTTACTAAGTTTTTAATCAACCGTAATGGCCAAGTAGTAAAACGATACGCCAGTGTCACTAAACCAGAAAGCATCATCGCCGATATCGAAAAATTGCTATAGAAAACTCGACAACAACTAGACCTTAAAATGTGGTAATTTTCATCTGTTGATATGACCATAAAATGGCATTAGAATTTATTCGCTAAATAAAAGCCCTAAGTTAAAGCTGTTAACTTAGGGCTTTTATTTTTTATCGCTGTAAATTAAATCGCAATCCAGTTAAACAAACAACTTGTCATGTAACGTTTCAACCACTTTATTGCCATCTTTTTCGTTGACCAAAAAACACAGGTTATTGGCACTGGCACCATGACATATCATCCGAATATGGACGTCAGAAATATTGTCAAAAATATCACTGCCTAAGCCAATGCTGGCATGTAAATTATTACCAACTACCGCCACTAAACTTAACCCGTGTTCAACCGTTACTTCACAAAGTTGCTCCAATTCTTCAACTACCGCTTGCGTAATTAGTGCTTGGGTTGAGCCGGTAGGATTATCAAATGTTAATGCCACCGAAATTTCTGATGTTGTGATCAAATCAACACTGAGTTCATGCTTCGCTAAAATAGAAAATACTTGTACTAAAAAACCACTGGCATGTAACATCGCCGGGCTTTTTACTGTTACTAGGGTTTGTTCTTTACGAATGGCTATTGAACGGTAAGTTGGCTTAGAAGCAACTTCTTGGCGAATTTGCGTGCCGCCCGCTTCCGGTTCACGACTTGAGCCAACAAACACCGGAATATCACTTCGCATTGCTGGAATAAGGGTTGCTGGATGAAGAATTTTAGCACCAAAAGTTGCCATTTCCGCCGCTTCGCCAAAGCTTATTTCCGGAATAGCCCGAGCAGAGCTGGCGATGCGTGGATCGGTGGTAAATATGCCGACCACATCAGTCCATATAGACAAGCCAGTGGCATTTACCGCTTCGGCTAACAAGGCCGCAGAATAATCTGAGCCACCACGTCCTAACGTTGTGGTATTATCTAAACCATCTCGACCGATAAACCCTTGGGTGACCACTACATGCTCTTGTAATAAGGGGCTTAATTGGCTTGCACAGTTACTGGCTAATTGCTCAATATCGACAACTGCCTTGCCATATAAGCTATTGGTTTTCATAACATTACGCACATCAAAACATAAACAATTCAAGCCAACGGTTTTTAAAACCTGTGCAAATATTTGCGAACTCATTTGCTCACCGCACGCTAAAATTGCGTCAGCCGTTTTTGCGGTTTGCAAGGTATTTTGCTGCGTAGTTAATTCTATAAGTGAAGTTAATACCTGATCAATTATTAAATTAAGCTCGGTTTCGACGGTCAAATGTTGAGTAATGTTATATTGAATTTTGCGAATTTGTTCGATGATCTGCGTTTGTTCTTCAACAGATAATATTTGTTGCGACAGAGTGACTAAATGATTGGTCACTCCTGAGCTTGCTGAAACAGCGACTAATTTGGTTTCTGGTTGGCTTTTTATAATATTGGCACAACGCACCATAGCATCATAATCTGCGACACTGGTACCACCAAACTTAGCGACATTTAACATTGGATATTCTCCCTAAATTGCAATTTTGCAAAAATACATAAGGAAGAGCATGACTGAACGAAAAGGATATTAGTAATCTTTATTTTGTCAGCCAGAAGCTCTCCACCGTTTCGGTGACAGTCATTAGGATTCAGCCATAATGACCGAATGATGCTCTTCCACAACAGCATTCATCCTCGGCATTAGTCTCCATTAATAGTTGTCTTAGGATGTGGATCCTCAAACTATCTACCTAGCTAATGCAACCTCTTCTGGTGTTATGATATTTTTAAAATTTAAAATATTGAGCAAAGGCTCTAAAACATAACAAGGCTATTAAACCTTATTGATAACCTAAAATCAACCGTATTAAAGGCAAATACTGATAACTTTTAACTAATTAGTTAAAAAAAAGCAATAATTACCCACAAGTTAAATAATTAGGGGGAGAGTCAGCTAATTTATTGTGACTTTACCCGCAGTTATTTGGGGTTACTTATTGACGGACACCTTCAAGATGTAAATCAAAAAGTATGTCACCAAAATCCATTTTATAACCAAAGTCACTCATTTTGATTGAGGTAGTTCCGTTAAAGCCTACACGGTAGCCTCCCCAAGGATCATCGCCTTCACCCACTTTAACAGCGTCGATAACGATTTCTTTTTTAATGTTTTGCAAGGTAAAGTCGCCTGTTATCGCCAACTTGCCATTACCTTTATCTTCTATATTGCTGCTCACAAATGTTGCAGTTGGAAATTTACTCACATCTAAAAAGTCATCACTCTTCAGGTGCTTATCACGTTCTGCATGGTTTGAATCTACCGATGAGGTAGTAATGGTAATGTTAATTTTTGAGCTACTAATATCATTTTCATCGTAATTAAATTTACCCGAAAATTTGTTGAAACGACCGGTTAACCAACTAAAGCCCATATGTTTAACTTTAAAATTTACCGATGCATGTGCACCTTTATAATCAACAATATAGTCTGCAGCTTGCGCTGGAATTAATGCCGCAAGGCCGAGTAATGCTGATGATAATATTAATTTTTTCATGTGTTGTTCCCCTGTTAAAATTTTAAAGAATAAGTTTATTTTGTTGTCATCCGTTTAAGAGTGTCATCTTTGTCATAAAAGTGATGCTTTATTGCTGCGCCGCCATGTAAAATTGAAAGACTAATAAGTGCATAACCAATAAATTTATGCACCACTCCGGCAATTTCTGCTTGCTCTGCAATTAACTCCCCTAAAGAAGGAACCGCAAACCAATTAAAAACCTCAATGGCGCGGCCATCGGCGGTAGAAATTAAATAACCACTCGCCATCAACACCAACAGCAAGGTGTATAATAATTTGTGGGTAAGACTTGCGGCCAACTTTACTTTTTTGGAATGACTGGACAATGGCATTACTGTGGTTTGCATGGTTTTCCATACCAGCCGAAATAAGGTTGCTAGCAATAACAAAATGCCAATGCTTTTGTGCCAATATGGCGCAGTTTTGTACCAACTAGAATAATAGGTAAGATCGACCATCCAATAACCTAATACAAACAGCCCTAGGACGCTAAGCGCTGAAAGCCAATGTAAAAGCTTACTCATTAAACCAAAGCTATGTTGGGTGTTATGAACCATATATTTAACTCAGTTAAAACAATAACGTTATTTTACATTCCATTAAGCACATTAAAAGCACTTTATTTGGTCATTATCATTCGATTTAATAGAATATAACAATATAAATGCAATACCAGTTAACTACACTGGATTATCGTCATCAACAAATTCAACATCAAAGCCATGCTCAGTTTTAAGAAATTCACCTAACGCTTTAATACCGTATCGTTCGGTTGCATGATGGCCAGCAGCAAAAAAATGAATATCCATTTCTCTGGCTATATGGGTAGTTTGTTCTGAAACCTCACCACTGATAAAGGCGTCTATGCCCTGCTCTGCAGCGAGTTCAATGTAACCTTGGCCGCCACCGGTGCACCAAGCCACCGTTTTTATGGCTTTATTTGAACTTGCTGGAATATGCAAACAATCTCGAGCTAATGCACTGCTAATTTGTTGGCTAAATAGCGTTGCTTCGCACGGTTTTGTTAGTTCACCTTGTAAACTAACCGATACTGGGTTGCCAAGCTCTAATGGACCTGTGACATTAATATTTAAAAGCTTTGCCAACTGGACGTTATTGCCTAAACTTTCATGAATGTCTAATGGTAAATGGTAAGCAAATAAATTGATATCGTTGACTAATAACGTTTTGATCCGCTTATGTTTAATACCGGTAATGTTATAAGCTTCATTTTTCCAAAAATAACCATGATGAACCAATATGGCGTCAGCTGCTTTTGTCACTGCCGCATCGAGTAACGCTTGGCTTGCAGTTACCCCAGTTATAATTTTATGTATCTGCTCTTTGCCTTGAATTTGTAGGCCATTAGGGCAAAAATCTTTAATTCGTTCAGGCTGTAACAACTCGGTCAGTAGTTGTTGGAATTGCTGTCTTTGCATAGCATTCTTCTTTGTTGGTTTAGTTATTTGCTTTTATGACTAATCGTTTAACATTTTATGTTCAATTATTGTGACTAATAATTTTATCAATGGGGCTCATTGCCGCTATCGCTTGTTCGTAGTCAGGATATACATTCTGACTTACTGCCAATGTAATAGCTACACCCAAAGCCCCCGCTTCATCTGTTTTTGCTTTAATCAGAGGTAATCGGACTTTAGCGGCTAATTTTTGCAACAACCAGTCAGAACGAGCGCCGCCACCAGCAACAAATACCTCAACAGCCTGCTTATGCAAACGCTTTTGCAGTTTTTTTATGGCAACCGCAAGGAGACTAATTATTGCCTCGATAATGGCGACGTATTGGCAAAATACCTTGTCATTGCTCGATGTATTAAAACCTTGCTGAAATTCGGCAACACTGGCAACGCTTGCCAAATCATAAATTACCCCATCAGCAGAAATATTATTCGCTTGAATATATAATTCAATAAGGTGTTCAACCGAAGTGTTTACCGATTTATCAGCCTGTAAAAATGCAAACTTGGCCTGATTATGAACAATAAATTCGGTTAACAATAACAATCCATGCGGCAACATGATTTCGGTTAAATACAGACCTGGAGGAATTGCAGGGTAAGCTGGATAAAAGATTTTAGGACCAATAAATTTATCGGTTAACATGGTAAC
>CALJHL010000178.1 GCA_938075435.1 uncultured Thalassotalea sp. | reverse complement strand
AGCAAATGCCCCATGACCACAATAGGCATGAGTTTCATGGTGACTGTCCACATGCCCAAAGCCGCCTGAAAAATGACGGTAACGACTAATAACAGCGGCAAAAATAATGGCGTCCCTTGTTGTCTATTTTTAAACGACAGAATAAAAACTAGGCCAATTAACAAGCCTAGGGCACCGGCAAAGTAGCGGTGGACCATTTCATTCCAGGCTTTCGCGGGCTCTACCGGTCGCTCGGGAAAAGCCAGCTCGGCTTGCTTAATTTTGTCGGCTGTTTCGGGTACATCAATAAAGCCATAACAACCCGGCCAATCAGGGCAACCTAAGCCGGCATGGGTTAAACGCGTATAAGCACCTAAACTAATAACAATAAGCGCCAGTAAAATAGCGACAAAAACGACCTTACGCGTGCTATGACTTTGACTATGAGCCTGCATTAGCCAATCCTCGAATATTTAAGCAGTTTTTTCAAATCTTCAAGCATGGCTTTACCAAAGCTTGGAATGTCTTCTATGGTCGCGGGCTGCGGGTAGCTTAGAACAATATTGCCTAATGGGTCGGCAACGTATATATGCTCAGAAGATAATTGGTTGTTGGCGTTATCTGCTGAGGTAATAATTTGCCAGTGGCGTTGGTTTACTAATTTTAATTGTTCAGCATTAAATGGTGAATTAGAGATTGCTATTGGTGTTACTCGTGGCGTTTCTCGGCCGAGAGCCAAATAAGATTGTTCAATACCTTTTAGGGTTTGTAAGCATTTTTGCTGACAATTTTCTGGCAAGTTATAAATAACCAACCATTGCTTTATCGCTTGCGGGTCGATACCAACATCACCAATGTTCAGGGGTTGGTCTATTAAATTGCCTTGATTGGTAACACCATAATTGAACCATTGATTATCTAAGGCTAGTTTGGCCAATAATACCGGGAGAATGAATGCTAACAGCACTAGGACTAACGTTCTTCTAGACTTTTGCTGTTGTTTATTACTCATGAATTTACCTATTTTATTATTATAATTATTTATAGTTGTTTTCAGTTCGAGCTATTTTTAGTTGCTTTTTATGATTCTGTAATGCGACTTTTATAACCAGCCCACACCATTAAACTTAACCAAGCGATAGCTAAAGAAAACCATTGCACGGCATAGCCTTGATGTTTTTCGGGCGACATAACCACTGGCTGCCAATTTTTTTTATAACCCAGACTCTCTTTTTTATCTAAGAAAACCACAAAGGGCAAGAGTTGTTTGTTAATTACTTGTGATATTTTTTCAATCTCAATTTGTTGAATGCGTAATGGCCAGTGCTCATCGGTTAATGTTTGTTCGCTTAAGACAATGCCGCGTTCAATAATACGGACATTCCCCTTAACCGTTACTTGTCCAGGAAAGTCTTTTAAATCAGGAAGTTCATTGCGATTTATTGAGCCCTGCAGCCAACCAAGGTTTACCAATACCGCCTGCTTAGAGCGAGTGTCGTTAAACACCTGCAATACACGATAACCTAATTGGCCTTGATTGGTTTGATTATCGAGTAAAAATTTTTGTTGGTTATTAAATTCACCCTGCATTTGCACCGGTAAGTCATTTATTTGCTTGCCCATGGTCATTAATTTATTTAAGTTGATAGCTTCACTGCTCAGTAGCGCTTCAATGTGGGTTAAGCGTTGTTGTTTTTGTTCGGCGCGGCTGCTTTGCCATAATCCAAGCTTGATTAATGCCACGAATACTAGCAAGGTAAAGATAACCCATGGCCAACGCCAGGATTTAATAATGGTCGAGCATGTGTTTACAAGATTTGACTCTGTCATTTTTACAACTTAACCGTTTAATGAAATAGATGATAACGTTTATAAAAACTAAAATAATAATCTTTACAACAACTGAAATAACAACTTTGGGAGGCCGCGGTGCAACTTTATAAAATTGTAATATTACTCGCTTTTTTATTTATGGTTTATAACTTATTTAAAGCAATGTTTATTATGAATAAAAACAATCCTGATCAGCCGCCTATGTCTAAATATATTGGTCGCAGAGTGCTGATGTCAGGTTTAATTGTGTTGGTGTTAGTCATTGGTATAGTAACCGGTTTAATCAGCCCTAATCCAAGGCCCTATTAGTTAAACGACTATTAGAATTAATTCTAGAGCTAATAAGTTGACTGGCATTTAAACAGACAATAAAAAACGGTGCGCTACCAACGCACCGTTTTTGTTACTCTCGCGTTATAAAATATAAACAAACAAGAATAACAATACCCATACCACATCAACAAAATGCCAGTACCAGCTAGCAGCTTGGAAGGCGAAATGGTGTTCTGGGGTAAAGTGACCTTTTAATACCCGAAAGAACATCACAATTAACATGATAGTACCTAAGGTTACGTGCATACCGTGAAACCCGGTAAGCATAAAGAAGGTATTGCCATAAATACCACTGGCTAGGGTTAAGCCCATCGCAGAATAAGCATGAATGTATTCTTCAACTTGTAATACTAAAAACGCCAAACCTAACAGTATGGTAAAGCCTAACCAAAGCTTTAATGCACCGCGCTTGTTGTTTTCTAACGCTACGTGGGCAAAATGGGCGGTGATTGACGAGGTCATTAGTAAAATAGTGTTGTATAACGGTAAACCAGTCCAAGGCATAGCTTCGGTGGTGGTACCGTCTGGTGTGGTGGTTAATGGCCACGCGGCTAGAAACTCTGGCCATAACACTTGGAATGTCTCTAAGTTGTTTCCAGCGCCGCCTAACCAAGGCACAGAAAACATTCTGGCATACAGCAATGCGCCAAAGAAGGCCGCAAAAAACATTACTTCTGAGAAAATAAACCAGCTCATCCCTTGGCGAAAAGAGTTGTCCATTTGGGCACTGTATTTACCTGCCATTGATTCGTTAATCACATTACTAAACCAACCAACCACCATATAAATAATTAGCGCGATGCCGGCCAATAATACCCAGCCGCCAATACCTTCGCCGGTGTCTAAGTTAGCAACGTAATTTCCGGCGCCAACTGCAATTAAAAACAATGCCACAGCGCCAACTATTGGCCAATGGCTTGAGTCTGGTACGTAATAACTTTCGTATTCTTTTGTTGTTGTCATTATTTTTCCCCTACGCTTTATTCTGTTTCTTGGTTAGTTTCAACACTGTCGGTAATGTCATATAACGTATAAGACAAGGTTAACTCAGTGAAATGGGCAGGTAATTCTGGATCCACATAAAATTGCAGTGGTAACCAGGCCTCTTCGTTGGCTTGCAGTGGTTGCTGATTAAAACAAAAACATTCTATTTTTTGAAAATAATTAGCAGCAAGACCCGGTGAAACCGATGGCACCGCTTGTGCGACACCACTTCGACCAGATTCATTTTTCGCGTAAAACTTAATAAACTTCATTTCCCCTGGGTGTACTTCAATCGAATTCATTTGTGGTGCAAATTGCCAGGCCGCGCCTTGGGCGGTGCGGCTAATAAATTGCACTTTTATGGTTCGCGAAGTATCAATGCCGTCGGCATTTTTGGTACTGGCAACTGTTGCCGTTTTACCATTTAACCCAGTGATATCACAAAACACATCGTATAAAGGTACCAAGGCAAAACCGAAAGCGAACATAGCAAATACGGTGATAACTAATTTAGTTACGCCTTTCTTTACCTTATCGTCTAATGGTGTTGTCTGGTCTTTATGCATGGTTTCCCCGTTACTCTATGTGAGTGTTACTTAATTTCTGGTGGTGTACTAAAGGTATGGTATGGCGCTGGTGAAGCAACCGTCCATTCTAAACCTTCACTAGCATCCCAAGGGTTTGCTGAGGCTTTTTTGCCACCTTTAATACACTTAATAACTAAGACTAAGAATATTAATTGTGATAAACCAAAGGCAAAACCACCAATACTCACCCACTTGTTAAAGTCGGCAAACTGTAGGGCATAGTCAGGAATACGACGCGGCATACCTGCAAGTCCTAAGAAGTGCATTGGGAAGAACAATAAGTTTACTGAAATTAGTGAACACCAAAAATGGAATTTACCTAATTTCTCGTCGTACATGTTGCCGGTCCATTTCGGTAACCAATAATAAGCCGCTGCATAAATTGAGAACAACGAGCCAGTGACTAATACGTAATGGAAATGGGCGACCACAAAGTAAGTATCATGATATTGAAAATCAACAGGGGTCATGGCTAACATTAAGCCCGAGAAACCACCAATGGTGAACAAGATCACGAAGGCAATTGAAAACAGCATAGGCGTTTCAAAGGTCATCGAGCCTTTCCACATGGTGGCTACCCAGTTAAATACTTTAACGCCAGTAGGCACCGCAATTAGCATAGTACAGTACATAAAGAACAGTTCGCCTGCTAAAGGCATACCTGTGGTAAACATATGATGCGCCCAAACGATAAACGATAAAAACGCAATCGATGAGGTGGCATAAACCATAGAGCTGTAGCCGAACAGTTTCTTACGAGCAAAGGTTGGAATAATTGTCGAAACAATACCAAACGCTGGCAATATCATAATGTACACTTCTGGATGACCAAAGAACCAGAATATATGCTGGAACATTACCGGGTCACCACCACCAGCGGCATTAAAGAACGAGGTGCCAAAATAGGTGTCGGTTAATACCATGGTTACCGTGCCGGCGAGCACTGGCATTACCGCAATAAGTAAGTAGGCGGTAATAAAGAAGGTCCAAACAAATAGTGGCATCTTCATGTAGGTCATACCTGGGGCACGTAAGTTCATGATGGTTACCACAATATTAATGGCGCCCATAATCGATGAAATACCCATAATATGCACAGCAAATACGAAGAACGCCGTACTACCATTTGAATACGTTGTAGACAGAGGCGCGTAGAATGTCCAACCAAAGTTAGGACCGCCGCCTTCCATAAATAACGATGACAATAAAATGCCAAACGCAAATGGTAAAATCCAGAACGACCAGTTGTTTAACCGTGGTAGCGCCATATCTGGAGCACCAATCATCATTGGTAACATCCAGTTAGCCAAGCCGGTAAAGGCGGGCATTATTGCGCCAAACACCATGATTAAACCGTGTACGGTAGTCATTTGGTTAAAAAAGTCTGGTTCAATTATTTGCAGACCCGGTTGGAATAATTCCGCGCGGATCACCATAGCCATGGCGCCGCCAGTAAGCAGCATAATAAAAGAGAACCAAAGATAAAGGGTACCAATATCTTTGTGGTTGGTCGTATATAACCAGCGTTTTATGCCGGTCATTTTATGATCATGATGATCGTCATGATGATCCATTGTGTCTGTTGCAGTAGTCATAATCATTCCCCCTTATTTAGCCGCTACAGCGGTTGCTTGAACGCTATCGCCGGTATTATTACCCCAAGCGTTACGTTCATAAGTAATTACTGCCGCTAACTCTTGTGGAGTTAGTTGTGCAGCAAAGCCCATCATGGCGGTGCCAGGTTTGCCTTTAGCAACCATGTCAATATGAACATTAACATCGCCGGTGGCAATTGCACTGCCTTTAAGAGCAGGAAATACTGGCGGCATTCCTAAACCAGTGGCTTGATGACAAGCAGCACAGCTAGTCATGTAAACCGCTTCGCCTTTGGTCATTAAGTCGGCCATCGACAAGTCGTCAAGATTAACCGCAACTTCAGCTGCACTGGCGTCGACCGCTGCAACCGCTTCTTCAACCGCGGCTTCAACCGTTGCGGCTACTGCCGGCGCATCTGCTGAACTACCAACGGCAGCGTTAACATCGCTAGCTTGTACTGCATCACCGGTTTTATTGTCCCAAGCATTACGCTCGTAAGTAACAACCGCAGCAATTTGTTTTAAGCTAAGTTGTTTGCCATAGCCTTGCATGCCAGTACCAGGACGACCATTAAAGACAACATTAATGTGGTCATTTAATTGCGACGTGTCGGTGGCAATTGCACTGCCGTTCAGGGCAGGGAAGGCGGGTGGTAAACCATTACCGTTTGGTTGATGACATGCCGAACAATAAGCGGTGTAGGTTTGCTCACCTAAGGTCATTAGTTCATCCATAGACACAGAAGCATTCAACGATTGCGCTTCGGCGGCTGCGGCCTGAGTTTTGGCAAGTTTTTGCTCGTCAATCCAGGCTTGATAATCGGCTGCTGAGCGCACATCAACCACA
>CALJHL010000177.1 GCA_938075435.1 uncultured Thalassotalea sp. | reverse complement strand
ATTAAAAAAAGATGGCTCGCATCTTGTTTATCAAACAGTTAATAGCTACGAGGAGCAATTTTAATGATCCCCAACAACAACCGATTAAAATTCAAAACAGCTAATGCAATAGCGGCAGTGTTAACTGGCTTACTCTCTTTAGCGAGCTTTAGCAGTAACGGCATCGAAAATTCGGTTAACAGCGATGATCCAACATTAATCTTGCGCTTTGAACATGCAATTAAACGTGCCCAAGAGAATGATCCATGGCTGGTGGGAAATTTGCATCAGCAACAGGCTGTTGAGTCATTAAGCATTGCCTCCAGCACCTTGCCCGATCCCAAGGTTTCGATAGGCATCGCCAACCTTGCCTCGGATAGTTTAGAGTTTGATCAAGAGCCGATGAGCCAATTTAAAGTTGGCATAACCCAAATGTTTCCTCGGGGCGACAGCTTAAATGTAAAACAACGACAGCTCAGAGAACAAAGTGAACAGTACCCATTTCAACGGGCAGATCGAAAAGCCAAGGTTGCCACTACGGTAGGCACTCTTTGGCTTGATGCTTACTACATCCAACAAAGTCGTTTTCTAACCCAGAAAAATCGAACTTTATTTAAACAACTTATCGATTTAACCGAAGCAAACTATGCCTCAACCAGAGGTAAAACTAAACAACAAGACGTTATTAGAGCGCAAGTAGAGTTAACTCGTTTAGACGACCGGTTGGTGCAGCTGAGTCAACAAAAAAACCGATATCAAGGCCAGTTAGTGCAATGGCTATCTAGCTATGAAAGTACCAGCAGCCAGATTGAAAATGATACCATTAATGTTAATACCATGATCTTGGATGATGAATTACCTAACGTCAGTTTGATTAGGGACGTCAATGTTTTCTCTGAGCAATGGTTAAAACAACAGCAATTAGTGAAATATTTTATTAATCACCCCGCAGTTGTCAATTTAGATAAAAAATTAAAAGCTTCGATAACAGGGGTAACACTTGCACAACAAAAATATCAACCCGAATGGGGGGTTAGTGCAAGCTATGCTTATCGAGATGATGATCCTTTGGGTAATGATCGTTCTGATTTTTTGTCATTAGGGGTGACCTTCGATTTACCGTTATTTACTGAAAACCGCCAAGACAATGAAGTAAAGGCTGCCATATCAGAAAGCGAAATGGTTAAAACAGAGCGGATTTTGTTATTGAGAAAAATGATGTCATCTTTTGCTAGTAGTAAAGGTCGGTTACAGCAATTAGAGCAACGTAGGTTATTATTTAAAAATAAATTAATACCACAAATTAATGAGCAAATTGCCGCTTCACTTGCTGCCTATACCCATAGCGACGGCGATTTTTCTGAGGTCGTTAAAGCTAGAATTTTATTATTAGATGCTGAAATTGATTTGGTAAAGATTAACGTCGAAAAGCAAAAAATATCACTCGAATTAAACTACTTATTTACCCATGGTACCGGACAAGGTGTAGAGCCTTTTGAACAACAGAGTGCTTTGCAAGGGGATAGTAAAATGGAGAAATACAATGCAATTAAATAATACGATAAAACCCTTAGCATTAGGATTAGCGATTGGTGTAATCATCACCTTTGGCGCTTTTTCGGTGCTGCAACCATCTTCAATCGCTGATTCTTCGAAAGCGCCAATTCCAGATCAGCAAGAGCCTTTGTATTGGGTAGCACCTATGGATGCAAACTATCGTCGAGATAAACCTGGGCAGTCGCCGATGGGAATGGATTTAGTCCCCGTTTATGCTGATGATGGCAAGGGACCTGATGAAGGCCCGGGCACCATTCGTATCTCCCCAGAGGTGATTAATAACCTAGGGGTACGTACGGCAACAGCAAACTACAATGCAATGCAGACACGAATAAACACTGTTGGATATATTGGTTACGATGAAGATTTATTGGTGCATGTCCACCCTAGAGTCGAAGGTTGGGTTGAAAAATTATACATTAAATCCATCGGTGATAAAGTAACAAAAGGTCAGCCTTTGTATCAAATTTATTCTCCAGAGTTAGTTAATGCCCAAGAAGATTTGTTGCTTGCTTTAGCGAGTAATAATAAACGGTTAACTTCGGCGGCGGAAAGTCGGTTAGTCACATTACAGCTTCCCAAATCGGCAATAAAACAATTGAAGAAAACTAAAAAAATACAACAGAATGTTATATTTTATGCGCCACAAAATGGTGTCGTAGAAAACTTAAGCATACGCGAAGGTTTCTTTATCAAACCAGGCAATACAATAATGTCAATTGGCGATTTATCACAAGTGTGGGTGGAAGCAGAGGTGTTTGAACGACAAGCTAGGCAAGTAACCCAAGGGACTCCGGTCACTATGACACTAGATTATTTACCTGGGCAAAGCTGGCAAGGTCAGGTTAATTATATTTACCCAACTCTAGAAGCAAAAACCCGAACGGTAAAGGTAAGGTTACGCTTTAGCAATGAACATGGTCAGTTTAAACCTAATATGTTTGCTCAAATTACGATACACGCTAACAGTGAAGAGCCGGCTTTGCTTATTCCTAAAGAAGCTTTAATTCGTACCGGCAATCAAGACCGTGTCGTGCTGGCATTAGCTGAAGGAAGTTTTAAATCGGTGGCAGTAAGTGTTGGCCGATTTGATAGTGACCATGTTGAAATACTTTCGGGTCTTTCTGAAGGAGAAAAGGTGGTAAGTTCAGCACAATTTCTAATTGACTCGGAATCAAGTAAAACATCTGATTTTAAACGAATGAATTATGAAGATGAAAACTCTGAACAACCTTCACATGTGTGGGTTGAAGCAAGAATTGAAAGTTTGATGGCAGGTCATAAAATGCTGACATTGGCACATGATGCTATACCCGAGTGGGGTTGGCCAGAAATGAGTATGGATTTTATTGCCACCGATGATGTTGATTTTTCTCGGCTAATCGTAGGTCTTACTTTGCATGTTCAGTTAAGTAAAGCAGACAGCGGCGGTTTTCTGGTGAGTAATATTCATATTCCTGATGAAAGTGGGCAGAGTGAAAAAAACCTGTCAGGAGATACCCAAGTAAGCTCGGCAACGGTTACAGGCACTATAAATTCGTTAATGATAGATCATGGTATGATTAATATCAGCCGCTCGGCAATTTTAAAGTGGGACAGACCTGCAGCTACGGTGGATTTTATTACCACTGACGGGGTAAGTTTAACTGGCTTTAGTAAAGGCATGACAGTGAATTTTACCTTCGAAATTCGAAATGGAAATTTTGTCATTACGGAAATAGAACAATTGGAAGATGCTTCGCAAGTTGAAGAACCTGTTGTTGATCATTCAAACCACTAGCATAGGAGTGTAAATATTATGATTGCTGCTATTATCCGCTGGTCCGTGGTCAATCGATTATTCGTGGTACTCGCCGCACTTTTAGTCGTTGCTATGGGTTTATATTCAGTTAAGAATACTCCTATCGATGCCTTGCCAGATTTATCTGATGTGCAAGTGATAATAAAAACAAGTTATCCTGGTCAAGCGCCACAGGTGGTAGAAGATCAGGTGACTTACCCGATGACTACCGCAATGTTGTCTGTGCCAGGAGCGGTAACTGTTCGAGGTTATTCTTTTTTTGGTGATTCCTATGTTTATGTGATTTTTGACGAAGATGTCGACCTTTATTGGGCGCGTTCAAGAGTACTTGAGTATTTAAGCCAAGTCGCGCCAAGTTTACCTAGCGACGCAAGGCCGCAATTGGGTCCCGATGCGACGGGAGTAGGCTGGATTTTTTTGTATGCGCTGACTGATCCAACCGGTCAACACGATTTGAGTCAATTACGGAGTATCCAAGATTGGTTTTTAAAGTATGAACTACAAACCGTTCCCGGCGTTTCAGAAGTTAGTGTGCTTGGCGGTATGGTTAAGCAATATCAAGTACAGGTCAGCCCTGAAAAATTACGAGCTTTTGGTATTCCGCTTTCGTTAATACAAACAGCAATTAAACAAGGTAACCAAGAAATAGGTGCTTCCGTTGTTGAAATGGCCGAAGCCGAATATATGGTCCGATCAACGGGGTATTTACAAAGTGTTGAAGACCTCGAAAATATACCATTAGGGGTCAATCAAAATGGTACGCCACTGCGATTAAAAGATGTCGCTGAAATTGGTACCGGCCCACAAATGCGCCGCGGCATCGCTGAGTTAGGCGGTGAAGGAGAGGTTGTTGGTGGCATCGTGGTGATGCGTTTTGGTGAAAATGCTCAGCAAGTGATCAATGATGTTAAAGATAAACTTGAACAGTTAAAGCAAGGCTTGCCTGAAGGCGTTGAGATAGTAACTGTTTATGACCGTTCCGCATTAATTGAGCGGGCAGTAGAAAATTTAACGTTTAAATTACTTGAAGAATTTGGTGTAGTCGCCTTAGTTTGTATCATTTTCTTATTTCATGTTCGCTCTTCTCTGGTCGCCATAATCAGCATTCCAGTCGGTATCTTAACGGCATTTATTGTTATGTATTGGCAAGGTCTAAATGCCAATATCATGTCATTAGGGGGGATAGCGATTGCTATTGGTGCCATGGTGGATGGGGCTATTGTCATGGTTGAGAATATGCATAAGCACATGGAGAAAACTCCGCTCACCAAAGAAAACCGATGGCAAATTGTTATCGATTCAGCCAGTGAAGTAGGGCCAGCATTATTTTTTAGTTTATTGATTATTACGGTTAGTTTTGTTCCTGTCTTTACCTTAGAAGC
>CALJHL010000176.1 GCA_938075435.1 uncultured Thalassotalea sp. | reverse complement strand
AGAAGGGGGAAATCGGTTCATTTTTGCATGTAGTTACGGCTGAAGAGGCCAACGAATTACAACAGCACGCGATGAAATCTCGTTTAGGCATTCCTTTAATTATTGGCATTGATGCCATCCATGGTAACGCCTTAGTTTCTGGAAGTACTGTTTACCCATCACCTATTAGCCAAGCGAGTTCATTTAATCTTGATTTGGTGAAAAAATCGAGCCTAGAAACCGCTAAAGAAATGCGCGCTCATGGTAGCCATTGGACCTTTACCCCTAATGTCGATATTGTTCGCGACCCTCGTTGGGGCCGTGTTGGCGAAACCTTCGGTGAAGATCCGTATTTAGTGGGTAAAATGGGCGTAGCAACCATTGAAGGTCTTCAACAAACAGACTTTACAGGTTCAGAAAAGGTTATTGCTAATGCCAAGCATTTTGTCGGTGGTGGTGATTCTATTAATGGTTTAAATCTGGCGCCACTTGATGCGTCCCGACGTACCTTAAGACAAGATTACTTTCCTCCATTTAAAGCCGCGGTAGATGCTGGCGTATTTACCCTTATGGCGGCTCACAATGAAGTGAACGGTGTACCATCACATGGTAATAAATACCTCCTTGATCAAGTGTTGCGTAAAGAATGGGGGTTTTCTGGCTTTGTGGTAAGCGATTGGATGGATATAGAACGCTTAAAGACTTTGCATAAAGTTGCGCCAACCCAAAAAGATGCCGTACATTTAACCATTGATTCAGGCATGGATATGCATATGCATGGTCCTAATTTTCTAGAGCCTATTGTCGAACTTGTTGCTGAAAATCGTTTAACCGTAGCTCGAATTGATGAGTCGGTAAAGCCAATCTTATTGGCTAAGTTCCGATTAGGGTTGTTTGACACGCCATATGTTGATGAAAACTTAGCAAAAAAAATCAGCTTTCATCCCGATCATCAACAAACCGCATTAGCAATGGCAAGGCAAGCTATTGTCTTATTAAAGAATGACGATAATATTTTACCGCTATCAACAGATAAGAAAATATTTATTACCGGCCCTAATGCCAATGCCCATACTATTTTAGGCGATTGGTCACTACCTCAACCTGAAAACCAAGTTACAACCATAGTTGAAGGACTGCAGCAACTCGTCGGCAAGAACACCGAAATTGATTATTTAGATGTTGGCTCACAAGTAAAAGTTATTTCTGAACAACACATTCAACTCGCCAAACAACGCGCCCAACAAGCAGACATTAGCATTGTGGTAGTTGGTGAAAACCCATTAAGATTTGATAATGAAGGTAAAACATCAGGTGAAAATGTTGCCAGAGCTGAGTTAGATTTATATGGCAAGCAACTTGAATTAATTCAAGCTATTCATCAGTCGGGTAAACCGGTAATCGTTGTTCTTGTTAATGGTCGACCTATTTCAGAGCCTTGGTTAGTAGATAATGTTGACGCGATTGTTGAAGCATGGGAACCCGGCAGCTTTGGTGGTCAAGCGGTCGCTGAAATATTGTATGGGCGGGTTAATCCAAGTGGCAAAATGCCGATCACCGTACCTTACAGTGCTGGCCATATTCAGTCGATATACAATCATAAACCTTCGACCTATTTTAAAAGCTATGTTGATTTGCCAACCAAAAATTTATTTGAATTTGGCTTTGGCTTAAGTTACTCAACGTTTACTTATTCAGCCCTTGAAATTTCAGCAACACACATTGATAAAACCGGCTCTGCAACGGCAACTATTACAGTCACTAATAACAGTGATTTTGATGGCGACGAAGTGGTGCAGTTATATATAAATGATGAATATAGTCAAGTAACTCGCCCAGTTAAGGAGTTGAAAGGTTTTCAGAGAGTGAGCTTGAAAGCTCGACAGTCAAAACAAGTAAGCTTTGAGGTAACCGCGGAAATGCTTGCTTATTATAACTTGGCTATGGAATGGGTGGTTGAGCCAGGTGCGTTTAATCTTCAGTTAGGCTCTTCATCTCGTGATCAAGACCTACAAAATATTGTGCTTATTGTAAAAGAATAACTAGGAATTCAATCAATGAATCAGAACAAATTACTGGCGCTGTTAACGTGCGCAACCTTTATTTTACCAAGCACGGTCTTAGCAAAAGAACCTGCGGCTAAACCGAATGTATTGTTTATTGCCGTAGACGACCTAAAAGCACTTACTGGTGCGTATGGTAATAAACAAATAATTACCCCTAATCTTGATGCCTTGGCTAATCAGGGGACGTTATTTAAAAATGCCTACAGTCAATGGCCAGTATGTGGGCCATCAAGAATGAGCTTACTTACCGGTTTACGTCCAGAAATTAATGGCATTATGAATTTAAAAGATAAAATTCGTAACGTAAATCCTGATGTAGTGACTTTGCCTGAATTATTTAAACAAAACGGTTACGAAACTGCTGCAGTGGGGAAAATATTTGACCCTCGCAATGTTGAAAGTCGTAAAAAAGACGATCCTCAATCCTGGACTATTGCTTATCAGCCACCATCGGCATCGATGAAAGGTAAGAAAAAACTAGCCGTTGAAATTATTGATGCACCAGAAGAAAAATTTGTTGATGGTAATATTAACCAACGTGGCATCAAATTACTGAAGCAAATGGCAAAAGAAGATAAACCTTTCTTCTTAGCGATTGGCTATAAACGCCCACACTTACCTTTTACTGCGCCGAAAACTTATTTTGATTTATATGACCGTAGTGCATTTTCGCTTGAGGCTTTTCAACAAGCGCCTAAGCAAAGTATGGCTAAGTATATTATGAATAATAATGGTGAGATGCTTACCTACAAACCAACGCCGA
>CALJHL010000175.1 GCA_938075435.1 uncultured Thalassotalea sp. | reverse complement strand
CTATTTTTGTTATTGGCGAGCTGATACAAACGACTTCGTATATCGCAATTATCATTAGCCTGGTCGCGACTAAATATATCGCGATCTTCCAGTAACGCCGCCATAAGACACGCCATAGAAAGGCAATGCAATGAGTATTGATTTTGCTCAACTAGCTCGAGCGCTTTAATCATCATGTGCGCAAATCGAGGATGACAAGGAAAATTCGCGACTAAATTTCCGTGCTTGGTTAAGCGATTCTCTTTAGTAACCACATCAAGCGACTGCAGTGTTTGCCAGTTTTGTTGCTCTGTCGATTGTTGCGGTAATTCAAGAAAGCTTAATTGCTTAAACTTACTTACCCCCCAGTTGGCAACATCGATAGTTAACGGTAATAAATCAGCCTGACTTATTTCACTGGCACTGTGCTCAGCTCGGCGTTGAAAATCATCCTTAGCATATAAGCGTATACATTTACCTGCTTGGACTCGACCGGCTCGACCAGCTCTTTGGATGGCCGATGCCTTACTAATTTTTTGTAACGTTAACTCATTAATTAAACTGTCATGATTAAAGCGCGCCACTTTTTCATAACCACTATCAATGACCATAGAAATACCATCTATGGTCAATGATGTTTCGACAATGTTGGTGGCTAAAACCAGTTTCCTACGGCCGTTTATTGAGGGGTTGATGGCCTGCTGTTGTTGCTTAATATCTAAGTCGCCATACAAGGCAAACATGTCGACATCGCTGGAGAGTTGCCCGGTAAGGGCATTATAAATAAAACGAATATCGGCTGTGCCTGGTAAAAACACCAAAATAGAGCCGGTTTCTTGTGAGGCTTGGTGGCGGATAACACTCAGTGCATGCTGTCGCCAATTGCGTTCAACATTCGCGGCATTATATGAGAGTTCAATGGCAAAACTACGACCTTCACAGCTGAGTGACTGGGCATCAGGTAAAAACTTAGCAAGGTACTCATTATCTAGGGTGGCGGACATTAACAGTAACTGTAAGTCTTCCCGAAGCCCTTGTTGAATATCAAGTGATAACGCAAAGGCTAAATCAGCATGAATAGAACGCTCATGGAATTCGTCAAAAATAATTAATGCAACGCCATTTAGCTCATTATCACTTTGGATCAGCCGAGTTAGTATGCCTTCAGTGACCACTTCTAAACGGGTATTGCTCGACACTTTAGTATCGTTGCGCATTCGATAACCAACAGTTTCACCAACCTTTTCGCCCAATTGTTGGGCGAGTCTGGTTGCTACCGACTTGGCGGCAATTCGCCGCGGCTGTAACATAATAATTTTTTGCTGGGAATATTGCTCGGTTTGCAACAGCCATAACGGTAACGTAGTCGATTTGCCGGCTCCTGGCGGCGCCGATAAGATAATCGCCGCAGTATTATTACTCAATGCGGCAATGAGGGGTTGTTTAACAGCGTTAATTGGCAAGGTATTAGACAATTGTGAATTCATTCGTTGGTATTATGCCGCGCTAGCGCGGCGACACAATAAGTTTAGCAATGACTATTTATACCATAGAACCAAGGTTCGATTCAGTACTATTTTTAGCATCCACTGCGAGTATATCTACCGCTTTATCTTTATTAAATACTATATATAAAGAAGGCAATACCAGTAAACAAACAAAGGTGGTGAACAAAATACCAAAACCTAAAGAAACAGCCATAGGCACGACAAACTGAGCTTGCCTTGAGGTTTCAAATACCATAGGAGCTAAACCACCAAATGTGGTCAGGGTAGTCAGAATTATCGGCCGAAAACGACGCTGACATGCAAGCGTGATTGCTTGCAAAGAATGAATACCTTGGGCTGTTTTTTTATTGGCATATTCTACTAAGATCAAACTGTCATTAACGACAACCCCAGCAAGTGCGAGCATTCCCATTAAACTCACTACACTCAAACTCAGCCCTAAAAACATATGGCCTAATATTGCGCCTACCGCTCCAAAAGGGATAACGGCCATAATGAGTAAAGGCTGACCATAACTTTTAAAGGCGATAGCCAAGAGGATATAAATTGCTGCTAAAGCAAAGCCAGTCCCCAACTCTAAACTTGACACGCTTTCGGCGATTTGTTCTTGGTTGCCACCAAAATGTATGGTTAAGCCTGGGTAACGACCTTCTAACTCGGAAACTAAATGCCCTTTAACCGCTTGCGTAACCGCGGGTATCGCTTCTTCGGGTAAAACTTCGGCGCCGACGGTTTCGATACGCTGGCCTTTTCTGCGGATTATCCGTGCAGGCGCTAAAACCTTTTCAATAATGGCGACACTACCTAAAGGTGCATAACCACCACCTTTAGTTTGAATCAGTAAGCTTTCAATGTCGTTAGCAATCTCTCGTTCTGCGCGAGGTAAGCGTACTAAGGTAGTCACTTCGTTGCGTAAACGGTGCTGCCTTTGCGCCTTAGCACCATAAAGAGCAGCACGCATTTGTGCAGCTAAATCAGCGGCATCTAATCCTAATGAACGACCATTTTCATTTAACTTTAATTTCCACTCCGGTTTTCCTTCTTCCATGGAATTAACCGTGGCAATAACATGGTCAATATTTTCTAAAAATAACGCCGCATCTTGCGATGCAGCAAGCAACACATCGGCATCGCTATGGCGCAACTCTAAGGTCACGGAAGTAGCGGCCACGGCGCTACTGCCACGACGGGCGCCACTAAAGCGTAACTTGCCTTTCTTATTGAGCTCTTTTGAGCTTTCTCGCCACCACAGTCGAACGTCTTCGGTACTTACCGCACGATCTTCACTTTCGACTAACAGTAAACTCACTTCAACCCCGGTATCGGTGATCATACTGCGAGTACTTACCAATATATCTTCAGCGTTATTATCTTGCAGCATTTTTTGGCTACTTTGCTCTAAAATATCTCTGAGTTTAATGGCTTGGGCAAGCGGTTCACTCTCTGATATTTCAAAATTAGCTTTAACCCAGCGGCCGTCCATTTTAGGATATAAGCCAAAGCCCATTTTTCCACTGAACGCATAAGAAATAACTAACACAAAACATAAAAAGGCAATCGCTAGGACTAAACTTGGCCAGGCTAAACACCTCTTTAATAACGGTGTGTAATAATCAGCAATAAGGCGTTGTAAGCCTTTATCACAGTGCTTTTGCAGTGCCTTAAATTTGGCAGTAATCGCATTCGGTTTTTTGTCTTTTATGTTGGCAAGATGTGCCGGTAATATAAACAAGGCTTCAACCCAAGACACAATAAAACAAAGCACTACCACGACCGGTATCGCACCAAACAGTAACTTCATAAAACCAGGCAAGAGTAGCAAAGGCAAGAACGCAACTATGTTGGTTAAAATGGCAAAGGTTAGCGGTTTAGCAACTTCTTTTGCTCCCTGGATGGCGGCATCTTGATACGACATGCCCTCTTCCATGTGGGAGTAAATATTTTCACCGGCAATAATGGCATCATCAACGACAATACCTAACGCAATAATAAAACCAAACATTGACACCATGTTGATAGAAACATCAAAACTAGGCATTAATAAAATGGCACCTAAAAAGGCACTTGGAATACCGGCAACCACCCAAAATGCTAATCGAAACTCTAAAAACAAGCTCATTAAAATGAGTACCAGCAATAACCCCATAAAGGCATTATTAAGCAATAATCCCAAGCGTTTTTGATAATTTGTGGCATCGTCATCAACAATCGACAAACCAGCATTAGGCGGTAGCATAGCCTCAAGCTCTGGCCACATGGTTTTTACCGAGTCGGCAATATCACCGGGACTTTGGTCTCCAACTCGAAAAATATTTATTCGCGCCGATAACTGCTTGTTATACGTCACTAAATAACGCTCATCGGCAAAGCCTTCACTTACTGTCGCGATATCACCTAATAATAATTGGTCGCCTTGCTCTGATGACAATAAGGGCATTTGTGCTAGCTCGTCAGCCCAATAGGTACGCTCATCAATAGATAATAAAATATCACCATTATTCGCTTTAATTTTGCCGGCTGATTGCTCAATAACGCCACGTTTAATTTTCGCGGAGACTTGCGTTAACGTTAAGTTATAAGCTTGTAAGGTACTTTGTGGAATTTCAACATGAATTTCTTCGCGGGGAATACCACTTAATTTAACTTGTGATATATAAGGCGATTGTAGAATGCGATCACGTATTTGCTCTGCCACTCTTTTGACGCTAAATTTATCGAGATCGGCATGCACAACAATTTCCATTACATCGACAACACGTTGGCCTAAATTAACTTTAGGTCGCTCCATTCCCGATGGAAAAGATGATATGCGATTTACCGCCTGTTGTGCATCCTGGTAGACTTGCTGGGCATCTGCACCAGCTTCAAGTTCACCTTGAATTCTCACCCACCCGGCAAAAATAGTGGTTCTAATACTTCTAATACCCGACAAACTATCTAATGAATCTTCAATCGGCACAGCAATTGAGTTTTCCATTTCACTTGGCGCAGCACCGGGATAGCTTACTCGCACCGAAATATTATCAAGCGTTGTTTCCGGCATATATTCTTTGCGAATAACTACCGACATCACTAAACCACCAAGCAGCAAGGCAAACATCAATAAATTAGGTGCTACCCCATGGCGGATCATCCATGTCATTGGATTAAAGCTCATTATAACTGACCTCTCTCAAGGCGCTTTTTTTGCTTTTTGTCCAACGCTTTATTTTCATCTATTGAAAATGGCTTTGCTTTTCTAGGTTTATTAATATCTATTGGTTTAACCGGTAAACCGGCACTGGCAATTCCCGGTTTTTCACTTAATGCTCTGTCACCTTCAAGAAAATTCGCTTTAATGTAAATAGACTCTCGTCCCTTGAATAACACATCTACGGATCTTTTTTGCAGAGTATTGGCTTTATCAACAACCCAAATGGAATTATCTGGTTGTAGCCAATTACTGTTAATAACCCATGCATCATTAATAGCTTGCCCCTGTAATTCAATACTCAAGAAATCATTAATGAATACCGGTGGATTACTGGCATCAACCTTATTAGTGGCAGTTAATGACAAAGGATTATCAATAGCCAATAACACTTTAACTTGCCGATCTCGGCTATCTAATTCCGGTAATATTGATACAAATTTAGCGGTGCGGCTCACCCCTTCCCCCCAAAGCTTGGGTTGAGTTATCATTGCATCTTTGCTGCTATCAAATAAACCGAGGAAGGTACGAGGGATCTTCACTTCAACCCAGAAGGTGTCGACATTTACAATGTTAAATAAAGTACTATTTTGTCCTACTCGACTACCGCGCCCTACTGACTTTTTCACTATTTTACCTTTGAACGGCATAATAATATTAGTGCGCTGTAATGCGAGTTCGGCTTTTTCAACATTAGTTTGAGCGATATCTAATTTTGCTTGCGCCATCAATAATTGTGGTTCACGTAACACTAATGTGGTTTCTAAGCTAAGTTGGTCAACGTCATCTAATAACGCCAATTCTTCTTTGGCCAGTATTTGATCGCCTCGCTCTAACGCTAAACTGGCTTGTGCTTGTATTAATTGGCCTTGTTGCGAACGCAACGCGAATGCGTAGTCGGTGTTATCAACTTTTGCTAACCATGCGCCACGTTCTAAAAGTGCACCGGGTCGCGCCTGAGGATTAACTTCGGCAATTTTTCCGGAAACTTCCGCGAATACGCTCACGGCTTCATTAGCTTTAACTAGCCCTGAAGAGTTCCACTTGGGAATAACTGAACCTTTTTTTAAAGAGACGACGCGGACCAGTCGGTGCCTTTTTTTATCTGCCTTTTTCCAGCTTGGTTTTGCCATTTTTCCCGAATCTAAAAGGTAAAAAGCCAATGGCACCGAGATAATAACTAGCATTAGAGGCAGGTATTTTGTTAGTAAAGAGGTAAGTTTATTCATTAGGTATTTTCATCGATTATTGTTTTAGCAGCAAAGTCGGTCTCTGTTTGTTGTTCTACATCACGGTCTACAGTAAAATTGCCATGGCTCAATTCACGGTACAAACTCACTCGGTTATTTATTAATTCTTGTTGAGCATCAACGACTTGGCGTTCAAGCTTAAGACTAGTTTCTTGAGCTTTAAGCAATGTTAAGTAACTGGCTTTACCATTTAAGTATTTGGACACTATGACTCGTTCGGTTTTTTTAGCCAATGACATTTGTAGGTCTATATTGTTGGCAACTTTGCTGAGTTGTTGTTCAGTAATTAACGATGACTCAACCGCATAAATGGCATCGAACCAGGTTTGCTTATAATCAGCAAAGCTCGCTTGTAGAGCATATTCTTTTTGTTTTACGACGGCTTTTTTGGCGCCAGCATCAAATAATGGTAACACCAGTGATGAAATTAACGAGCCACTCCAATCATCAAATAAATCTTGGACACTATTTTTATGGGTTGAATAACTCGCCCTTAGGGTAATTCGTGGAAAGCGGTCGGTAACAGCGGCAGCCATACTGGCGTTTGAGGCTTGCAGTACAGCAAAAGCTTGTTGAATGTCAGGGCGATATTGCAAGGTACTTAAAGGCAGGCCCATGTTTGGTAATGGCGGAACTGTTGGTAACGATGTCGATGTTAATTGCGGTAACTGTGACGATTTAACGCCGAGCCATAATGCCAGTTTTTTTGTGGAAATTGCTAAGCGAGCATCATTAACGGCTTGTTGGGCGACAATTGACTCGAGTAGCCTTTGTTGTTGCCAAATGTCGGTAATTGAATTTTTGCCCATGGCAAAGCGGCGATTTATTACCGTTAAGGCTACATTAGTGCGGTTATATTGATCGGCAAAAAGTTTTTGTTTGTCCGATGCGGCTATCCATCCAAACCAAGCGTTGGCGATGGAACCCGCAACAACATTGGCCCTTGCTTTATAAAGCGCTTGCCTGGCAGCAACATCCCAAACAGCTTTTTGCTCAAGGGAAGCAATGCGACCCCATAAATCGAGTTCCCAAGAAGAGGTTACACCGAGCGACGCAGTATCGGCTCTATCGAGTTTTTCATAATTATTTTTACTACTGGCGACTAAATTTAAATCAGGATATTTAGCAGATTGGCTAACAGTTAAACCTGCGGATGCACTTTTCACTTTAGCTAAACTTGATACTAATGATTGATTGTTTGTTAAACCAATAGCGACAAGCTCATTTAATTTCTCGTCAGCAAACGACTGCCACCAGTTCGCGGCAAGAGCAACTTGCCCGGCATCGATAAACGAATTGTCAATATCAGGGGTTACATCGAGTTTTTTAGTTTGGATACTACAAGAAGTAGTTAACAATATTAGAGAAAATATCCCTAGGTATTTAAATACCCCATTTACCTTAGCCATATTAATTACTGTAATTCCAAATTACGTTATAAACACTTTTATTGATAACGTTATATCATGTAACAAGGTGAGGCTTTTTACCTTTACAAAACATTTACGTACCTATTATTTTTTTAGCTTGGTGAGCAGCAAAAAATATATTCATAGCGCTTTAAATATTATCTGTAACACAGGGAGGTCGACAGCAAATGCGGGGTGACAGTGAAGTTTTCAATTGCAGGATAAGGTTGTATTTTTCCTAATTTTAATGCTTGCTGTTTCGAATTGCGGAGCACTTTTTCTAGCGTTGTTGTTGGCGCTCAACCGCATTTAACATCGGTAATGCAACCGCTTGGCGTTTATTTACCACCTCACCAACAATAATTAACGCTGGTCCCTTAAAATCATAAGATTTCATATCATCTTCAATCTTAGTTAAGTTACTACAACACACTAACTGGTCGGTTAACGTGCCTTGGTCAATAATAGCGATAGGCATGGTTTCACGCATACCATATTTAATTAAGCGCTGACTAATTTGTGCCACTTTATTCAGACCCATATAAAATACTAGGGTATCTTTTTCATTGGCAATATTGCGCCAATTAGCTTCGGCGTCACTATTTTTAAGTGAAGCGGTCACAAACCTTACCGACTGTGCACAATCACGATGTGTTAACGGTATACCAGAATAAGCAGCACAACCACTCGCCGCTGTTATGCCAGGGATTATCGAAAACGGAATTTGATTTTTGGTTAAAATCTCGGTTTCTTCGGCTAAACGACCAAAGATGCTTGGGTCGCCACCTTTTAAACGAATCACTGTGTTTCCGGCTTGGGCATGCGCTAACATCACTTGACATATTTTGTCCTGATGCGTGCTGTGTTTGCCACACTTTTTACCCACAAACTCTACTTTTGCTTGTTTAGGAAAATACTCATAAATATCTGGGTTTACTAACCAGTCAACCATAATAACGTCGGCTGATTGTAAAATGCGGTGCGCTTTTATGGTCAGTAATTCCGGATCGCCACAACCACCGCCAATTAAGTACACTTGTCCATGGCTGTGACTATTCGGTGTTAACTGAGTTTTCAAGTTCAATTGCTCGCCTTTATTCGAGAACACATTGAATTTAAAGCTGCCAACGTTAACTACATTTTTAAAATAAGATAATGGTTTAAATATATTACTAAGAGTCATTTTATTACTTTACACTTCTAAAATAGGAATTTGCTTGCCGGTATTCTCGGTTAAATTATTACTGACCCGAACATTCGCTGCGTTTCTCTCGATTTTATCAACTCGATGCAGGTTTATTAAGGCGCTTAATTCAGATTTACATGATCCACAATTGGTTCCACAGTTAAGTTTCTCACCTAACTGTTCAACCGAATTACAGCCTTGTTTTATTGCTGCGACAATCGGTTTTTCAGCGACGCCAAAGCAACTACAAATTTGTTTGCCATTAGCAAAAGCATTGCTTGCTTTACCTTGCAGTAAGGCTGAAATATCTTGCATAGTTAACGCATTAGCAGAAAATATATGATCCAACCATTGGCCTTCACTTTGACTAGCTTGACTAGAAAACACCACTAAACAAACCAGCTTTTGTTGTTGTAAACCAACAATAAATGTCTGCTGATTCTGTTGATTACTAAATTGTAACCATTCACTTATGTTTAAATTTAACGCTTTGCACCAGGCTAGCTCGTTAGACACTTTTTCAGTAAATGCCAGTTGAAACGAGCTGCAAAATTGATTGTGACTTTTTAACCAAAAGTCGGCGTTTGGTTTAGCGTCATCGATACAATGTAATTGCACATGTTGCTCATAATGTTTTAATTTAACGTTAACGGCCGTTTGTTTACTTTCTGGTTGCCCGGAAATAGGGTCAACAACCGATTGATATAAATTACTAATATTGGCATGCGATGCGAATTGCTTATTCCAGTGGATCGGTAAAAAACATTCGCCTTGACGTACGTAATCCGATATTTCTAAGCCAACAATCACTTCACCACTGATTGAGTTTACTGAAACTAATTCATTGGCTTGTAAACCATACTGTTGGGCGTCTATAGGGTGTATGGCTAACAATGGTTTCGCGCTGTGTTGATTTAATTTACTGGCTTTCGCGGTACGAGTCATCGTATGCCATTGGTCACGTATACGGCCACTATTTAGCACTAATGGAAATTGCTCATTGGCTTGTTGTTTTGGCAATTGCGGACTGATGGCAATAAAGTTGGCTTTGCCCGATAGCGTACAGAATTTATTATCGGCAAAGACTCTAGAACAACCTTGCGGATGCGCTGAATTTACTGGCCATTGTATTGGTTTAAGGGCGTCATAGTCACTTTCGCTCAAGGTTGATAACGCCGAAATATCAAATAAGCGTTTGCCGTGATTTTTAAAGCCAGATAACGCCGCATGCTCGTTAAATATTTCACTTGGGTGATTATAATCAAATCCAGAATAACCCATTTTTGTCGCCACCTCAGAGATAATTTGCCAGTCATGTTTAGCACCACCACAAGGTTGCACTATACCTCTTTGTCTGGAAATTCGACGCTCTGAATTGGTTACCGTCCCGTTTTTTTCAAGCCAAGTAGTCGCCGGTAGTTTTACATGAGCAAAATCGAGCGTGTCATTATTTTCGACACAATCTGACACTACCACTAATTGACATTGCTCTAATGCTGCGGCTATTGCATTTCGGTTTGGTAAACTCACCATAGGGTTGGTTGCCATGATCCAAACCGCTTTAATATCCCCTGATTTAATTTTTTCAAACATCTCGATTGCTTGATAACCGTTTTCACTGGCCATTGTT
>CALJHL010000174.1 GCA_938075435.1 uncultured Thalassotalea sp. | reverse complement strand
TGGTGGCCCAGGTAAGCACGTTACCGAAGGCGGTGTTGGTTACAGTTGTATCGCTGAAATTCGAATGATTGAAACCATTAATGACGGTAAGCCTAGCACTCGTTTTATGGACTTTAACGATAATATTCAAATAGAAATGTTTGATGATCAAGGTCAGTCTATATTTGGACAAATCAACCAAACCGTAGTTAAGGGGTAATTGTGATTAAGGTTGTGCTCAGTCAAATCCATCTACCGGCATAAGCTGATTTTTTGGGCAACTTGTTTACGGCAATAAAGATTAACAACATAGCAAAAACTACCAAGTAGGGCTCTTTGAATCCTACTTTTTTTATGGATAAAATTAACGAACAACCTTGCTGCTTGGCAATAATATGGTAAGCTTTGGCCAGTTTTTATTTAATCAAAAAAAGAGCCTTTATGAAGCTAAGCCCTCTTGTACAAGAGCTTATTGACAGTTTACGTTGTCTTCCCGGGGTAGGTCCTAAATCAGCACAGCGCATGGCGTTTCATTTACTTGAGCGTAATCGTATCGGCGGCCAAAAGCTGGCAACTACCTTAGCAAGCTCAATGGCAGATGTTGGTTATTGTCAAGGCTGTAGAACTTTTACCGAGCTGGAACTATGTGACATTTGTTCTAGCCCGAAACGCCAGCTAAAACGCATCTTATGTGTGGTCGAATCACCGGCAGATATCATCGCGATAGAACAAACTGGTGAATTTACGGGGCGCTACTTTGTCTTGATGGGCCACTTGTCTCCTATTGATGGCATTGGTCCGGACGAGTTAGGCTTAGATATTCTTGATAAATTATTGGCGAGTAATGATTTTGATGAAATGATTTTAGCAACCAATCCTACCGTAGAGGGTGAAGCGACGGCTCACTTTATTGCTGAAATTGCTAAAAAGTATGGCATTGTAACCTCAAGAATTGCGCATGGTGTACCGGTTGGCGGCGAACTCGAGTTTGTTGACGGCAATACCTTGTCACACGCATTCTCTGGCAGAAAAAACTTCTAGTTTTTTGATTCTTTAAATCACTTAAATACAATAATAACGGCAAAACCAATAACTTTTTTCGGCTTTGCCCTTTAAATTTTTTATCCCATCCCCACATCTTATTCATCAACAATCAACGCCGCTTTTGGCGATAATAATTTAGTGACTAGGAGATGTGTTTTTATGTCTGATACAGGCCATAAAGAAGTTCACGGTTTTCAAACTGAAGTTAAACAACTTCTGCAATTAATGATCCATTCCCTTTATTCAAATAAAGAGATTTTTCTTCGTGAATTAGTGTCCAACGCCGCCGATGCGTCTGACAAACTACGTTTTAAAGCATTATCTGATAATTCTTTATTTGAAGGCGACGGTGAACTAAGAGTTCGCATTTCTGCCGACAAAGAAAATAAAACCATTACCATTTCTGATAATGGCATTGGTATGACTCGCGATGATGTCGTCTCTCATCTCGGCACCATTGCTAAATCTGGAACTGCAGATTTCTTCTCACGCTTATCTGGCGACCAAGCATCAGACTCGCAACTGATTGGTCAATTTGGTGTTGGATTTTATTCAGCCTTTATTGTTGCTGAAAATGTGGTTGTTCGTACACGTGCCGCTGGCCAAGATGCCGACCAAGGTGTTGAGTGGACTTCAAAAGGTGAGGGTGACTTCACGGTAGAAAGCATTAATAAGACTAACCGTGGTACCGATATTGTTTTATTCTTAAAAGACGAAGAAGTCGAGTTTCTTGATGATTACCGTTTAAAATCAATTGTTACTAAGTACTCTGATCATATTTCTATTCCTGTGGAAATGTTAACTCCAGAAATTGCCGAAATTCCTGAAAGTGAAGGCCCTGACGGTGAGAAAACACCAGCCGTTCCCGCTCAACCAGCATTGTGGGAAGGTGTTAATAAGGCCGAAGCATTATGGACTCGTGATAAATCTGAAATCACTGATGAAGAGTACCAAGAATTTTATAAGCATGTATCTCATGATTACGGCGATTCATTGTTATGGGCACATAATAAAGTCGAAGGCAGCTCTGAATACACGTCGTTATTATATATCCCGGCAAAAGCGCCGTTTGATATGTACAACCGTGAACGTCAACATGGCTTAAAACTTTATATTCAACGCGTATTCGTTATGGACGATGCTGAGCAGTTTATGCCGACCTACTTACGATTTGTTAAGGGGTTACTTGATTCTAACGACTTACCGTTAAATGTTTCTCGCGAAATTTTGCAAGACAACAAAGTAACGAAATCTATGCGTAAGGGTTGTACTAAACGTATATTAACTATGCTTGATCGTTTAGGTAAAAAAGATGCCGAGAAATATCAAGGTTTCTGGGATGAATTTGGCCAAGTCTTAAAAGAAGGTCCAGCTGAAGATACTGGTAATAAAGAAGCCATTGCTAAATTATTACGCTTTGCGTCAACCGACGGTGATAGTGCAAGCCAAAACGTATCATTAAATGATTACATTGAGCGCATGAAGGAAGGCCAAGATAAAATTTATTATGTGGTTGCCGACAGCTATGAAGCGGCTAAAAACAGTCCTCATTTGGAAGTATTCCGCAAAAAAGGTATCGAAGTTTTATTACTTAGCGACCGTATCGATGAATGGCTAATGAGTCATTTAACTGACTTTGCTGAAAAGCAATTACAATCAGTGACTCGTGGCGGTTTAGACTTAGGTGATATGGACGACGCTGAAACCAAACAAGCACAAGAAAAACTTGAACAAGAATTTGATTCAGTCGTTACTCGCTTAAAAACAAGCTTAGGAGACAAGGTTAAAGATGTGCGTATCTCTCATCGCCTAACCGAGTCACCGGTTTGTATTGTAACGGATGAAGATGACATGAGTTCACAAATGATGAAGCTTATGGAGTCTGTTGGCCAAGCGGTTCCTGAAAGTAAGCCTATTTTTGAAATTAATGCTGAGCATGATTTAATCAGTCACGTTTCAAGTGAGCAAGATGAAGCTAAGTTTGGAGAATGGGCTGAAGTATTATTCGAACAAGCACTTCTAGCTGAACGTGGTAGCTTGAAAGATCCAGCGACATTTGTCGCTCGTTTAAATAAATTAATGCTTAGTTTAACTAAGTAAATTTAGCGATTAATTTAACACTAGGCAAAGTCAGGTTATTTACCCCGACTTTGCCAGCGTTATTTACCACCAAGGTCTAGTAGATTTGGTTGTTTTTTCGGTTAGACTATAATTATTGATTCATTTGCTACACAAATGCAGGTAATTACTTGTTTGCCTAGATAATGGCAAGTATGATTACTTTTTAATTTACTATTACGACGACATTTTAGGTTTTTTCTATGCGCATTATCTTATTAGGTGCTCCTGGTGCCGGTAAAGGAACACAAGCTCAGTTTTTGATGGCTAAATTTGGCATCCCACAAATCTCTACTGGAGATATGCTTAGGGCTGCAATTAAAGCTGGTACTGAACTTGGTAAACAAGCAAAACAAGTAATGGATGCAGGAAAACTTGTTTCTGATGATCTTATTATTGGTTTAGTTAAAGAGCGTATAGCTCAAGATGATTGTAAAGCCGGCTTTTTACTTGATGGCTTTCCAAGAACCATTCCACAAGCAGATGCCATGAAAGAAAATGGTGTTAATGTTGATCACGTTATTGAGTTTGAGGTTGCCGATGAGGTGATTGTTGAGCGTATGGCTGGCCGACGTGTGCATTCTGGATCTGGGCGTGTTTATCATCTAGTTTATAATCCACCGAAAGTCGCTGGCAAAGATGACGTGACCGGTGAAGACCTAGCCATTCGTCCTGATGATGAAGAATCAACAGTACGCAAACGTTTAGGCATTTATCATGAACAAACTAAACCGCTAGTGAGTTATTATCAAGCAGAAGCAAGTTCAGGTAACTGCCAATACGTAACCATTGATGGTACCCAAGCAGTTGAAGCCGTAAATGCTATATTAGAACAAAGATTAGCATAAGCATTTTAATTTAAAGTAAAAAGCCTCGACCTGGTCCAAGCCGTTTACTTAAAGTGGATCTGCGGTTTTATGCTTATTTTTAAAGCAACTACTGAGACTTATATGCTAAGTTTTATGTAGTTGCTTTATTACAAATGAAAGTCAAAATCTAAGTTTTAGCGTTACAAGTAAAATTCGTTATGTCAAAAATATGAGTTTTACCATTTTCGCTTTTATCTGTAACTACTAAATTATTTTCTTGCACTTCAAAGCCAAATTCATACATCCAGATTGTCTTTTTAATTAACTTAAGCTCATAGCGATTAAAAGGCAGTTGGCATTTTAAGTAAAAATAATGATAAGCCTTTCCCATTGCTCCCGGATCTGCCGTATATACATAGATTGATCGATCATTAAAAGTTTTATCTTTGTGTAAATAATCAAGATTTGATGATGAAATCCCTTCAAACATTACACCTAGAAGAAGCAAAGGTACTTGAACTGTTAAAAGTAAATAGCTGGAATACATAAAAAATTTCCTTGCGAATACATTTACTATTTTTTTTCTAATTTCCCCTATTTTTATATAAAGAACTAATCCACCTAGAAGTACGAATATGAGTTTAATAACTCTCAAGTAATTACTTAACTGATCCATAAACATTGGAGATTGCCAATGCAATCCCCAAAGCGTCCCGCCAAACCAGCTTTCAATAAATGGTAGATATAAGCATACTGAAATAATGAATATGACTGATGAGGATTTTTTAATTTTTTGATCCAATGAGTTACTTCCTTTTAATCGTATTTTCCAAAATAAATGATCTTCTCAGCGGCAACAGGCCCTTTAGCCAATCCAAGCCGCATAGCAGGTGTTTCGCCATTATCGTTTTTATTGACGTAGTTATAACACACACGATAAATATCAGCCATTTTCGTTAGCATAGCTGGGTTATATGCTGAATAGCCATTCCATGTTCTTGCTTTATTTGTTGCAGAAGTAAACGGGCGTTCCAACAAGTTAACGCCTCTTCGACTGCTCATAAAGAACCTGTCTATAGCATGTAAACTAGCCTTTCTGTATAAGTTGGCTTGATGCTTATCATCGTACCTAGAAATGTTTGTAACGGCTGCTACGAGCTTTTCTGACTCAGGCATAGTTGCTATGGGGTAAGCCAGCCACCTTTCAGTTGAGTGCTTTATAACTTCAAGTTTATCTAGCTTCTGGATAATTAGATCATTCACTAAATTACTCAACAGACCTTCAAATTATTCGATAGAGCTATCCAAACAATGAAAAAAATAATAATAAGTAACGTTGCGATTATTTCGTTTTGTGTTGTATCCCTTATCCTAGTTAACCATTGGCCTAGAGGTCAATTTAAAGACCTAACTTGGCTTTGGCTTAATGAAAGCTCTATTGATGAAATACTTCTTACTTTAGATAAAACACCATACAGCAGGGTGTGGCTATTGAATGGACGAATTCAAGAGGCCAGCATTCGAAATAATGATGGAAAACTTCAGAGCGTTAATACTCCAGAACTTTCAGAATTTTTGGTAATTACAAAAGAAATGAAACTACTGAATTCTTTGTTTTTTAAAGACGATTTTGGTTGGTCAATTGACAGTGGTTATGCGGAAACTTGGCAATTTTTACATTACGAATCCCAATATGAAATGAATGTTCAGGTCAATTACTCTTATCACTTAAAGGTAAACCCTGACCTTAAACCTTGTTCATTGGAATATATTGAAAAAAATGAATTTGGGCGTGTTACAAGGATAATTTTAGCAGATGGATTACGGTTAAAATTTGGTTTACTACTAACATAAGTGCTGTGTATAGACATAATAGCTGACTAACGGCTATAGGCACCGTTGAACCGTTCAGTGATTTAACGTAATGTATTCAAAAGCCTAACGGCAGTTAAGAGCGAATTGCAGACCTACACTTTCTCCGAAAAATAACGCCGTCTTCCCACCGTGCTTTTGGGTGGGATCTCCTGACGCAAACTGTGACTAAAACAGAATTAAAGGAGTTCTTTATATAAGTCATTCCATTGTGGGTTTG
>CALJHL010000173.1 GCA_938075435.1 uncultured Thalassotalea sp. | reverse complement strand
AGTAACGTTATATTTAACATTATTCTGACTACGATTATTTAGGTGTTCGCTATGTTAGGGGCCTGTTAGCGACTTGGTCGACGATTACCTGAACGGTTACCACTGGTGTTTTTTGCATATGGATTGTCGCGACTCGCCGTTCTGGCTTTCGATGCTGGTTTGTGACCACGGGCATTTTCACCACTACGTTGACCATCTTTATGTTCAACTCTAGGTGCTTTCGGCTTCTTGGCTTTAGGTGGGCGTATATCTTTTGATTCTGGCACTGGATTTGCAGCCTCAAAACCGTCAATTTCATGACGTGGAATTAATTTTTGGGTAAGTCGTTCAATTTCCACCAATAGTTTAAATTCATCATGACAAACTAATGAAATAGCATGACCGGTACTTCCTGCTCGGCCAGTTCGGCCAATTCTGTGCACATAATCTTCAGCTACGTGCGGTAACTCAAAGTTTACTACTTGTGGAAGTTGGTCAATGTCAATGCCGCGTGCGGCAATGTCGGTGGCTACTAGTACTCGGATATTACCTTCTTTAAATTGCGCTAACGCTTTAGTTCTGGCCCCCTGGCTTTTATTGCCATGAATTGCCATGGCTTTAATACCATCTTGTTCCAAGTGTTTAGTTAATCGGTTGGCACCGTGTTTAGTCTTAGTAAACACCAGTACTTGTTGCCAATTATTATGGCCGATCATGTAGGACAATAATCGAGCTTTTTTGTTTTTATCTGTGGTGTAAACTAACTGTTCAACCGTTGGCGCCGTCGCATTTCTAGGGGTGACCGAAATCTCGACTGGATTGTTTACTAAGCCTTTCGCTAAATCGCGAATATCATCGGAAAAAGTCGCTGAAAAAAGTAAGTTTTGGCGTTTCTTTGGTAATACCGCTAATAATTTTTTAATGTCACGAATAAAGCCCATATCGAGCATGCGATCGGCTTCATCAAGAACTAAAATTTCTACTTGGCTAAACTTCACCGCATTTTGATTATATAAATCAAGTAAACGACCAGGGGTGGCAATAAGAATATCTACCCCTTGGCGCAAACGTTGCATTTGAGGGTTAATTTTAACGCCACCAAAGACAATGAATGAACTCAGGTTTAGGTTTACACCATAAGTTGCAACACTCTCGCCAACCTGTGCGGCGAGTTCTCTTGTTGGAGTTAACACTAAGGTTCGTATGTGATTAGACCTTGCCTTTTCACCTTTAGATAACCTTTCTAAAATAGGTAGAGTAAAGCCAGCAGTTTTACCCGTTCCGGTTTGAGCCGCAGCCATTACATCTTCGCCGGCAAGTACCGCTGGAATTGCTTGGCTTTGAATTGGAGTTGGCGTGTCGTAGCCTTGTTTTGCTACAGCAGATAAAATTTGGCTGGATAAACCCAGAGAGTCAAAGCTCATAGAAAAGTCTCATTTAACATAAAAGGTGGCAAAAAAGTGCCTAAGATGCGCGATCGGGCAATGTTGCCGGCGCCGGCGCATAGTACAGTATAGTCGGATTAGATACAAATAGTGGTTTACTCGGTGACAAAGATCATTAATGTAAAGAAGCCAATGATAATGGCATTAAAGGCGAATATATAAGCAAAACCTTTTAAGCCTTGTTTGGCGGTGTAATTATGCTTTTTAAGGTACCAAATCCATACTAAACACATAATGATTGGAACAATGAAAAATAATCTCAGTAACATGTAAAAATTTGCCTTTTAATAGTTGTTATTTTAATTTCAATGATAGCCTAAATTAGAGCATTTGCTGATCAATTAATTTCTATCATGCCAAGCTGCTACTTTAAAGTGCATCAACATTCCAGGAATTGCTAGAGCTAAAAAACCAGCCAATACAATCATAAAGGGCGTAATTTGAGTTGTTTATTGGCAAGATAAACCAATACCAATATTGGTAAGCCAATACTCGATGCAATAATAAAAAATGGCACGTAACCTAAGCTATCGACAATACTACCAGAATAGCCTGCAAGGGCTTTCGGTATCAAGGTCATCAGCGATGAAAATATTGCGTACTGCATAGCAGTGAACTGAACGTTAACTAGGCTTGATAAAAATGCCACAAATGCCGCACTGGACATTCCTGCCACCAAGTTATCCATTGCTACCACCGAATATAAAACAGGTAAGTTATGGCCTGAATACACTAAGGTGATAAACAACAAATTAGTTAACACTACCAGTAATGCACCCATAAACAGGACTCGCATAACCCCTAAACGCATGGCTAAAACTCCACCAATAAAGCCACCAGCAAGGGTCATTATTAAACCAAACAGCTTAACTGCATCCGCTATTTCCGTTTTGCTATAGCCCATATCTTGATAAAAAATATTGGATATAACACCTAATACGATGTCACTGATTCGATATAAGCCAATCAAGGCTAACAATAATAATGCGGTGGATTTACCATAATCATCAAAAAATTGTTTAACCGGAGACACATAACTGTGTTCAATTAATTCATTACTGACGAAACGAGTTTTAATGATGATTTTAGCTGTGATGACAGCTAACGTAATTGCCAGAGCCAATCTTATTAATTCAATTAAAAAGCCAGATAAATTTTTACTCTGGACTATTTCTGTAAAATTGCTTTTGGCTAAACTGCTGATATCTGAAGTAAGGGTAAACCACGACACAAATACTCCTACGGAAATAGCAAATGTAAATAATAGCCCCATGTATTCTTTTGGCTCATATAAAAACTCTTTTTCTCGCTTAATAGGTTCAGCAATTAAAAATGTACCTATGATACCAACCAACATGAATAACGACATAAAGTGGTAGGTGTATTTCCACGCCAAATATTGATAATCATCAGGTGTGGTACCGAAATAACTGGCTAAGTATAACGCTCCTGCACCCGATACAATCATACCTATGCGGTAACCCGCAATGTAGCTAGAACTGGCAATGGCCTGCATATCGGCCGTAACAGACTCTATTCTATAGGCATCAATAGATATATCCTGAGTTGCCGAGCTAAAACCCAACAAAACCGCACCCACCGCCATATAGGCTAATTGACTTTCTATTGCAGGGTTTGTCAGGGCCATTATAGAAATCGCCAATACAATAGAGAGTTGTGAAACAAGCAGCCAAGAACGGCGCAAGCCTAATAATCGAGTTAAAATGGGAATTGGCAGGCAATCAACTAATGGCGCCCACACAAATTTAAATGAGTACCCAAGTGCTGCCCAGCTAAAATAAGTAACCGCCGACTTTTCAATCCCGGCCTCCCCTAACCATAACGATAAAGAGGAAAATATTAATAATAAAGGCAGCCCTGCTGAAAAACCCAATAGCAGCATATACAGCACGTCTTTTTGCATCAACGCTTCTATACTTTCCTTCCAACTATGCTGAGTATCTATTTTATTTAACATTGGGTCTCTTAAATACCGGGCTTAAATCAAATTAAGGGGCTGTTCTAACCTGTAATTTTTTTGAATTGTAACGACAGCTTGATGTATTCACTTTCTCGCCATTTTTTGCTTCTCAATCGGCTGATATCACCTTGAGTATTATCGTACTGCAAACAAGAAATTTTGATTTTACGTTTTAATAAGTTGCCGAATTAGACCTAATACTGATTAAACCTAGCCTTCAAGGCATCTCTACCCCAAAATTAGATCGATCCTTGGTTGATGCAATACAATCAATGGCATCAAGACACAAAGAGAAGGGATAACATTGAGGAGAAGTTTAAGCAGTAGCAATTATATTATTACTAGGCTATCAAATTCAGACACATAACAGTAGAGGTTTAAAGAAGTTTTCACTATTATATAGAAATTAAGCGACAGGACGCCAGCCAATGCAGTTAATAGGATAGCTACCGTGACCCTGCAGAAAGTCCAAACAGGTTTCAATTTCACTGGTTAAGCAAATATCATTGTCCAAGTTTGCCAAAGAGCCTAATTTTAATTCATGAATTAGATGCCAAAATACTCGTTCTTTAGCATTGCTGGGGGTTTCATCGGTCACGTTAAATTGAGTCCACTCTTCAAAGCAGTCCCAAATAAACATTTCCACTTCTGTTGGGTGTACCGACTTTTTCAATAACGCCGTTAAAATGTACATCAACTGTGAAATTTTATCGTTGAGAAAATTATCGATATGCAAGTCATCCTCACCAATAGGTTTGTTGAATAAATTTAACTACTATTATAAAATTTTAGATGAGCAAAGCAAAAAAAGCGAAGTTATTATCAACAACCGCATTTCTCAGCCTTAACTTGTTGGTATCGATGATGGCACCAAAAAGTTTATGTGGGAGGTGCTTAAGGTGTTTCTTGGTGGAGGTAATCTTCAGGCATTAATGTAGCCTTAATTAACACTATAGGTTCAACGGGTACATCAGGCCAACCCTGTTGTTCGTCAAAATCAGTTTTAACCGCGGCCATTTTTGCTAGGATATCTTCGCCATAATTAATGCTACCAAAAACCGTATAGCCCCAACTTTTACCAGGATCAAGGGCAGTGTTTTCACCGGCATTAAAATAAAATTGTCGCGTCGAGGAATGCTGGTTGTGTTCGCGTGCCATTGCAATACTGCCGTAGGTGTTTTTTAAGCCGTTACCAGATTCATTAAAAACCTTTTTACCGACTTTTTTAGGGATGAAATTAACGTCATAGCCACCACCTTGCACCACAAAATCTTCAATAACTCGGTGAAAAATAGTGTTGTTATATTCCCCCGAAATTACATGGTGAAGAAAATTGTTAACCGCCAATGGTGCTTTAACTCGATCGAGTTCAACAATAATAGTCCCCAGCGAAGTCTCCATTTTGACTTGCGGATAAAGATTATTTGCGGCAATTATTTTTTGAGTCGCCACACTACTAAAACAGGTAAATAGTAATGCTAGTGTCGTTATTAATTTAAGTTGCATTTATTTAGCCTTTAATAAAACCCTGTAATTGGTCATCTTCAAGAACTTGAGTAATTAATTTTGATAATTGTAAATTAAAGTCTTCTTGTATTTCATCGATATTGGCTGTTAACGGGCCGCGGCTAGTCGCACGCTGAGTAAATGTTTTCGATAACGTTTGTTGTTGATTTTCGATCTTTACCAACAATTTTATAATGGTGTTCGCTCGGTAATCAAGTACGTCTTGGTTTACATAAGTACGAGCCCGAACCAGATTAAAGTCTATTTGAATATTGGCAGAGTTGTTAAGTTCTAACCCTTGCTGGGTAAATTCTTGCCGAAATTGTTGATTAAGTACATTTTCAATTGGCGTTTTAGTACTAATAAATGAAGCGCCATCATCATTTGTTAAAATTTCAACCAAATGGCTACTGGCACGTTTATCGATAACCGACAGTTTTACCTGGTGGGTTTGGTAAATTGGTAGTTGGGCATTAATCACTTGTGGATTTAAAGTGATAAAGTTTGGCTCATTAGCACAAGCACTAATTAGGAAAATTGCAAAAACTACGGTGATAAATTTAATGTTCATTATTTCTTCGCTGATAAAATTACAAATTTTTTGTTACTGCTAATAGTGGTGCTATTACCAAACAAACGTTGTAGCTTAATATGATAAGCCAGTTGTCGATTGCCTATTATCCTTAATTCGCCGCCATTTTTCAAAACTTTATAGCTTTCTTTAAACATTTGCCAAGCAATATGGTCAGTTACCGCTTGTTGTTGATGGAAAGGGGGATTACAAAGCACTAAATCTACGCTGTTTTCGGCCACATCGGTTAAACAATCGTTTACTTGAAAAAAGCATTGAGATAATTGCTCTGGCATATTTTGTTGCACGTTTTCTTTACTAGATGCGATGGCCATATAAGATTCATCATAAAAGTGCATTTGAATGTCGGGATTCTTTGCTAACATTGCTAATCCGATAACGCCATTGCCACAACCTAGGTCGGCGACAACAGTTGCTGGTGCTGCATCGGGTATGTGCTCCAATAAATAACCCGCACCAATATCGAGACTGTCGCGAGAGAACACATTGGCTTTGTTATTAATGGTTAAATTGTTAATTCCATATTTACTACCTTCGAGTTGCCAAGTTTTTTCCATGGTCAAGGTTTTCTGTTTACTCGCATCCAAGCTAGGAAAAATTAAGCGGGCTTTTTTTACTGCTAATGAGGTCTTAGTTTCGCCAAGGTGTTTTTCGAATAATTTAAGGGTCGAGCTGTGTATGTCTTTTGCTCTACCAGCAGCAATAATTACCGTATTTTTACTGGCTATTTTTTGAATTTGTTGTAATTGATACTCAAGGTAAGCATTACTTTTTGGTAATCTTAAAATAATCAAATCAACCGGTGTTTTGATATCACTCATGCCGTCAAGAAATTCAAGATTCTCAAGAGGTAAAAAGTTATTACGAAAATTTTCTTTAATGCCCTGTTCTGAAATATAAGAATCATTAATGATTTGCAGGTTATATTCGAATAGATTAACCGAAATTGCGCCAAAGCTGTCATTAAAAACAACAATGTTGGCATCGGTTGTCAGCAGCTGTTGTTCGTTAATATAATTAATTAGATACTCATCACTGGCATCCCAAGCCTGAAGGCTGCGGTTCACTTGTGCGTATGGAAATCTTTCGAGTTGTAACGGCTGGTCATTGTATAAAAATGGACTTTGCATAATGGCAACTTTATTAGCTTGAGTAACTTTAACGACAATAGCGATAAAATGGTCGACTATTGTCGCAAAAATTCGACGCCGATACCAATTCTATTATGTTAATTTTTGTTTAACCTGTGACCAAAAAAATATAACATCATGCTATGCAGCAATTATTTCCCAGTGAACCTTTATACTTTTGTAACGACGATCTTATTTACATCGCCGATTTTTATGATGGCCAACGCGCCGCGCTGTTATGCGCGAAACTGCAACAGGAACTCGAATGGCAACAAGAGCAAATCATGATGTTTGCTAAGCCAGTTTTAATTCCGCGTCTACAGGCGTGGTATGGGGACCGAAGCGCGTTATATCAATACTCTGGTTTAGCATTAACGCCATTGCCATGGACCGCGACTTTAGCCTGCATAAAAAAAGATATTGAACATAGTTATCCGTATCGTTTTAATTCAGTGCTGGCGAATTTATATCGTGATCAACAAGATGGTATGGGCTGGCACAGTGATAACGAAGCAGAACTTGGCAGTAACCCGGTGATCGCGTCCCTTTCGTTAGGGCAAGAGCGTAAGTTTGCAATAAAGCATAAAAGCAGTGGTGAAAAATTAAATTTAAATTTACAATCAGGTAGTCTATTGATTATGAGAGGCCAACTGCAACAGCATTGGCGACACAGCCTGCCAAAATCGAAAAAATTCATGGCGGCGCGGATAAATTTAACTTTTCGAAACATTATAGGAACTACCAATGTCGATTGCCGATGATATTAAAAGCAAATTAAGCCAAGCATTTTTACCCGAACACCTTGAAGTTCTCAATGAAAGCTATAAGCATAACGTCCCCGAGGGCAGTGAATCACACTTTAAAGTTGTTGTGGTAAGCACTAAATTTGCAGGCCTGCGCCTAATTGGCCGTCACCGTGAAGTAAATACAGTATTAGCGGATGAATTAGCCAACAGCATTCATGCGTTAGCGATACACACCTATACCCCCGAACAATGGCAAGCGATGCCTGAAAGCCAAGTTATTAATTCTCCAGATTGCATGGGCGGTGGTAAGTAACAATTTGCTAAATAAGCCAATTTACCATCAATGCAGTTAAATAAATGCCGCCGATAGATTTCATTGAACGCTAATTTCTGTTATCAATAGCACACCATATATTTTAGGCTAAATAACTATATTTAGTATCAGTTTCAGAGGATGAAATGCTCAGCCCCTTTCTTAATCGATTTGTAAATGTCTGTGACCAATTTACTCACTTCTTAGGTAAGTTAATCGCGTGGTTTACTTTGCTGATAGTGTTTCTGACTTTTAGCATAGTGGTACTTCGTTATGGCTTTAATCTTGGTTGGATTGCCATGCAAGAGTCGGTTCTGTACTTTCATGGCACGGTATTTATGCTCGGTGCTGCCTATACCTTAAAGCATGATGGGCATGTACGGGTCGATATTTTCTATCAAAAATTTTCGGTTAAACAAAAAGCCCTAGTTAATCTGATCGGCAGCGTTTGCTTATTATTGCCGGTTTGCGGGTTCATTTTCTTTATTAGTATCGATTATGTGTTGTTGTCTTGGCAAATTATGGAAAGCTCGAAAGAACCCGGTGGTTTACCTTTGGTATATCTCAATAAAAGCCTTATCTTTGCCTTAGTCGCCACCCTTACCTTGCAAGGGCTTGCTGAAATTGCCCGCAATTTACTGCAATTATTAAAACCGACGGAGGCGAAATAATGGAATATCTTTCATTAGTCATGTTCGTTTGCGTGTGTATTGTCTTATTATTTGGCTACCCGGTGGCATTTTCGCTCGCCGGAACCGCATTAGCATTTGCCGGTATTGGCATGTTAACTGGCGATTTCGACAGCTCCTTTCTTAGCGCTTTCCCAAGTCGAATGTATGGCATTCTAACCAATCAAACATTACTAGCAGTGCCGTTGTTTATTTTTATGGGAGTGGTGTTAGAACGAGCTAAAATTGCTGAAAAATTATTGACTACCATGGCTTTATTATTTGGTGGTTTTCACGGTGGCTTAGCTATTTCGGTTATTTTAGTTGGCATGTTATTGGCCGCCAGCACTGGTATTGTCGGGGCGACGGTCGTGACCATGGGCTTGTTATCTTTGCCGACAATGCTAAAGAAAGGCTATAGCCCGGAGTTTTCTTCAGGACTTATTTGCGCTACCGGTACTTTAGGG
>CALJHL010000172.1 GCA_938075435.1 uncultured Thalassotalea sp. | reverse complement strand
GCCATACATCCCGCAATGCGCCATGGGTTTCGATGAGTACATGAATTGGAATTTCGCGTTCGATGCCATTAAACTTAGCACTGTTTTGAATGTAGGTAACCATCTCGGCAATCTGTACGCCTTCAGTACATTTAGGCAAGGTTATATACGCTACTTTGTCACCACAAGCCGGAATTAGGATATCGACATCTTTTTTCCAATGAGAGTTTGACGGGTCATGAATACGCACGCCCATCATATTAAATTCATTAGCATCACTGCCAATAATACGGCCAACCATTTCCGCATGCGCTTGCTCTGAACCTGCAGCTGCACCATCTTCACAATCACAGGTAATATCAAATACTGGACCGATTTCTTTTTGCATGGTCATGGCTTTGAGGATTAGTTTTTCACTGCCAGCAAAATGCTCACAACTGGGAATGACAGGAAACGGTTTTTCAGCATCGAACAAGGCGATGTTAGGATGAACTGGTGCAGACATTTTCAAACTCCTCAAGATTTAACAATTAAATTTTCATTATGTAAATTTATTACAGATGTAAGCCTAATAAGTCAATGAAACTTCCATCAATTACGACTAATAGACTAGTTAACGCCAGTTTTAGCGTTATTTGTTAGCAACCGAACTTTATTATTTTTTAGTTTCACCTTGCTAGCCGTCTAATACTAATTGCCTAGATACAGACAAGTCGATTCCGTTTATAACTTAAACGTAACAAATATAATGGTTACGGCTAGTCACCTCAGCGACAAAACAGTTGTAAACGATTTGTTATAACTAACCCTAACGGTATCTAAGAAATTATTCAAACACTTTTTTAAACTAATGTTTGAAATATTTACTCTAATGATGTAATTATATATGTAAGTTTTCATTTTTAACAAAATATTAACTCATGGCAAATTAGCATTTAATTAAAGGTAAACAGGGGAAAATATGAACTATCACAGCGAGTTTTTAGAGCAGGTAAACGAGCAAGATGTGCTTGGTGGGTTTTGGCCTGGCATTCAACTGTATTACCCGCCAGTCAAGTATTCCCCGAAAAATGGTGAGTATGAAACCATGAGCGAAGCCACCGAGCGGATGCGTAAACATGCCCATAATTGCCAGGCCCATACTTTACTATTTGATTTAGAAGATGGTTGTCGACAAAAGGCAATGAGTCGTGAGTTGCTGTTAAAAGAATTACCACGTTTTCCCGAACGAGACTTTCAAATTGCCTTACGTATTAATCCATTTCGCACTGAAGAATACGAAAAAGATCTAGAAATGATCATGCAAGTTGCCGAGCACATTGACGTAATTGTGTTGGCAAAAGCTGGTGAAATGTATGGCGCCGCTGAAATCAGAGATTTGTCAGCTTGGCTACTCGGGGTAAACCCTGACATTGAAATTCAGCCGATTATTGAACATCCACGTTCGCTTAAAATTGCCGCTGAATTAATGGCATTTCCATCGGTAAAACATGTGGTATTTGGTATTCACGATTTTTCCAAAGCAATGGCAATTCATTTAACGCCGGAAGGTTGGATAGATGAATTACTCACTTACCTGCGGATGCTATTACTTGAAGCAAGAATCGCCGGTAAAGGCGTTATTGGCGGGGTTGAGGTATTGATTAATGAAGGAGCGATGCCAGACAAATTTATTGAGCCCGATGATGTGCGTCGCTGGTTAGATTTGCATGGCGATCATGAATCACATGTAGTGCATGGTCACGCCGTGATTGAAACGCAAATGGGTTTAACCGGTAAGCAGCTTATTCATCCTTATCATATCCATTTATGTAAGGTGGCATTTACGCCATCACCGAAAGAAATCCAACGCAACGTTAATATATTGCAAATGGCCATAGATGCCGATGCTTTATTAGGTGGAGCGATTAAATTTGAAGGTGAAATGCTCGACCCACCAATGTTTGGTAAGGCTCTACAAACCTTATTAAGAGCTTACGCGTTAAAGTCTTTAGATGAAAAAGACAAGCAATTTGCAATCGATGTTCTGAAGAAACTACCGATTAATGTTATTCGTGAAAACTGGCCATATGGACGCATATAATGATGAAATTTGATGACTTATTAACCGAAACCGCTACCGATTGGCAGTGGAATATCCCCGAAACGTTTAATATTGCTTATGCTTGTGTGCGTCAACATGTCGAACAAGGCAATGGCAATAAAACGGCGCTAATTATCGAAGACGATAACACCGGTACTTGTGAGTTAAGCTATGGCCAACTTGACACTTTAAGTGGTCGCTTTGTCTACACCTTAAAAGAATTAGGATTAAGCAAGGATGACCGAGTACTTATCCGTTTGCCTAATTCCATTGACTATCCGGTCAGCTTCTTTGGTTGCTTAAAGCAGGGTGCCATTGCGGTACCTACCTCAACGCTTTTGTCGGCCCCTGAAGTGGCCTATTTAGCCAAAGATTCTGGCGCCAAAGTGTTAGTGACGGCGAAATCGATGTGGCCGGAGCTAAAAGCTATTTTAAGCGAAGATACCCAACTTAGCGCCGTGCTGTTAGCGGGTGAAGGTGAAATGCCTGAGCATGACCCACAACTTAAAGTGCAATTACTCGACTTAGATCACTTATTAAAAAACTGCCCTAATGATGACTCAATTGTGGCTTGCCAGCCCAGTGCTCCTGCTTATTTAGTTTATACCTCAGGTACAACAGGTTATCCGAAAGGCGTGTTGCATGCGCATCGCTCGCTCATTGGTCGGTTACCGGCAAGCCGTTTTTGGTTTGACTTTAAAGAGGGTGACCGAATAATGCATTCGGGTAAATTCAACTGGACCTATGTGTTAGGCTCAGCCTTGATGGACCCATTATTTCATGGTCATACCGTTATTGTCCATGAAGGCGCTAATGATGCCACAACTTGGCCAAAATTAATCGCCAAACATAAGTGTACAATTTTTATTGGCGTGCCGACTATATATCGACAAATCATTCAAAAAACCGAGTTTGCTGGTAAAGATGTGTCATCACTGCGTCATTGTATGAGCGCTGGCGAGCATTTATCCGATGAAATATTACATGCCTGGCGCGAACGTTTTGGCATGGATGTATATGAAGCCATCGGTATGTCGGAGTTTTCTTACTATATTTCGCAAAGTAAGAAATTTCCAATTCGCCCAGGAGCCGCCGGATTTATCCAACCGGGTCATGGCGTTCTATTAATAAATGAACAAAACCAACCGGCACAAGCTGGTGAAGAAGGCATGATTGTTATTTCTGAAGATGATCCGGGATTATTTTTGAGTTATTGGCAATTACCTGAAGAAACCGCCAAAGCTCGCCACGATGGTTTCTTTTATACCGGTGATTACGCCAGAATTGATGACGATGGTTACATTTGGTTTATTGGTCGTAAAGACGACATCATCAACACCTTTGGCTACCGAGTTTCGCCTCATGAAATTGAACGGGTAATAAAAACTCACCCCGATGTCGCCGATTGTGTTGCGCTAGGCGAAGAGCTTGGCAAAGAAAAAGTATTAGTTAGCGCCTGTATTATTTTAACTCCAGGGGCAACGACCACGGCTGAGGATATATTAGCGTTTGGCGGTGTCAATTTAGCCAAATATAAAGCGCCAAAAATAGTCCATTTTTATGATGATTTTCCACGCACCAAAAACGGCAAAGTGTTACGTAAACAAATGCTTAAAGATTTAGCCGCAAAAAACCAGCAACCGACAGCGCAAGGAACTTAACAATGAACTGCAATACCAATAGTAACTATCGACCTAGACGCAGTGCCTTGTATGTACCTGCACATAAGCTTAAATACATTGAGAAGGCGCGGCTATTAACCGCCGATACTATCATCTTCGACCTGCAAGAATCGGTACCTCCCGGTAGGAAAGCCGAAGCCAGAAAGTTGCTAGTTGAGGCTTTAAAAAATTCCAACTTTGGCTACTCCGAAAAAATTGTCCGGGTAAATAAACTCACCTCACCTTGGGGTATGGAAGATTTAGCTGCCGTGGCCGAATTAGATATTGATGGTATATTATTTCCGAATATTGAAAGTGGCGACGAACTTAACCAAGCAATTAATGCCTTAGATAATGCTGGTGGTGAAACAAAATCAGTGATGGCCAATATTGAATCACCACTTGGGGTATTGCGCTCAGAAGAGATTGCCGCCTGTAATGATCGATTAACCACTATAGTAATGGGTACCTCCGATTTAGCCAATTCATTACGCATTAATGTCACATTAGATAGACAAGGTTTATTAACTTACTTATCTATGTGCATCTTAGCGGCTCGCGCCCATCAAAAGAGTATTATTGATGGCCCGCACTTTAATTTAAAAGACGTACAAGCTTGTGAGTTTAGCTGTCGACAAGCTCGCGACTTAGGCTTTGATGGTAAAGCGGTAATTCATCCGATACAGTTAACCTATACTAATGATGCATTAACACCGAAAGGCACCGAAGTTCGCAAAGCTAAGGCAATTATTGCGGCAATGGAAATTGCCAATTCGGCCGGCCAAAGTGTCGCTGTTATTGATGATCGTTTAATTGAGCCTTGTTTAGAGGAATGGGCGAGTCGAGTTATTTGCTTGTATAACAAGGTTCATGAAATAGGCCAAAGTGAATTACTCGGCCCAGAAAAGTAATACTTAGAACACTAACTAAGCCGCGAAATAAAAAGAGTATTTATGGATAATCAGCATTATTTACCAACTCCAACCGGGTTATTTTTTGACGATTTTACTATCGGGCAAAAATTAACCCATGGAGTACCAAGAACAATCAGTAGCGCCGATTGTACTTTATACACCGCCCTCACCGGCTCACGCTTTGCCTTACATTGCGCCACCACTGTCGCCAATGCCGCCGGTTTTGCAGAAATGCCGATTGATAATTTTTTGCTGTTCCATATTGCCTTTGGCAAAACCGTTAACGATGTGTCGTTAAATGCGGTGGCTAATTTAGGTTATGCCGAAATTAAGTTTTCGCAGCCTTGCTTTGCTCGTGACACCATCGCGGTTAGTAGTGAAGTTATTGGCCTAAAAGAAAACTCAAATGGTAAAACTGGGGTGGTTTATGTGCATTCTAAGGCCAGTAACCAACACGGAGGTTTAGTTTTAAGCTTTAAACGTTGGGTTATGGTTCACAAACAAGTGGGCGCTGCGGCCAGTGGTATTAATAAAGTACCACAACTCAATACTGAGGTAAGCGTTGCCCAACAGAGCATTCCTGAACAACTGCAACTGCAACAATGGCAAGACAGCTTTAGTGATTATCAGCGCAAAGCGAGTGATTTCAAGGTAGGCGATACCTTATTCCATCGCGACGGTATTACTATAAATGATTCCGATCACTCGTTAGCTACTCGTCTCTATCAAAATAATGCGCGAGTGCATTTTGATCAGCACCTAATGGCCAACTCCAAACAGGGCAAACGCTTGGTTTATGGCGGCCATATTATTTCTTTGTGTCGGGCGTTAAGCTACAACGGCTTAGGTAATGGCATTTGGCTAAGCGCGATTCATAGTGGTAGTCATTGTAATCCGTCTTTTGCTGGCGACACCATTTATGCGCAAAGTACGGTGTTAGCAATTACCGCTATTGCTGGCAGAGAAGATATTGCTTTGGTAAAAGTGCAGATGCTGGGCATAAAAAACAATAATCCACAACACATGCAATATTTAGTTAACCACGCAGATGGTAAGAAAAAATATCATCCAGATGTAGTGTTAGATATTGAACTAACGTTAATCATGCTTAAATAGCGTTTAAAACTTGTAGCACCGATAGCTAACGACTTCCCAACCGTTTGTTAGCTATCTCCCCTTTATTATTGTTCGAACCTCATCTTTTCAGTTTTTTAAAGTAAAATTAGAAACCAATCAAACCTCTGATCTGAGCTAATTATGGTGCTATTTGTTCAGTCAAATAATCGCTCACTGACTCGGCAATAAATCTAGTTCTATTAGCCATAGCTCCATGTTTATTAAAACATAAATACAAACTTTCATTCACTGAATATTCTAAATGATGAATTTTTATTAAGTGCTGTTGATGAAATGCCTTTGCCGCATATAAGGGTAAAATGGTAAAGCCAAGGCCTCTGCTTACTGGCTCTAATATTAAGCTAATTTGGTTGGAAAATCCTTTATGTTCAAATTGCTCGATGTGTTCAAATTCGGAAAAGTTTTTACTGAGCAATAACCTGCCATGATGGCTTGCGTCCGGATGAGAAATAAACCCTAAGGCCATGAGTGTCTGCCAATTAATGACATCAAGGGTATTGGCGGTAATTAATACTAAGGGTTCGATCGCGACCTTTTTACTTATCAAGCTACTTAGCTGACTTAAGTCGGTGAGTAAGCCTAGATCGATTTTTCGATCCGCTAAATTTTGTTCAATTTGTTTATTGGGGGCAAAAATATAGTCGATGATTAATTGGGGGTGGGCTTGTTGCACGCCGAGTAAATAAGGATAAAGTTTTAAGCCGACACTGCCTGGAGATGCTATTTTTACTTGGCCTTGATGTTGTTCATCGAGCTTAATTAGTTTTTCTAGATCGTCCCAGGAGCGCAGTAACTCTTGGCCTTTATGGTATAATTGCTTGCCGGCATCCGTTAGCGAAAACGACTTGCCGTCTCTAATTAATAACGCGGTATCAAGCTGTTGCTCTAGTTTTTTAATGTGCTGACTGACACCCGACTGAGTCATAAACAACTTATCGGCTGTTTTAGTGAAGTGCCCAACCTCAACCAGAGTACAAAAGGTTTTTAACAAAAGCTGATTAATCATTACAAATACCTATTCATTACACAAACCATCATTACAAAATATTCTTATAGATATAATTTATGATAATTTTTCATACTTTACCAGTGGAGGTATACTTTCGTCATTAACTAAAAGGAATAAAACATGAGCAAAGCATACCCAAGAACATTTTCACACATCGGCATTTCAGTACCTAATTTAGAAAAGGCAGTTGAATTTTATACTGAAGTTCTGGGTTGGTATCAAATAATGAAGCCTACCGAAATCGTTGAAGACGATAGTCCTATTGGTGAAATGTGTACCGATGTATTCGGCGCTAAATGGGGCAAGTTTAAAATTGCCCATTTATCAACTGGTGATCGAATTGGCGTTGAGTTATTTGAATTTGCTAATCAGCAACAACCTGAAGACAATTTTGAATATTGGAAAACAGGGATGTTTCATTTTTGTGTACAAGATCCGAATTTAGAAGAATTAGTTGAAAAAATAGTTGCTGCCGGTGGCAAGAAGCGCATGGCCGAGCCGAGATATTACTACCCAAATGAAAAACCATACCGGATGATTTATATGGAAGACCCGTTTGGTAATATCCTCGAGATATATAGCCATAGTTATGAATTAACCTATGGAGCAGGTGCGTATTAATTCACAGATTATTGGTAAGTAGTTTGGCGCCAGTGTTACCTCAACACTGGTGCTGAATAATAAATAACGACACACAATTAAATATCCGCAGCTTATTTATCAAGGCCACCCATGCATAAATACTTAATCTCTAAGTAATCATCTAAACCATATTTAGAACCTTCACGGCCATTGCCTGATTGTTTCACACCGCCAAATGGCGCTGCCGAATTCGAAATCATACCTTCATTAATGCCAACCATGCCGTATTCTAAACCTTCGGCTACCCGCCAAATTCGGCCAATATCGCGCGCATAAAAGTAGGCCGCTAAACCATATTCGGTATCATTAGCCATGGCGATAACTTCCGCCTCTTCGCTAAAGGCAATAATCGGCGATACCGGGCCAAATATTTCATTACCCGCAATTGCCATTGAGTTAGTGACATTGGTTAACACCGTTGGTTGATAAAAGTTTGCGCCAGCCGCATCCTGCTTACCGCCCAGCACCACTTTAGCCCCTTGACCTACTGATTTTTGCACTAATTGATCTACATTTTTTACCGCTTCAGCGGAGATCATCGGACCAATATTAACGCCAGCGGTTAAACCATTACCTATCGCTAATTCTTTAACGGCGGCAACAAACTTTTCGGAGAACTGTGCTAACACCTTGTTTTGCACAAAAATGCGGTTAGTACAAACGCAGGTTTGCCCGGCATTGCGGTACTTTGAGGCCATAGCGCCCTGCACTGCGGCGTCGATATCGGCGTCATCAAATACGATAAAAGGGGCGTTACCGCCAAGTTCCATCGACACTTTTTTTACGCCATGCGCGCATTGACTGATCAGTGATTTGCCTACCACGGTAGAGCCGGTGAAGGTAAATTTGGCCACATCAGGATGCATGGTTAATACTTCGCCCATGGCTTTGGCTTCAGAGCCGACGACAACATTGAAAACACCGGCTGGAATACCAGCACGCTCAGCAAGCTCTGCCATCGCTAAGGCGGAAAGAGGGGTTTGTATTGCTGGGCGCACCACGAAAGTACAGCCAGCAGCTAATGCCGCGGCAGCTTTGCGCGCTATCATTGCATTAGGGAAATTCCATGGGGTAATGGACGCCACCACGCCAACCGGTTGTTTAATAACAATGATGCGTTTATCTGCAGAAGGAGCTGGAATGGTATCACCATAAACTCGCTTACCCTCCTCGGCAAACCATTCAATAAATGCCGCACCGTAAGCAACTTCACCTTTGGCTTCGGCCAATGGCTTGCCTTGTTCTTGGGTTAAAATAGCAGCCAAATCATCTTGATGTTGCATTATTAAATTAAACCAGTTGCGTAAAATGCCAGCCCGCTCAGAGGCAGACTTTGCTGACCAAACTGCAAGCGCCGCTTTAGCAGCAACAACCGCTTGCTCGGTTTCCACAATACCAGCATTGGCAACACTTGCAATAATACAACCATCGGCAGGATTAGTAATCGCGATTTGCTCTGCACTTGTTAACCAGCGACCATTTATGTATGAGCCTTTTTTTATCAGCTGCTGGTCGGTTATGTTCAACATAATTGTACCTATAAAATTTCAATGACTTTATTAAACAACAAAACTTACCATAGATAAATATAAAACATTCAACCTAATGTTTAAATTAAACAATGGTGCATTAGTTATGACAAAACCCTAAATAATTAATTTACTCTAACTTTAGTTACAAAAAACACACCGTTTAAAGTCAATACAACCACTCTGCTCAAATAAGTACTTATGTGTCATTTTTAGCCGCTGGCGTTACAAAATGTAACTGTTATTTTTATAGAGATTAAGTTAAGCTGCGCCCATTCTTATAATTAGGTAGTTTATAATGACTTTTAAAAACATTTCACTAGTAACCCTGTTACTTACAAACATATTTTCTTTAAGCTTTGCTGCACAGGCAACGGTAGTTCAGTTTAAAACCTCGCAAGGTGATTTCGAAGTCAATTTATTTGACAATACCACCCCAAAAACCGTGGCAAATTTTTTAACCTATGTCGAAGAAAGTGCTTATAACGAGTCATTTATTCATCGCTCCAAGCCTAATTTTATTATTCAGGGTGGCGGCCATAATTATTCAACTGATGACCAAGCTTTAGACTTAGTAATACAACACGGTTCGGTTGTAAACGAGCCAGTATTAGCTAATGTGCGCGGCACAATTGCGATGGCCAAATTAGGCAGCAACGAAAACAGTGCGACTAATCAATGGTTTTTCAACCTTAATGATAATACTGCGAACCTAGATGACCAAAATGGTGGTTTTACCGTATTTGGTATCGTTATGGGAGATGGTATGGAAGTTATCGATCGAATTTCAGCCTATAAGACATACAATTTAGGCGGGGTTTTTACCGAGACTCCATTAGAAGCTACCCCTCAAGAAGGTGAATATATCACTGATAGACATTTGATCATGATTGAATCGATTGACGTAACAGATACCAATATTGATACGAACCTTGAATTATTACCGAAAGCCAACACCTCTGAATCGACTTCAAGCGGAAGCATGAGCTGGATAATTTTATTGACCTTGTTTTCTAGTCGATTAATTCGTCGTAATTAAAATTTAGCTCAATTGCCCAAACTAACAATTCTCATCTTTAAAGCGCCAATTCGAGTTATTCGCATTGGCCGCAAACGAAGCATTTATCGCTTAAAGCGACAAATGCTTCGAGTTAAGATTGCCTTGGCGCAAGAGCATGATGAAACGAAAGAAATGCTCAGTATTTATCGTAAATATACTCGCCGTCAGGCGTCCGAAGCTGAAATGAAAATTGCCAATAAACAATTTATCGACGTATTAAAAGGTTTGGGACTAGGGGTTTTTGCGATATTGCCTTTCGCGCCAATTACCATCCCCATTGTGGTGAAAGTGGGTAAAATGGTTGGCGTAGATATTTTGCCGAGCTCGTTTAATAAAACCAATAAAAGCAACACTAAAGATAAAAATCAATAATTCATCTGAGTTAGTCATAATCCTAATCGCTAATACTTGCCCGAAGCTAGTTTTTATTATCCAACAACCTCGCCGGTTTAAATGCCATTAAGGCACAAATAATCAGGACCAAAATAAATAAAGCCAAGCAACTAACCTCAGCAAGCAACATCTGTAAAGTATACTTTTTTAGCTCTATTAGCGTTAATTGTTGAAAGATAAGATTTGAGTAAAAATCTTATACTATTTCTCGATTTTTGACATGAAAAATGGGACTACCTTGCAGTAATCCCATCGAATCTCATCCGTCCGTTCAGCGTGCCAATCAGAGACATTATGCGCAACCCCTCATGTCCAACATCCCGTGTCGAATGTTGCGCCCTATTTTGGAAGCGAGGTGTTTTTTGCCAAAGATTCTATGAACGTGACAACATTTTGATGCCGTATCTCTGGGTGAGGTGATGTTATATTCTCGTCCAGTGATACCACCAGCTTGTTAGCATTCATCTTTGTTTCTTTCAAGTTACCGAATTCTCTTTCCCATAGATTCTCGTTTTCTGACTGATCACCTAATGCCCAACACACCTGAATTAGCATGGAGTGATCTTTTCTTTCGGCGAGAAAATCGACCTCAAGGTTTTTGTTTTTATAGGCAAAGTATCTCTTTACCTTGTACTTAGCCCTAATCAGTTCAGAGTGGATTACATTTTCAAGCAGTCTTCCTTTTTCTTTGTTTTGCTCATAAATGGCGAAGCAAGTATCTGCCAAGTATAGTTTATCTACACTTCGTGAAAGCACGTTTTTTGCTCTGTAAGAGTATGTTTTTGGTATTTGTATAAAGAAAACATCCTCAATATATTCGATGTACTCCGTTATTAGTGGGGCAGAGTGCTTTCCTCTAATGGTGCTTTTTACCTCATTTTGAATGTTGTTGATGGAGATCTCTCTTGAAAACATGCCTCTACAGTAATCAATAAGATCGTTTAGTAGTTTGGGATTCGAAACCTTGTTACGTTGGACAATATCTCTTTCAACCGTTGAATTGATGATGTCTTGTATGAGCCTCTCTTTTTGCTCTTCGCTTGACGCTTTTAGTGGCTCAGCCATCCCTCCTTCATGTAGATATTCTATAAAACTTTGCTGGCCAGGTGTTTTGTTTGTAAATTTGCAATATTCGATATATGAAAACGGAAACACCTGCAAAATTGTATATCTGCCACCCAGAGAAGTGTCTAGTTTGTCCGAGAGTATTTTTGAATTCGAGCCAGTGATTATGATCTGACAGTCTAGCGTGTGATCTTCAAAGATAGAGGCTACGTTAAGATCCCAGTTTTCTAACTCTTGAACCTCATCAATGATTAAGTAGCGTTTACCTTTTTTATTAGCTATATCGCTTAGCCACCATTCAATGGCGTCCATGAAAACGGACTCATTCTTTAGATCTGAGATGTGACGCAGAAAAAGGTTAAGGTAAAGAATGTTGCTAGCTGGTGTGCCGCTACTTCGAAGCTCTTGAATGAATTGTTTCGATATGACGCTTTTTCCGCCTCGGCGGATACCTAATATGGCTGCAACAATATTCATATTCGTCAGGGATATTATATCGTCGATATACTCCTGCCTTATTAGTTGGTCGTCAGGGAGGATGCTGTCGCTCTGAGGTATATCCCAGAAAGATCTGGATTTAATTTTTTGTTTAATTTGGTCGCTTATCATCTTCATAGTCTGCGCTTAGTTCTTTGAGAAAACATTATACACATGCAGCAACTAAGATTAAAGTAGGTTAATGCAATTTTATAATGCACTAACGTAGAGTTAAAGGTGTTATTGCACATTGAGTGTGCAGGTGTGATAAGCAATATCAGTTAGTGCATTGCGGTGGCGCACTGACAGAGCCTACGCGAATAGGCGTGGTGCGTGATTTCTGCTGAATTCGCTAAAAACCTTGCCAGATAGTGGCTATAGACGCACTTCGTATCAGTCCAACAAATGTCCGTTGTTCGCTCATGACAGCCCGTCGGCTTTTGATTACATTACGTTATATTGTTGAAGGTCTCAAGTGTGCCAACTGCCGCCATACGATATT
>CALJHL010000171.1 GCA_938075435.1 uncultured Thalassotalea sp. | reverse complement strand
AATATCAATTAGGGATTTTTTTACTAAAAAAGGCCAGATGGCCTTTTTGCTTTATTCAGAACTTATAAGCGTTCAAGTAATGCGTCGGTAAAATCGGTAGTACCAAAATTACCACCTAAATCACGAGTAGTACGGTCACCTGACTCAATTACGTCTTTAATCGCATTGCGAATATTAGTGGCTTGCTCGTTCATGCCTAAATATTCAAGCATTTGAATTGCCGCTAAAATTACCGACGAAGGATTTGCTAGGTTTTTGCCTGCAATATCTGGCGCACTACCGTGAACCGCTTCAAATATTGCACAGTCTTCACCAATGTTTGCGCCTGGAGCCATACCTAAACCGCCAACTAACCCTGCACATAGATCTGACACGATATCACCAAATAAATTGGTAGTCACAATGACATCAAACTGTTCAGGGTTCATAACTAACTGCATACAACAGTTATCAACGATCATTTCAGTCGCTTCGATATCTGGGTAATTGCCAGCTATTTCACGGAACACTTTTAAAAACAAACCGGAAGTTGTTTTTAAGATATTGGCTTTATGAATAGCAGTAACTTTTTTACGGCCTTCTTTACGCGCAGTTTCAAATGCGAACTCGATGATGCGTTTACAGCCTTCACGAGTGACAACACTTCGTGCTTCTGCATAATCACCGTCTTCAGAAATAGTTTGGCCAGCACCTGAATACATACCTTCAGTATTCTCACGTATCGTTAATATATCAATATTTTCATAACGAGCGCGGGTACCTTTAAAAGAAATTACCGGGCGTAAGTTTGCGTATAATTTAAATTGTTTACGCAAGGTCACGTTAATTGATGTAAAACCGTCGCCTACCGGAGTAGTTAGTGGGCCTTTAAGGGCAATTTTGTTCTTTTCGATAAGTCTTATGGTTTCAGCCGGAACCAATTCACCATGTTTTTCTAGAGCAGCAAGGCCGGCATCAGCAAACTCATAGTCAAAATTACAACCTGCTTTATCTAATACTTTTATACATGCATCAATAATGCTCGGACCAATACCGTCACCTGGTATTACTGTGATTGTTTGCTTTGTCATGAAATAAGCCTTTTTAAAAAATGATTGCGAGAGGGGATGAAAAATCCGCCGGTGATTCTTGGGCGGATTTATACCATGACTAGTGAGGATTTACCAGTTACAGATTGTAGTTTATTGATCTAATCGATGTTTTTAGCCGCAAAGTCGACTAAAGTTGTATGTTTTAATAACAAACTGAAAGTTAATTACAACATAACCGTAATTTAACTTGTTACCTAATGACTATTATTCAATTGTTTATAATCGAGATAAGCGCTTTCACCAATACCAATCAAAATGTCATTTTTAAATAAAAGGGCAGTACATTCATCTTGAGTGGTAATACCATCAGATTTGCGATGTTGAGTTCGGTAAAATAAAACTTGGAAATTACTACTGTCAGCTTTCTTCGCTTCGGTAATATCCGGGTTACCTAACTCTTTAAAAATTAAATCAATGCTTACGGTATCTAATTTTAACGTAGCAATATATTGGCGGTTATATCCTTCACGTTCATCCCAAACCATGTTTTTTACATCTTGAGGGGTATCTTTATAAAAATGCATAATAGCAGCTGCAAATACTCCATATAGAGCAATGGCTAGCAAAATGCGAAAGGTGATCTTCTTGTTCATTTATTGTCCTTGGCAGAGCAAGATTAAAATTACGTGTTAGTCTGATATTATAAATTGTTGTTGAAATCGTTACAAATAATTAACAATTGATTTTGTAACAAGGTATTGATTTTATTTAATCAATATTTTCAACTTCTTCTTCCTGTTGGAGGCGAATATCTTTTAGGTTAAAACCTAAAGGGATATCTTTTTTTAAGGTAAGTAACTGTTGGCTCATTTGAATTTGTAAATCACTGTTTTTTAATTTATTAGCGATTGATTTTTTCAAGTCTGTTGCAACCAATATCTTGGCAACAGAACCGTATTGGTTCAACAACTCAGCTGCCGTTACCGGGCCTATACCAGGGACGCCTGGAATTTTATTGGTGTTGTCACCAGTAAGGGTCCAAAAGTCGATTAGTTGCGTTGATTTAACCGCAAATTTGCTGCTAACAAAGTCTTCATCTAAGTAGCATTTTTTAAAATAATCATAGACTTTAATTTGTTCATTGAGCAATGAAAGAAAGCCTTTGTCGGTGGAAATAATGGTACAGTTTTGCCCTCGAAGAGCTACTTTAATTGCCAGAGTCGCGATCAAGTCATCGGCTTCGTCTTGTTCTGATTCCAACGAGTCAATGCCCAGTTCTAAAAAGCTATCTTGTATGTCTGCCAAGCTTGCTGCTAAATGCTCCGGCATTTTTTTTCGGCCTTTTTTATAATCAGGATACAACTTATAGCGCCAACAGGGAGCTTTACTGTCAAATACGGCTAATGCATGGCTAGGTTGTAACTCATTGATAATTTTTTGTAAGGCTTTACCCGAGTTAATTTTAGTATTATGAATTATTTGCTGTTTAGTTTTTTCAGACAACTGATCTAATAGCAGAAAAGGGCGTTCTTGTACCGCATAAATCCTACGGATCAAGTTCATGGCATCGATGAGTATTAAGTGAGCTCGCATTAGTCTTATTCGGAAACTATTTCATAACAGGGAATATATTTACTGCCAGGAAGTTTCATTCGTTGTTGAGTGACAAATGATGATAGCAGTTTATCCATGCGAGTCATAATATCTTTCTCTCCTGAGATTTTATAGGGGCCATTTTCGCGTATGTTTTTTACCCATTCGGGTTTTACATTGCCGGCAACAATTCCTGAGAATATTTTACGCAAATTAGCAGCAAGTTCATTTGCTGGCAATGCTTTATTTAAACTTAAATTAGCCATATTACTATGGGTTGGTGCAAAAGGGCGCTGGAAATGTTCTTCAATTACTAAACTCCAGTTGTAATGATAAGCATCGCCAACAGCTTTACGGTAATTAATCACTGAGGATATTTGCACTTTTAAGTATTGAGCTACTTCAAGTTCATCACCAATAATAATGGTATAAAGCTGTTGCGCTTCATGGCCGAGGGTTTCACCAATAAAATTATCTAAATTTTCAAAGTATTGCACACTTTCTTTAGGCCCGGTGAGGACAATCGGTAATTTTTGTAATTTATTCTCTGGGTGCAATAAAATGCCTAAAATAAAGAGCAGTTCTTCAGCAGTACCCGCGCCACCAGGAAAAATAATCAAGCCATGACTCATGCGTACAAAGGCTTCTAAGCGTTTTTCAATGTCGGGCATAATTACCAATTCATTGACAATGGTATTGGGTGGTTCAGCAGCAATAATGCTCGGTTCAGTAATGCCGACGTAGCGGCCAGAATAATTACGTTGCTTAGCGTGGCCAAACGTAGCTCCTTTCATCGGCCCTTTCATTGCACCAGGCCCGCAACCGGTACAAATGTTTATGCCACGAAGTCCTAATTGATAACCGATTTCTTTGGTGTATTTATATTCTTCATGACCGATAGAGTGACCACCCCAACAGGTGATTAAATTAGGCTCACTATAGAGTTTAATGGCGTTAGCATTTCGCATTATATCAAATACAATATGGGTTATTTGATCGCTAGAGCGAGGGCTCGGCATTGATAAATACCGATTTGAAATAAATAAAATGTCGCGTAGCACTGCAGATAATTGCTCTTTAATACCTTTAATAATTTTACCATCGACTAAAGCGTGGCTTGGCGGGTTAAGTAAACGTAACTTAACCCCGCGTTCACGTTTCAATATTTGAATATCAAAATTATGATACTTCTTATAAATTGCCTCAGCATCATCGGTATCACTGCCAACATTTAATACTGCTAAAGAGCAATTTCGAAATAATTTATAAAGTTCGCTATTTACCGAGTGTTGTAATAAATCGACTTCAAGTGGTGATAGCAGGCACATATTACCGACGGGGTTTAATTCTATCTGCATTATTTCCTTATACAACTGAATGATTTTTATACAAAAATAAAATTTATTGGTTATAAAACTAGTTTAGTCCATTAATCTGTAGAACTGTAGAATTGATTGTAAGAAAATGCTTAATTTTTTAAATTAACTCGAATTTATTGGCGCAGTGTTCGCTGATATGGAGCATTACGATTTTCATTACTGCGAAACGGATTAATGTCTAATCCACCACGACGGGTGTAGCGAGCAAAAACACTGAGTTGTGTACACTGACAAAATTCCATTATATCGGTATAGATCCGTTCGACACATTGTTCATGAAACTCATTATGCTGACGGAACGATATTAAGTATTTTAATAATTGCCCATGATCTATCGGCTTGCCACTGTATTCTATGTAAATACTGGCCCAGTCGGGTTGATTGGTGATCAAACAATTAGACTTCAATAAATGACTTACCAAATATTCTTGCACCAAAGGGCTGTCGCTATTTTGGCAACTTCCGTTAAGTAATTGTCGATCAAATTGGTAATTATTAATGGTTAAGTCAATATCATCGATACAAGTCGCACTATTATGGGCGATTTCTAAAGGCGGACAGTCGTTAACTTTAAATAAATTAACGACAACTGGCTTACCTGAAATTTTGCTTAGATCTTTTTGCAGAGTATGGGCAACGGTTTGCCAACTATTAAAGCGGCTCTGATTGAAGCTGTTTAAATACAACTTAAAGGATTTCGACTCCACCAAGTTTGCACTCGTGCAACAAAAGCGAAATTCTGCCACCGCAACCACGGGTTTGCCGTTAGGCTCAAGCCATGACAGCTCATAACCGTACCAAATATCTTCACCATAAAAAGGCAAGTTTTCAGAACTCAGTTGCAAGTCTTGACGATTCAATGCTCGCGGCACAGCTTGTAAAAGTTGCGGTGAGTATTCATCGATATATTCAGTGCTTTTACCTAGGGTAAGCGATTTTAATTCGTCGGCATTCTGATAATTTGTCATTTTCAGTTAAATTTATGTTTGCTTGTGGGTATAATAAAAACTTAAATAGTAATGATTTTTAAGCTTTTAACCATAATCCAATAATAGATAGGTGTATTTTACCTGATGAATTCCGCTGAGCAAAGTATTGCTAGTCGCATTGATAATTTAATGCAGAACTTTTTAATCACAGTAAAGCAAACTACTGCGAAATTACCCATGATTGAGCACGATGATGATTGGCCTTCACCCTGTGAGCAGGGCGCTATTGATGGTGATGGCTTTATTAGTTGGCAACCTATTAAAATAAGCGATGAAGTCGGTTTTGCGAATGTTGAGGAAGCCATTGGTTATGGTATCCATGACGATATAAAACAGTTATTTAGCCGCTATTATAGTGAAGCCATTCCAGCTCAATGCGATGCTGGTACCTTGGAGCTATTATTTGCATGGAATAAAGCCGACTTTGACCGCCTGCAACAGACCATTATCGGTCATTTATTAATGAAAAAACGACTTAAGCAAGCGCCAACAATCTTTTTTGCAGTAACCGATGAAGACGATATTAACTTGGTCATTAAAAACGATAATGGCGAAGTTTGGGTTGAACCCATTGGCTGCGAACCAAAAACCTATATTGCCGCTAATTTAGCTGAATTTCTTGCTAGCCTAACGATTAATTACCACCCAAATAACTAACCGCTGTTTTAACCGCAAATAAGAGTCGAGAGTATTAAGCTTTCGCCTCTAATATTTGCAAACGCTTTTTTAATGATGCTATTTCAGCAATTAAAGGAGCGACTGCCTTTGATATTGCCGCTTCAAGTTGAGCGTCGGCTAGCTGAATTGGTTGCATTGCAACTAGAGTTTCCACTGGCTTTTCAGGAGGAACAGGGTTATTTTTCCAACTTTGTAAACCTTTAATTATTTGTGTTAACGGTACGCTGGTTGTTAACCTTGACTTAATTAACGCCACTGTAGGGGTTTTATTTTGAGCCGCTATCGTCGCGGCAATTTGGTAAATTTCGTACTCTGTGCTCATTTTTTGTTCTTTATTTGTTAAATTAATCAAATTGTAGCGAAATTTGCTAATCGAGTCATTAATCTTCTTTATTAAAATATTTAATCCCTTTTAAATCAGTAGGTTGAAAAGTTGGTTTGGTAATTGCCTTACTTTTATCAGAAAATAAAATTGCTATTAATATCCAAACTTAATAAGAGAGAACAATATGAAAAAATCGTTAGCCACATTATTACTTATCGCCCCGTTAACTTTAGGTTTAACTGGTTGTATCATCGTTGCTGATGGCGACGGTAAATACAATGATATGAATATTTCTCATGAAGATCGTGAATATGAAAATCGTAAAAAAATTGCACGATTAGATCTGGCTACAGGTTACAATGAAGCTTATGAAATGTTCGGTGTTGCCGACTTTAATGAAACTTATGAGAAAGACGGTGATAAAGTTCAAGTTTTGTATTACCGCACTCACCGTAAAAATGCCGACGGAATGACTACAAAAGACGAATGTACATATTTGCATTTTGTTGCTGGTAAATTAGTAGGAACTGGTTCTGGTGCTGATTTTTCTCGACATACAGGTTCATAAGCAACCGCGAATAAAATAACAAATTGAAATGAAAAGCCTTGAACTTTAATTAGTTCAAGGCTTTTTTTATGACGGGTATTTATAGAAGAGGGTGATTATTAAGTAGTTAGTGCCTCTGGAGTGCCACTTATAGCTACTCACTTCCTTGTTAAAATACACCGTCAAACCGTCGCAGGTCGGTACCTCATGAAGCATATCGTGACTCGTGCATTAGCTTTTTTGGCTTAAATTGAAATTTTCAATTCGTTTGCAAAGTGCCGTCCTGAGTCATAATTACAATTAGAAAAAATACTTCGTCATCCTGTGCGAGCAAAAAGTGCGACACGGGACCTCCTTCAGCATATCGTGCCTCTATACGTTAGATTTTTGCTTAATTTGAAATATTCAATTCGTCGGCAAAGTGTTGTGGTTTCAATAGGTGAATGCAACGCTATTAATTATGAGCGATAATTAATCTTTAAGTTAACCATGCACAACAAGAAAAAATTGTGCAGTTAAAGTCTAAATTTAACCTCGGCAATCTCCTGAAAGAAACTCTTTAGATACATTAGTTTTATTTTCTCCTACAGCCTTTAAACCTTCGAAAGGCTGGTCATACCCACAGACCCATGAGATTGGGCTAGTCGGGCTACCTTCGACTACAACAGGTCTAAAAGTTAAGTATTTGCCTTGCAAAGGTTCAGGAATATTGTTTCCAAGTAAAATATGAAAAGCACCATCTTTAACCGTTACGCTTTTTATTTTGTTTGTCATCATCTTATCAAAATTTGGAATACCCGCTTGCTCATTATCAGTAGGAAACCGTAAATGATGAGAATAATACTCGGTAATTGGCTGCTTTAAATTACCAGCATAAGTAATTGGTTCAGCCATATGAGCTTTTAGTGTGTATTGTGAATAACTTGGAAGTGCAACAGAGGCCAATATTCCGATAATCGCTACGACTATCATTAGCTCAATTAAAGTAAATCCCTTTATCTTATTCATATTATTTCTCCCATTGTAAATATCGGTTCATACATCACAGTAATTAGTTGATATATGAGGAAAACTATCACAGTAAAAACTACGCCTATTAAAAGAGACATCCTTTTTTCTACAAAGCTTTCTAAAATTAGTTTTTGCTCAAAAATAAGATGATTAAGCTCTTCAGAAACATTTAAACCATTGGTTTCAAACCATTTAATCGTAGATGTTATTTTATTTTCTTCTTCATTTAGTGGAGATAGGAACAGTTTATTAATTAATCCTATTTGTTCTTTAATCTTCTTAGGTACAAATACCTTGAATAATTTCGATTGTGGCTTCTTTATTAAGTAAGTATCGAGCTTCTTAATAAAGTGATTCAGGATGAACGATATTAATAGCGTAGCACCTAAGAGGGCTGAACCACTAAACCAAATCACATCGTAGCTAAAATAATAACTAGGCATTGAAACATCAAAAGTAGCATATACATCTTGAAATG
>CALJHL010000170.1 GCA_938075435.1 uncultured Thalassotalea sp. | reverse complement strand
AGGACAAACCGTTTTGGCTAAATCTTGTGAGGCTGCAAAGATTCGTTTTGATAATGAGCAAGCTCATTCTGCTCTGTATGACACCGAAAAAACAGCAGAGCTATTTTGTTATATAGTCAATAAATGGCAACAGCTGGGTGGTTGGCCGTTAGCGCCTGAAGCAGAACCAGAGTTAGAGTTAAATAGCGAAGAGAAAACTGAACAGCAATAACCCAGCACAACAAGAAATAGAGCGAAATTAACTAACCTCTACTAATTAGACACTCATTCGACACTAGGGGCTAAAATCATTTGCCCTTATTTAGATAAGTTGAGTGAAAATTTCCTGCAAAAATCCGTTCAGTTAAAAAGCCGCTATAACTTATCTATCTGATTTTTTCCAAATCGCAACGGGTGCAAACGAGATTGGTGCCTTAAGTATAAATTTTTAAGGGCAATTAACGCCAAGAGCAAAGCAATACCTAAGATTAATGGGTGAGTAACGTATTTAACGATAATAAGGCTAATCGCAATAAAAAAAAATGGCAAAAATTCATAAAACATTTGTGGCATACGCACGCTTTGTACGGTTTGTTTTATCCGGGTTAAGCGACGACTATCTGAACGTTTAATCCATACCAAGGCTGCAGCCCAATACAACACGAATGCCGATATATTACTGGCTACAAGGTCAAATTTAAAAAACAAATATAACCCGATGATTAAATAAACAAAAGGTAATTTTTCATATATAGGCTTGCTAAGGTACATAAGTTTCCAATCCATGTCGTTATTATTGTTACGCTTCGCCAAGTAGTTTTTAGTTATTTGACAAATTCCCTTTAACCATATGTTCTTTCAAAATAAAATCGAAATCTGAGTAAATCAAGGTTAATGTTTGCGCTATCATCATACCAATTTGGTGCAAAAAGTGTACTACTTTTATTGTCAGCCCTTAAAAATTAACGACTAATTAAGCAACTTGGTATCCTTCCTAAATTAAGTTTAGCGCAAATAAAAAAAGCTGCAAAAGCAGCTTTTAAAAATATTACAAAATTTGAGTAATATTATAAAGTTTCAGCATTGTCGCTTAAGTATGCAGCTACACCATCTGGAGAAGCAGTCATACCGCTATCGCCTTTATTCCAACCAGCAGGACAAACTTCACCGTGATCTTCGTGGAATTGTAGAGCATCGATCATACGTAACATTTCGTCGATGTTACGACCTAAAGGTAGATCGTTAACTACTTGATGACGAACATTACCAGCTTCATCGATAAGGAATGAACCACGAAATGCAACGCCAGCTTCTGGATGCTCAACATCGTATGCTTGACAGATAGTATGTTTAACATCAGCAACTAATGGGTAACGAACTGGACCAATACCACCATCGTTAATGGCAGTGTTACGCCATGCGTTATGAGTAAATTGTGAATCAATTGATACACCAATAACTTCTACGCCACGACTTTTAAAGTCATCAATACGGTGATCAAAAGCAATAAGCTCTGACGGACATACAAAAGTAAAATCTAATGGGTAGAAAAAGATAACCGCTTTTTTACCTTTAATTGCTTCAGTAAGGTTAAAGTTATCAACAATTTCACCGCTACCTAATACGGCAGCTGCAGTAAAGTCCGGTGCCGGACGACCAACTAATACGCTCATGGTGTTCTCCAAGTATTTTATTATTTAAAGTTATAAAAGCAGATAAATATAATTTACCCACTTTGTAGAAATAGTGTCATGTTAGCTTTATAGATTTTGCTCAGCCTTGCAGTAGAGCTTAATTTTTACAGCCAATCTTAACTATATAAATAGATTAACACCTTGCTTCAGAAAAAATAAAAATCTGTCGAACAAGCTAACTGCTATTAGATATAGATCTATTTTTTATAAAAACAAGGCTAGCGCTAAATTATTATTCAGCTGCAGGGTATTTTTCAGCAGTTTCTTTAATTAGAATTTGTAACTCACCTTGCTGGTACATTTCCATAATGATGTCACAACCGCCTACTAACTCGCCGTCAATCCACAATTGTGGAAACGTTGGCCAATTTGCATATTTTGGTAATTCAGCACGTATGTCTGGGTTTTGTAAAATGTCAACGAAAGCAAATTTTTCACCACAGCCCATTAATGCTTGTGATGCTTGTGAAGAAAAACCACAACTAGGTAATTTTGGAGAGCCTTTCATAAAGATAAGGATAGGATTTTCACTGATTTGCTGTTTAATTTTGTCAATAGTTTCCATGGAGTCCTCGGGTGCAAAAGATTTGCTAGATATAAATGAATAAAGTCCGAGTATTTTACTCGGACTTTAGCAAGGGATAAAGTACTATTTTCAAAAAAACCGCTTAATAAGCTAATTCTTTTAGCACATCTGCTTTTAAATTATTCCAAACCTGTGCAGATTTCAAACCATTTTCACGAACCGTATGCACCGACTCATTAAATTTGTTCTGTTTAGCCACATCAAGCAGCTGTTGATAAAACGCCAAGGTTAAATTGCGCGCCTCAGTATCGGCAAAGTACAAAGTCCCCAGTCGAGAGTATAAATTCTTAAAGCCGTTTAGCACTAGCACGTAAATAGAATTACCCGATGCCAAGGCTAAATCGTGATGCAACTGATAGTCATTGGCGGCAAAATCATCACCACTGTTATCGGCATTTAAGCGCGCAGTTAATAGTTCAATCACTTTTTCTGGCGAATTTTTAATGGCCGAACGAACATAAATAGCACTAATATTAGTACGTGCTGACAACAGGTTTTCAACCAAATCAGGAATACCCTCTTGATCTAGCTGGGCCAGAGCACTGAGTATATTTAAGCCGCAGCTTTCCCAAAAATCATTAACCTTGGTGGGCTTACCATGTTGAATCGTTAACCAGCCATCACGAGAAAGACGTTGTAACACTTCTCGTAACGTTGTTCGGGTAACGCCAATTAATTCCGATAATTCCCGCTCGGCTGGTAAGATTGAACCAGGAGGAAAGCCACCATTCCAAATTGATTCAACAATATACTGTTCGGCGAATCCTGCCGGACTTTGAGCTTTTATTACCATTATTATTCCAAAGAGAGCTTGCGTTAGATCATTATTTTTAGATATTGTCTACTATAAACTGATTGTACCAGATCATGTCAAGTTTATATTTACCTACATTACGATTATTTAGCTAAAATGCTATTTACCACTCACCGATACTAGCATAAAATGTGCGCAGAATAATTTAAACACTTTTTACATTCATTAACTAAGGGATCTCATGCAACCTTCGTACTTAACCGCCTTTTTTCGCAACTTTTTAGGGCAGGCACCAAAATGGTATAAGTTAACCATAATCGGTTTTCTCATCCTAAATCCGGTGCTATTTTTTCTTGTATCACCTTATGTCGCTGGTTGGGCATTAGTGTTAGAGTTTATTTTCACCCTGGCAATGGCATTAAAATGTTACCCATTACAACCGGGTGGTATCCTCGCCATACAAGCGGTGGCAATTGGTATGAGCTCGCCAGCTCAGGTATATCATGAAATTCAAATAAATTTACAAGTAGTGCTGTTGCTTATCTTTATGGTTGCCGGCATTTACTTTATGAAAAATTTATTATTATTGATGTTCACCAAAATAATCACTAAAGTAAAATCTAAAGTAATTGTGTCATTATTATTCTGTTTAGCGAGTGCTTTTTTATCGGCATTCCTCGATGCACTAACCGTGATAGCGGTAATTATTAGTGTCGCGGTGGGTTTCTACTCGGTTTACCATAAAGTCGCCTCCGGCCAACAAACAAATCACAGTCACGACCACACCACAGATCATGAATTACCGGATTATTCTCGTGATGACTTACAACAATTTAGAGCCTATTTACGCAACCTATTAATGCATGCTGGTGTTGGTACTGCCCTTGGTGGCGTAATGACCATCGTTGGTGAGCCGCAAAACTTAATTATTGGAGAGCAAGCCGGTTGGGACTTCGTTGAGTTTGCAATTCGCATGTCACCAGTAACAGTACCGGTATTGTTCTGTGGTTTATTCACTTGTTTTATGGTTGAAAAATTCAAATGGTTTAGCTATGGCGTTAAGCTTCCTGCTAATGTTCGCCAAGTATTGGTTGATTTTGACCATGAAGAAAGCAAAAACCGTAACGTTTTTGACAAC
>CALJHL010000169.1 GCA_938075435.1 uncultured Thalassotalea sp. | reverse complement strand
GTCGGTGGTGTTGATTGTTCTGATAACGAAGTAAATATTAAAATTTTACTTAATGGTTTGGTTGCCAGTGGTGATCTCACCGTTAAGCAGCGCAACAATTTACTTTACGATATGACCGACGAAGTGGAAGAGATTGTTCTTGAAGATTGTTATCGCCAAACTCATTCAATCTCTATTTCTGAATCGCGTGGTGCGAGTAAACTGAAAGAGCAATTACGCTTTATTCACCGTTTGGAGCGCGAAGGCAAGCTTGACCGAGGTTTAGAATTCATCCCTGGTGACGAAGAAATTGCTGAGCGTATGGCAAATGGTAAAGGCTTAACTCGTCCAGAAATTTCGGTGTTAGTTGCTTACGGTAAAATGGTGTTAAAAGAGCAGTTAGTGATTGATGAAGTGACCAATGACAGCTACTTAAGCAAATTACTGGATGGGGCATTTCCTAAGCAGTTACAACAAGACTATGCTGAACAAATGCAACAGCATCCATTAAGAGCTGAAATTATCGCAACTCGTTTAGCCAATAATTTATGTAATTACATGGGAGCGAATTTTGTTTATCGAATGCAAGAAGAAACCGGCGCAACCATTGCTGAAATCGTAAAATGCTTCGCCGTAAGTGCAGAGATTTTTGAACTTGATAGCGTTTGGCGTCAAATAGAGCAACTTGATAACAAGATCTCGGCTGATGTGCAAACCGACATGTTACATGAAATGCGTCGTACCGTTCGTCGTGCCACCCGCTGGTTCTTGCGCCATCGTAACAAAGCATTAAGTATTGAACAATCAATCGACTTCTACAGTCCGGCATTTAAAGTATTGTCGACTAAACTCGATAGCTTCCTGATTGAAAAAGAAGCTCGTGAGCTTAGTGTGTTAAAAGAAAAGTTGTTAAAAGAAAATGTGCCAGCGAAAATCGCCAACCGACTTTCACAACTATCAACCTTATTCTCAACCATGGATATTGCGCAAGTTGCTTGTCAAGACAGTCGTCCAATTGAGTTAGTCGCAGAGCTATATTTTACTGTCGGCGTGCGTCTCGATTTGCATTGGTTCTTAGCACAAATTACTCAACAGCCAGTTGAGAATCACTGGCAAGCACTAGCACGTGCCTCATTTAGAGAAGAGTTAGATTGGCAACAACGGGCATTAACTTCGGTAATTCTAAGCTCTAATCCAGACAGTAAAGACATAGATCAAATGTTTGAAAACTGGAAAGCTCAAAGTGCTCAACCACTTGAACGTTGGCAACAAATTTTAGCTGACTTTAGAACCACTAAAGCACATGAATTTGCTAAGTTTTCAGTCGGTTTACGTGAGTTGATGATGTTGTCTCACTATCACGATTAATTACGGATAAGAAAAATTAAAAATAGCCTAACCGTTTATTTTTAATTGCTAATAATGATAAACTCTCCACTATTGGGGAGTTTTTTATTTGTAGGGACTATAAATAATACTTGCACGTACATCTAATTGCTAAAACACTTTTTGGAAAATAATGCTTTATTCAATCGCACGAAATCTTTTGTTCAAACTAAACGCTGAACAAGCTCATGAATTAACACTCAAGGTGTTAAAACTTCCCGCCGCGTTTGCTTTAAAAGGTCTTTATGGTTCGCAAATCAAAGACAAACCAGTTGAAGTTATGGGGATCACTTTTCCTAACCCTGTTGGTCTTGCTGCTGGTTTAGACAAAAATGGTGAGTGCATTAATGGTTTCGCTGCAATGGGCTTTGGCTTTATTGAAATTGGTACGGTAACACCGCGCCCACAACCAGGTAATCCTAAACCTCGTATATTTCGTTTACCCGAGGCGAATGCCATTATTAATCGCATGGGCTTTAATAACCATGGGGTAGATTATTTAGTAAACCAAGTAAAAGCGGCAAATTTTAAAGGCGTACTTGGCATTAATATTGGTAAAAATAAAGATACCCCAGAAGAAAATGCGAAAGACGATTATATTGAATGTATGCGCAAAGTTTATCAACACGCCAGTTACATCACTATCAATATCTCTTCGCCAAATACCCCTGGGCTACGCAACTTGCAATACGGAGAAGCCCTTAATGAGCTTTTAAGCGCTCTTAAAGCCGAACAGCAAACCTTAGCTGAAAAATTCTCTAAATATGTCCCATTAGCCGTTAAGATAGCCCCTGATTCAACTGAACAAGAAGTTGCAGGAATTGCTGAGTGTTTACTTAGCAATAATATTGATGCGGTTATTGCCACTAATACTACCTTGAGCCGCGAAGGTGTTGAAACACTTGAACATGGTGATGAAATGGGCGGCTTAAGTGGCATGCCGGTACAGCAGAAAAGTACTGAAACCATTAAACTGCTCGCCAAGGCGTTAGATGGCAAAATGCCTATTATCGGCGTGGGTGGCATTAACAGCGTCGCAGCAGCTCAAGAAAAGCTCGCCGCTGGTGCTACCTTAGTACAAGTATATACCGGCTTTATTTACGAAGGTCCAAAACTTATTAAAGAGATTGTTGATTCTCTGTAAAAATAACTAGGGTCAGAGTCACGTTAAATTTTTTATGAACCTGAACACTTCTATATCTATGTATATAGAAGTGTTACTTGTTGCAATTCAAAATGGTTATTTATTTTGCTTTTGGCCATAAAACTCGTGCATTTAACGGCCGTAAGCGATTATATTTTTTAAAGCGATGCGGCGTGTTGTTCCACTGCCGACCACACTCTTAGCACATTACCAGATAATATTTTTTCAATATCCGTTTCACTGTAGCCACGTTGTAATAACCCATCAATTAAGTTTGGATAGCTAGCAACATCTTTTAAGCCGGTAGGTAAACTATCGCCGACACCATCATAATCTGAACCTATGCCAACATGATTAATGCCAATGAGTTTTACTACGTGGTCAAAATGATCGAGAACATCTGCAAGGCTGGCATAGATAAATGGCTTGCTAACTTTATATTGTTTAGCAAATTCAACTGCTTCGACACTATCTTCGGATAAATTGTTAGTTGAGATAAAATCGGCAATTGCTGTTTTACTGGCATTGTAGCTGTCTTGCGAGGCTTGAGATATAAATGTAGAGCCAAAATTAATTTGAATTACACCACCATTTTTTGCTAATCGCTTTAACATTTCATCACTCATGTTGCGTTCAAAATCAGGCGTAAAAAACCTAGCTGAAGAATGTGAGGCTATAACCGGCGCGGCTGAGATTTCCATCACTTGATAAAAAGCGTCATCAGAAATGTGTGATACATCGATCATAATGCCAAGTCGGTTCATTTCTACCAATAATTTTTTACCAAATTCAGTTAAGCCACCGGCAGGGCGGTTAATATCGTAAGATGAATCGGATATATGATTGGCTTTTGAATGAGCTAAAGTAATGTAGCGAATGCCACGTTTATAAAAATGAGCCGCATTGGCTAGGTCGCCTTCAATTGGGCTGCCATTTTCCATGCCCATAGGTAACGATATTAGGCCTTGGCTAAAATGTTGCATTACTTGTTCAACACTGGTGGCAATAGCAAATTTATCTGGAGCATGAGCAACAATTTTTTCAACGGAATCAATTAATTGATCTGCGAGCTCTTTACTGCCACCGGTAGTTTCCAATTCTGCAGGTATATATATCGACATAAATGGCGCATTTAAACCACCTTGCTTTGCTCTTGGGTAATCAAAATCACCATCGGCAGTGGCTTTAGTGACATCGGCCCAAGTTTCTTCAAGACGGTAGGGGACGTCAATATGGCCATCAAGGATAATGTATTTCTGTGCAAGTTCATTACCCGTTAATATTGGCTTTTTATCGGCGCTAACAGCAGGTGCAGCCGCGGTTGAATCCGTTGTAGCTTGCGGTGAAACGCCGTTGTCACAAGCGGAAATGGTTAACGTTAATGCCGTAATTAAACTGGAGATTAATAAAGTTTTTTTAAATTTCATGAGTCTGATTCTTATTCTAAAATAGTGGTATGACTTGGTTTGGTTATTGTTGCGAAACTGTAGTGACAGAAATAAATATGCCACTGTACTACAGTGGCATATTTTTTATCCAAATGCGCTTAATTAATTGTTTTATAATTAAGCCATTTAGTATTAATTACATTGACATATCTTCTCGTAATCGATAAATGGTGTAACTGGTTTTTTTGAAATTGTTACTCCATGCTTTCAATATTTCCCCGGCTTTTTCTTCGCTACCTAAATGGGTGGCTAGTGCCTTATCAAATGTTATTTCTGGATCCGTCATGTCGGCATAATTTTTATAAGGGATCACTAAGCTTAAATTGGATTCCCCGCTAACCGCCCAAATCCAAGCCCATGAATATGGCCACTTCATGTCTTTGGCATTACTACTAAGCGCTTTTATACCTTCGGCGGTGCTTTGGCCATGGCCAGCTTTTACTTTGTAATCGGTGATGCCAAAATATTTGAAGCCCGGATCTTTCTCTGGCCATTTGCCATTTTCAAGATCAAGTTCATCAAAATGATGTTGATAACTTTCAACATATTGAGCAACATTCGCATTCCAATGTTGTTGTACTTCATTGTTGTCACTCCATTCATTATAGGCATCTATATCGCCCCATTTTGTGCAACAATAGCGCACAATATAATGGTTCAGATTAGAGCCTGTTACTGCAACATAAGTATGCCATGATCTAGGGTCGCCTTTGGCGGCCCTAAATTTTAAATGAGCATTAAATGCTTTTTCAAATTCGCCTTCTTGACCGGCATTCGGAACCATTATCCAAGCATCGGCAATATTATTAGACTTCGGGTCTGCATAAGCAGAACTTAGCATTACTTGCATAAAGACCAGCACACAAGCAAAGAGAGTCTTGTTTAAAATCTTAGACATTCTTTTTATCCTTAAATAAAATTAAACTCTCGGCGGTGATTTTTATGAAAAAGCTCATAACGAATATTTATTTATGAATTCAAGCGCATCAAGGCCAATAATTTGTTCCTTATCAGCCTAGCAATTAAATGGAATATTGCAATTTAGAGCAAAAAAAACCTCCGCAATGCGGAGGCTAAAAATATCTTTCTGGGGAGAAACATAAAATCTTACTGTATGTTATGACGGTTAGTTATTAATAAAGTTCAAAATAATTTAAATAAATCTAAATTCACCGAAATAACGATTCAAAATAGTCACTTGTAGCTGCACCAGTTATGACAAACGACATTAATAAGGGGTAACATCGGTTGTCATTCAATCGCTCTTATTTTTAATACTATGCTCTAGACTTTTTAGTAAATCCATTGGTAAAGGAAATAAAATAGTAGAATTATTCTCACCGGCAATTTCAGTTAATGTTTGCAAATAACGCAATAAAATTGCATTGGGCTCCTTAGCAAGATTACTCGCCGCATTAACCAAACCGCTTGACGCTTCTTCTTCACCTTTAGCATGAATAACCTTTGCTCGGCGAGTACGTTCTGCTTCAGCCTGCTGGGCTATGGCTCTGATCATGCTTTCATTTAAATCCACGTGTTTTATTTCAACATTAGAAACCTTGATACCCCAGGCATCAGAGCGAGCATCTAATATCTCTTGGATATCGTCATTAAGCATTTCCCGATTCGCTAGCATTTCATCCAACTCGTGTTGTCCTAGGACAGAACGCAAAGTCGTTTGTGCTAATTGTGATGTCGCTTCGAGAAAGTTTTCAACATTAATAATCGCTTTTTGAGGGTCAATAACACGAAAATAAATTACCGCATTAACACGCACCGACACATTATCGCGGCTGATAACATCTTGACTCGGTACATCCATAACTACGGTACGTAAATCTACCCGAACTATTTGTTGGATAAAGGGCACAACAATGATTAACCCTGGGCCTTTAACCTTATAAAACCGGCCTAATAAAAAGATCACCCCGCGCTCGTATTCGCGCAAAATTCGAAACATTGAAATAATTAATAAAAAGCCTAATAGCACCATTACACTATAAAACACTTGCGGACTATAAACTAAAAACTCCATAATTTTACTCCTTTTTGTGCGGTGGATTTACTAATAAAGTTAAGCCGTTAATTTCTTTTACTTTTACTTTGTCGCCATGAAAAAGCGGTTCTGAGCAGCTGGCAGCCCATCGTTCGCCATTGCATAAAACGTAGCCATGACCGTTAAAGTCATCACTAACAATTGCGGTTGAGCCTATTATTTGTTCTTCGCCACTCACGACATTTTTTTTTCGGGTACGCCATATCATGCCTAACGTAAAAATTAAAAATAAAGCGGCACTAAGGGCTATCGCGGCAATTAATGGAATGGATATTCTTAAATCGGTTTGTTCACTGTCTATTAAAAAAATTGACCCTAAAATAAATGATAACAAGCCACCGACGCCTAATACCCCAAAGCTGGGCGCAAATGATTCGGCAACCATTAATGCGATACCAAGAATTAGTAATCCTGCACCCGCAAAATTTATTGGTAATAATTGAAATGCGTACAGGGCGATAAACAAAGAAATGGCGCCAGTGATGCCAGCTATGCCAATACC
>CALJHL010000168.1 GCA_938075435.1 uncultured Thalassotalea sp. | reverse complement strand
CCGGCATTTAAGCTTAAGCCTGAGTAAGAACCATAACCAACACCGGCAGTAAAGGAACCAGACGGTTGTTCTTTAACGCTAAAGTCGATATTAACCAAGTCTTCTTCGCCTGGCACCTGGGTAGTTTCAAACTCCACACTTTCAAAATAAGGCAGACGCTGAACTCGCATTTTTGATGTTTCAACCCAGTTATTTGATAACCAAGCACCTTCCATTTGGCGCATTTCACGACGTAAAACTTGCTCAGAAGTAACGTCATTGCCGGAAAAACTGATACGGTTTACATAGATACGTTTGCCTGGATCGATGGAAACAATTAATTTAACGGTGTTATCTTCATCATTAATTTCAGGAATAGTACGAACTTCAGGATAAGCATAACCGAAGCGTCCTAAAAACTTACCGATGATATCTTCGGTGTAAGTAACCTCAGCACCATTATATAAAGAATCCGGTCTCAGTGGACTAATCGCCTCAATGGTTTTTTCATAGCCGGCCATTTCACCAATAAACTCAACCTCACTGATCTTATATTGCTCACCTTCACTGACATTTAAGGTAATGTATACGCCTTCTTTGTTTGGCGTCATAGATACTTGAGTAGAATCAACAGCAAAGCGTAAATAACCGCGATCAAGGTAATGGCTTTCTATGGTTTCCATATCCCCTTGCAGGGTTTGTTTTTGATATCTATCTTGAGCCAAAAAATCCCACCAAGGTGAGTCATATGTCAGCTCAATTTTGTCGAGTAATTGTTGATTACTAAACACTTCATTACCGACAATATTTATTTGCTCGATGGCAGCTGCATCACCTTCTTCAAATTTAAAATCAAGGCTGATGCGATTACGAGGTAAATGAATTATTTTTGCAGTAACGGTAGCATTGTATTTACCGACACTATGGTAGAAGTCTTCAAGTCCTGACTCAATCCCAGTTAGAACGGAACGATCAAGGGTTTCACCGACGCGAATATTACTTCCGTCTAGGCTTTCTTGTAATTGTTCGTCTTTAATATCGTTATTGCCCTCAAAGACAATACTTGAAATAGTTTCACGCTCTTTTACCCGAAATATTATTTTGTTGTCTTCTCGAAACACTTTAATATTATGGAAATGTCCCGATTTGTATAACGACTTAATCGATTGTGAAATTCGAAAATCATTTAAGTCATCACCAACGGTAATAGGTATATGAGTTAAAGCCGCACCTAGAGCAACACGTTGCAGGCCTTTAACTTGTATATCTTCTACTACGAAATCATTTTCTGCTTGGCTATTAAAACCAACACTGCCTAATAATACTGCTAAGGCGAGTTTTCTTATTATCATATGAATAGTCAACTTTCTAATTCTGATTTATAACAAAGGTTTTCCTTTGTTATTAGAGCCGGGAAAAATCGTTAAAAATAGCAATGCTCATTAACGATAGTAAAATCAATGCTCCTATTTTAAATCCAACTTCCTGATATTTATCAGGAACAGGCTTACCACTTATAAGTTCGATAAAGTAATAAACTAAGTGTCCCCCGTCAAGTACAGGTAACGGTAGCAGGTTAATTATGCCTAAATTAATACTAATTAATGCTAAAAAGCTCAAAAAGTAAACTAAGCCGTAACTGGCACTACTGCCTGCACCTTGTGCAATTGCAATTGGTCCACTTAAATTATCGACACTGACATGACCGGTAATTAACTTACCTATCATATCAAAACTCAACGTAATTAAATTCCAGGTACTGGCGCCGGCTTTACTTATTGCTTCTATCGGACCGTATGAAATCTCAATTTGATACTCTTCAGGCCAAGGTTCAATAACTGGTGATACACCAATGTACCCAGTCATGTGACCATCAGATTGTGTTCGAGTTCCCACTAATATTTCAATATCCAATTTTTTGCTATCTCTGACTAGCTCAATCGGTATAAAAACGCTTGGATTTTGTAGAATAATATCAACAAATCCCTGCCAATTACCATCTATATTCACACCATTTGCAGAGATAATTTCATCACCCAGTTTTAAGCCCGCTTTTTCACCGGCAGCTCCGGCTTCTAACTTGGCAACTTTGGTTAAAGTATTTGGCAAAAATGGCTCTATTCCCAAACTTTGCATCGCCGAAGCTTTACTCGGTTCAAATTGCCAATTTTGAGTGTTAAGTGTGTGTTTAGAGATATAGGTTGAGTCAGCCAGTTTGGTAGAAATTTCGATACTTGGCTCGCCAATTTGCCCTATTAAGGCCATTTGTACCGCATTCCAATCTTGAGTTTGCTGTTCATTAATGGCAACAATTTCAGAGTTTACTTGCAACTTTGCGGCATCAGCAATTGAGCCGTCACTAACATTACCAATAATAGGTTTTATCGAAGTCATGCCAATTAAAAACATCAAATAAAAGGCGAAAATGGCAAAGATAAAATTAGCAATGGGACCTGCGGCAACAATGGCGATGCGTTGGTAAACTGATTTATGATTAAAAGCAAAAGCTTTATCTTGTTCGGTTATTTCATCTACCCGGCCATCGAGCATTTTTACATATCCACCCAAGGGTAATAGCGCAATAACAAACTCGGTGCCGTGGCGATCAACTTTACGCCAAAGGGTTTTACCAAAGCCAATTGAGAAGCGCTCAACCCGAACACCACATTTACGCGCCACCCAAAAGTGACCATATTCATGCACAGTTACTAATAAACCAAGCGCAATAATGAATGAAGCGCTATTCCAAAAAAAATCAAACATGGTTACCACGTTCCTTTAAACCATCAATATATTGTTGTGCTAATAGCCTTGCTTGCTTATCTAAAGTAAAAACTGCATCAAGGTCATCTACGATGTGTGTCTTAAATTTGGTCATAACCACCGCATTAACTTCACTGATTTGAGTGAATTTAATGGCTCTTATTAAAAATGCAGCTACCGCAACTTCGTTAGCCGCATTCAAAGCGGTACAAGCCCCTTGACCAAAACGGCAGGCATCGATGGCTAATTTTAGATTTGGATAGCGGCTAAAATCTGCCTGAGAAAATTCAAAATTCTTACAATTAAAGAAATCAAACGGCGCAACCCCAGAGTCAATGCGTTCCGGGTATGCTAATGCATGCGCAATAGGGGTACGCATATCAGGATTACCCATTTGCGCAATAACAGAGCCGTCTTTATATTGCACCATAGAGTGAATTGTACTTTGTGGATGCAATACCACTTGAATATCATCGGGGTTGAGATTAAATAACCATTTAGCTTCAATAAACTCCAAGCCTTTATTCATCATAGTGGCAGAGTCTACCGATATTTTCTGCCCCATATCCCAATTTGGGTGGGCACAGGCTTGTTCTGGGGTAATGTCTGCAAACTCTTGCAAAGGCAGGGTTCTAAATGGTCCGCCAGAGCCGGTTAATAAAATCTTACTTATGCCAAAATCAACAATATCATTGGCGGTCATTTTCTCATGTGCGGCAAACGGCAGACACTGAAAAATAGCATTATGTTCACTATCAATTGGCAACAATTGTGCATTAGATTGTTGCAATGCTTTAATAAATATCTCACCGGAACTCACTAATGCTTCTTTGTTAGCAAGTAACACCCGTTTATCGGCTTTTACCGCCGCCAATGTAGGCAACAAACCCGCGGCACCGACAATCGCAGCCATAACCGTATCAACATCACGACTACTGGCGATACTAACTAATGGTGCGCTACCCGCTAAAACTTCAATATTATGAAGGTCGGCATCCATTAATTTAAGTTTAAGCTGCTCGGCACTGTAAGGGGCGACCATAACGACTGTTCGAGGGCAAAACTCAACGCACAAATCATACATAGCCGCAACATTTGAATTAGCAGACAAGCTAATAATTTGATATTTATCGCGGTGCTTGCGCACCACGTCTAACGTGCTAATACCGATCGAACCGGTAGCTCCTAACACACATATATTTTGCATGATTTTTTTACCAGCCAAACAAGGCATAACACAACGCAAAAATGG
>CALJHL010000167.1 GCA_938075435.1 uncultured Thalassotalea sp. | reverse complement strand
TTGGTATCAGCACAAGGTTGTTGAAACAACCCATCAGGCTCGCTAAGAGCTTGTAAATGCCCCTTGTTAACTTGCTCATTATCACTACAAGCAGAAAAAAGAATACCGATTGCCAGTATATAAGTGGGTTTAAAATATAAGAGTAATTTATTATGTTTTCTCATTATAAGTTGGCCCTAGTATTAAGTTTATATAACGGCATACCAAGTGCAGGGATCAGCACCAGTAAGGCGATTAAACTGTTTACTGCAAAGGGAGTTAGATCGAGTACCAGTGGCATTGACCAACCGAATGAGGCGGGTAAAACCAAACTAACTAGCGCCTTAGCCAATATAATAGCGATAGGCCAACTCAGTAAAATGGTTCCACACGCCAATAATAACCACTGTAATAACATGTGACAAAATAACTGCACACGGCTATAGCCTAAACTACTTAAAATATGTAAGTCGGCTTTGCGTGCCAGTTCTAAACTATTTGCGGATAAAAATAAGCCAAAGCAAGCAATCATCAATAAAACAAAAGCAATGGCTTGGGTGAGTAAAAAGGTTTGGGCGAATACTTCTAGTGCGAGTTTTCTGATCTGTGCAGGTTCAAATACTTGTGTGTCATCGAACGCTAACTGGTCGATGATCTGTTGTTTACTAATGCTAACATGGTCCTTATAAAAGACCGCAAAGCCAAACTCTTGCCAACCAGAAAGGTTTTTAATAGCCTGTTTTACAGGGATTTTTATCGCAAATTTTTGGCTTCCATAATCATAATAAATTCCGACAACTTGGCAAGACATAAAATGTTTACCTTGTTGAATAACAATGAGTTGCTGTAAAGATAGTGAACGTTTAATGGCAAACGGTTCATTGATGTAGCAAGTATTGTGTTCACTTTTTGACGACGCTAAATAGCCTTCTTTTAATAATGAACTGACCTGTTGCAGATCAGACTCAAGGCTATAAACTTTAACCGTGTCAGTACCATATTTAGCAAGGGTTTTTTGCAATAGCACATACTGTTCGACTTCATCTTGTTGCTGCAGCCAGTTTTCTAGCTTAGGCTTCTGTGCTTTGCTATAGCTGATTAACATATCAGAATTAAGTAATTGATTTAGGTAACCGACAAAGGATGTTTGAAAACTATTGACCATCAACGCACCAGCAATGCTAGACGTCAATGCTAAATAGAACGCCGCTATCGGTAAATACCGTCGGCCAACTTGTTGGCTAGCGTCTTTAAAAACAAATTTAAGAGTAAATGAATGGGTTAATAATGGCAAAGCTTGCAGTAATAGTCGTAAAAAATTAGCTAACCAAGCCACACTTGCCATCAATAACAGTCCATACTTGAACATTAATTGATACCAGTTGTTAGTTGGCCAGATAAAAAAAGCAAACAATAAAATAACCGCTATTAGCAAGCTTAATGTGAAATTGAAGGGGGTATTTACTGGCCGAGCAGATAAAGCAATTTGTGCCGTACCGATACTTCTAAATTGTCTAATTAAAGCCACGAGCACCGCGAGCGCCGAAATAACCAATGCCCATAAACTATACTGCCATCGCCATTGGAAATGCCCACTTATCCGTAAACTGTACACTTGCTCCAAGGTTAAGCCTAAAATAGGCAGTAACACCGAGACTAAGGCAATCGCAATGACAATGCCAAGCAGGCTGGCGAGTAACGTTAATAACAGTGCTTCAGATAACATTACTTTTTGGATGGTATCTAGCTCAATGCCTAATAACCTTAATTGCGCCGCCAATTCTGCGCGTTTAGACCAAGCTTGATTCGCCGCTTGATAGGAAATAAAAAGGCTGACAATAAAACCTAAAATAGCCAGAGCAGACAAATTCAGATGCAAGGCATCGGCAAACCCTTGTCGTTCTTCAAAAGACCAAACTGGCTGAATTGACAAGTAGGGCGGTAGTTCAGCTTCAAGGCGTGACATTTCGGCATCGGACATTGCCGAGATCATTAAATGACTAAATCCTTTAATGTCGGTAAATAGCTGCCAAGCGAGGGTGAGATCAAGTAAGGCAACAGCTCCCCAATCTTCAGCAGCATTAATATTGACATTAAGACTTATATTTTCCTTTAGAGTGATTTTCTTCACAGCGTTTAGTTGCAGTGAGTTGGCGTACTCCTTGCCGATATTAACAGCGTTACTGGTATAGCTTGCTGGCTTCGTTAATACCCAAGGTAAAATATCGATAGCTTGGAAAGTGATTTTGTTACCATTTTTTAGGGTTTTAGTAAATACATAAGTAGGGCTTAATTGATAAAAGCCTAACGTTCTTAAACGGGAATAATCCGCGATGGTAATAGTTTGCCCTGCTTTTGCTACTATATGAGCAGTAATAGGTGATGTTAAGCGGCTATTAGCTTGTTGATATTGCTGTTGGCTGGCATGATTTAACACTAAAATACTCAGTAAGGTGCTAGTCGCTATGGCCAAACTAAAAATAAAGCCGAGGTTTAACAATGGCTTTTTTAAATATTCAGCTAAGTGTGTTTTTAGCACCAATAAAAACTCATTGTACTGTGTTAAGGTTGATTTTTTAGTCATAGAATCAACCTTGATGTAAGGTTAAGGAACCGTCGACTATACGGTAGATTTTGTCCATACGACATGCCACCTCGGCGCTATGGGTTACCATTAACAAAGCGGCATTATTCAATTTAGCCAACTTTATTAACTGGTCAACGACATGTTCACTATTATTTTTATCCAAATTTCCAGTGGGTTCATCTGCTAATAGTAATTGCGGACCAGCATTTAGAGCTCGGGCTATAGCCACTCTTTGCATTTCGCCCTGGGAAAGGGTGGCTGGGTATTTAGTGAGTAAAGACGTTAGGCCTAATTCATTGGCTAACCCTAAGCCATGAGCTTTATTAAAACGACCTGACAACTTAGCACTAAACTCAATATTATCTTTTACCGACAAACTGCTAAGTAAATTAAACTGTTGAAAAATAATGCCAATATATTTTTTACGCAGACCACTAAGTTGCTTGTCTGAAGCTTGCTTTAACCATAAATCAGCGACTTTAATATTGCCTTGTTGAATCGGCTCTAAACCGGCAATTAAATTCAATAAAGTAGTTTTACCGCTGCCACTCTCTCCCATTAAAGCGACGCATTCTCCCCGAGCAACGGTTAGTGATAAATTGGCGAGTAACAGCCGGTGACTGTCACCATCGATAATTCGATGACTAACTGACTCTATCGCTAATATCAATAGAACTCCTTGTTAGTAATTATTAATTACAGGTAATTGATATAACATTATAGGCAATTTTGTCAGTTTGTAGTCAGCAGCCAGTAAGCCAAGGTTTTTTAGCTGGGTTTTATCAGTTAAATTATTCTAGTGCGCAAAAAAAAAGGCATTGATTAGTTTTACTAATCAATGCCTTGGTTATTTTAGCCATGGTTGCATGGCTAATAATATTTTTGCAAACGGTTTAGCAGAATGCTTGAATGCCGGTGATAGCACGACCTAAGATTAGGGCATGCACATCGTGCGTACCTTCATAGGTATTTACCGCTTCAAGGTTCATTACGTGACGAATAATGTGGAATTCGTCATTGATACCGTTGCCGCCGTGCATGTCACGAGCAACGCGAGCGATATCAAGTGATTTGCCACAGTTGTTGCGTTTCATCATCGAGATTAACTCAACTGGACATTTGCCTTCGTCCATTAAGCGACCCATTTGTAAACAACCTTGTAAACCTAAGCTGATCTCAGTTTGCATTTCAGCTAATTTCTTTTGAATTAGTTGGTTAGCAGCTAAAGGACGGTTAAATTGCTTACGATCTAGAGTGTACATGCGAGATGCCGAGAAACAGTATTCTGCAGCACCTAGTGAACCCCAAGCGATACCGTAACGAGCTTTGTTTAAACAGCCAAATGGACCGGCTAAACCTTTAATTTCTGGGAACATGTTTTCTTCTGGAACAAATACATTGTCCATAACGATTTCACCAGTAATTGAAGCTCGTAAAGAGAATTTACCTTCAATTTTCGGTGCAGTAAGTCCTTCCATACCCTTTTCTAGAACAAAACCACGAATAACACCGTCAAGTTTTGCCCATACTACGAATACATCGGCAATTGGTGAGTTAGTGATCCACATTTTGTTACCAGTAATCGAGTAACCGCCTTCAACTTTAGTTGCGCGAGTTGAAAGAGAACCTGGATCGCTACCTGAATCTGGTTCAGTTAGACCAAAACAACCAACCCATTCGCCAGTCGTTAATTTTGGTAAATATTTTTGACGTTGTGCTTCACTACCGTAAGTATAAATAGGGTGGATCACTAGAGATGATTGCACGCTCATCGCACTGCGGTAACCACTATCAACACGCTCTACTTCACGAGCAATTAGGCCATAGCTTACATAGTTAACTTCACTGCCACCATATTCAGCTGGAAGAGTTGCACCTAATAAGCCTAACTCGCCTAGCTCAGTCATAATTTCGCGATGAAAAATTTCATGACGATTGGCTTCAAGAACACGAGGAAGTAATTTTTCCTGACAGTAAGAATAAGCCATATCACGGATCATGCGCTCTTCTTCAGTTAATTGACTGTCTAAAGACATTGCGTCTTCCCAGTTAAAGTTTGGTAGTTGCTTGCTCATTTTCTACTCCAGTAAATAAATATTATGTTGCTACTCTAGCGCAATGAAGTTAATAGGTATAATATATTGATTTTATCATAATGATATATTAAATATATGAACATAAAGCGACTACAATATTTTTGTCAATTGGTTGAGATTGGTAACTTTACTCGGGCGGCTGATAAAATAGGCATTGCCCAGCCAGCATTAAGTAT